>NZ_JBBDNQ010000024.1:0-284000 GCF_040877505.1 Pseudohongiella sp.
TGACAACGGGCTGTTTTGGTGGTCTTATGGCGGGAGGCCAAATGCGGTATCATGGGCGTATTGGTTTTTTGATCACAGGATCAGGTTCAGATGAGTCATCAGCAGCGTCCGCCTTCAATTCCGAGTGGCAGCAAATTCCGCAGTGAGCAGGGATTTACCGCGATCAAGGACGGGGTGAAAAAATCGTCCGGTGCGGTCGAGCAGGTTGTGCCGATGGCGCGTAAGCCCAAGTGGCTGCGGGCGCGCATGCCCGGTGGCGAGCGCTTTGAGGCGGTGAAGGCGAATGTGCGGGAGAACCGGCTGAGTACGGTGTGTGAGGAGTCACATTGTCCGAACATTGGTGAGTGCTGGAACAACGGCACGGCCACGATCATGGTGATGGGTTCGGTGTGCACGCGGGCGTGCAAGTTCTGTGCGGTAGATACCGGGAATCCCGGTGGCTGGCTGGATGTTGATGAGCCGGCGCATGTGGCAAAATCGGTGGAACTGATGGGGCTGCGTTATATTGTGCTGACCTCAGTTGACCGTGATGATCTGGACGACGGCGGCGCGGCGCATTATGCCGCCTGTGTGGCCGCGATCAAGGCGCGTACGCCGCAGGTAACGGTTGAAGCGTTGACGCCTGATTTCAGTGGCGACATGGAGGCAGTGGCCCGGGTGGTGGAGTCGGGGCTGGAGGTGTTTGCGCAGAATGTGGAGACGGTAAAACGTTTGACGCATCCGGTGCGTGACCCGCGCGCCGGTTACCAGAAAACACTGGATGTGCTGGCGTTTGCCAAGCAGCATCGGCCGCAGGTACTGACCAAAACCAGTCTGATGCTGGGGCTGGGTGAAACTGAGGCGGAAATTCTGCAGACCATGGATGACCTGCGTGCGATTGGGGTAGATATTCTGACGCTGGGCCAGTATCTGCAGCCAACTCGTAATCATCTGAAAGTAGAGCGTTTCGTCAGTCCGGAAGAGTTCAATCGTCTTCGGGAGCTGGGTCTGGCCAAAGGTTTTATGGAAGTGGCCGCCGGCCCGCTGGTGCGTTCAAGTTATCGGGCGGATCGGGTGTTCGAGAAGAACAATCTGGGTATGCCTTTGCCGGCGTTGCCTGAGCTGACTGAGAATGAGAATCTGATTCCGCTCAAGGCTGTTTAATACGCCCAAGGCTGTTTAGTACTTTCGTACGCTCAAGGCTGTTTTAGTCCGCTCAAGGCTGTTGTTGATCAGCGTCCGCCTGGCTGACGACGATCTGATTGCGGCCGTTTTCCTTGGCAACATAGAGCGCTTCGTCGGCGCGTTTTAACGTGCTTTCTATGCGTTCTCCTGGCTGGTAGACAGCCAGGCCCTGCGAGACAGTGATGCGTTCGCCTTCGGGCAATTCTGCAAAGCTCAGGCTGGCGACACAATCCTGGATGCGTTGGGCCGTCCGCTTGGCGGCGTCCAGTGTGGATTCCGGCAGAATGGCAATAAACTCCTCGCCGCCGAAACGTCCCAGAAAATCCCCCTTGCGCATGATTTTGCGTAACTCGTCGCTGATTTTGCACAGAATGGCATCACCGGCATCGTGGCCCCAGGTGTCATTGATGCGTTTGAAATGATCTACGTCGAGCATGCTGACGCACAGCTCATCCTCATCCGCTGTGCGTCGCTCCACCCGGGCGACCTCTTGTGACAGTTGATCCATCAGTGAGCGCCGATTGGGCAGTTGGGTAAGCGGATCGCGTGCCGCCAATTCGGCCAACTCACGGTTCTTGTCCTTCAGCTTGAGGCGCATGCTGGAAATGAAACTGCCCAGATAGGCCACGGTCAGCAAAACCGATGCGTAGGTAAATACAATAATGATCTCAATCCGCCAGTCCATGCGTTCTGGCGCGAGCAGTTGCAGTGCTGCCAACAGCGCCATATAACTGGTCAGAATAAAGGCGCCGACAGACAACATGCCGCGGCGTGTCATGACAAATGAACCAAACATCAGGCCGCTGGTCGCAGTCAACAGGAAAACAGTACGTGCCTGTGGGTCGGTGACAAAAAACATGATGAACACCGCCGGCCAGATGGGGGTGACAATTTGTGCTGCGGTCATGCTGGGGTCTTTGAAGCGCAGATTGATGTCGGTTTTAAGCAGGAGAATAAAGCTGAGATCGGCGGAAAAGATCAGCAGAAAATAGATGGCGACGGGTAATCCCGGCAGCATGCCGAACAGGTAAAGTCCCCAGATAACCAGCCAGGTGCTGAATTGAGCGCCGAAGCCCCAGGTCATGCGTTGCAGGCGCAGCCGCTGATCCTTGGCATTCGAGTCAATTGCCTGTTGCTGATCCAGATCCATTTTGTTCCCGGGGCTTTTTATATCGGCATTCAATATCGGCCGATTTTGTTATTTTGTTGGGTGCGTATAGTGTCTCGGCAAAGTCAAAATTTCAAGCGTTAAAAAACACCGCCGATACTATCGTCCTGGTTGTCAGAGAGTATAGCCATGGTATGGCGGGCCCGAGTCAATGTAAGATTGAATCTATCTATTGATATAGACCTGATAATCGAGAATTCATAATGAATTTACAATGTCTAGTGCACCTGCCGCGATCCTGGCCTGGTATTGCTGTTATGGCCCTGGCGTTGACATCCTGCATGTCCCGGGTGGCCAGCACGGATATTGAGTATCAGACAGTTGATGCTGGCGTAGCCTACAGCGCGGTGGAGGCACTGACCTATCGCGAGCCGCATGCCCGCATTGCTTATGGCAATGACCCACTGCAACACGGGCTGCTTTGGTTGCCGAAAGAGCAGGCAGGCAGTGCCCGGTCGGCGGACAAGGCGCCGGTAGTGGTGTTGATTCATGGTGGTTGCTGGCTTAACGCCTACGACATCAACCATACCTATGCATTGAGCACTGCGCTGGCGCAGGCCGGTTATGCGGTATGGTCACTGGAATACCGACGCAGTGGGGATGCCGGTGGCGGTTGGCCGGGGACTTACCAGGATGTGCTGGCCGGTATCAATCACATAGAGCAGTTGCAGAACTATCCGATAGACAACGGGCGTTTTGTTATTGTTGGTCACTCCGCCGGTGGTCACCTGGCCCTGCTTGCCGGACGTGAGACGCCCGCTGCCAGTGCCGTTGTGGGCCTGGCGGCAATCACTGATATTATTGCTTATGCTGCTGGCAGCAACAGCTGCGAAACAGCAACAGCCCGGTTCATGGGCGGTACACCACAGGAGATGCCTGCCGACTATGCGGCGGCCAATCCCGCCGACCATACCACTCATGCCACCACCTTGCTGTTGCACGGCGGATCTGATGCCCTGGTGTCGGTCAACCAGGCGCTGCTGGTGGGGGCGCGCACGCTCTTTGTCGAGAGCGCAGGCCATTTCGATTGGGTGCACCCGGGCACGCGCAGCTTTAATGTGTTGTTGTCCACTCTGCAAAGTGTGTTGGCAGAATGACAAACGACCAACTGACGCTTATGGACGATCACGATCCGTTGGCCACAAAGTATGCCGACTTCGAACTGCCGACTGATATCGTTTATCTGGATGGCAACTCACTGGGTTGCCTGCCGCGGACTGCCAGACAGCGCGCCCGGGAGGTTGTCGAGCAGCAGTGGGGGCAGGACCTGATCAAAAGCTGGAATCTTCATGGGTGGATTGATCTGCCGGTGCATGCGGGGGATAAGATTGCCCGGCTGATCGGCGCTGCATCGGGCCAGACCCTGTGCTGTGATTCGGTGTCTGTCAATCTGTTTAAACTGCTCAGCGCTGCCTTGATGATGCAGAATGGCCGCAATGTGGTGTTGTCGCAACAAGGCAACTTCCCGACCGACCTGTACATGGTGCAGGGGCTGGGTAATCTGCTGGGCAGCGACAAATGCACATTGCGTCTGGCAGACGATGACGACGACCTTGAATCAAACATGGATGACGATGTGGCGGTGTTGTTATTGTCACATGTCAACTTCCGAAACGGCACTCTGTACGACATGAAAAAAATCACGGCGCAGGCGCATGCCAGGGGTATTCTGGTGATCTGGGACCTGGCTCACAGTGCCGGTGTGGTGCCGGTGCAGCTGGATGAATGTCATGTCGATTTTGCTGTGGGTTGCGGATACAAATACCTGAATGGCGGTCCCGGTGCGCCCGCGTTTTTATACGTTGCGGCGCGGCATCAGGGCACGGTCACGCAGCCCTTGAGCGGATGGATGGGGCATCAGGCGCCTTTTGATTTTGACAATAAATATGAAAGGGCGGCGGGTATCAGCGCTTTTCTGACGGGCACGCCACCTGTTGTGTCTCTGAGTATTCTGGACGCAGCGCTGGATGTGTTTGCTGACATCGATATGCTCGCCGTGCGCAAGAAATCGCTGGCGCTTGCCGCGTTGTTTATGCAATTGGTTGAGCAGATGGCCGGGCAGACACCCGCGATGTCAGCGCTGGTGCTGATCTCGCCACGCGATGAATCAATGCGGGGGGCTCAGCTGGCATACCGGCATCCGCAGGCCTTCGAGATCTGTCAGGCATTGATTGCCCATGGCGTGATTGCGGATTTCCGGGCACCGGATATTCTGCGCATGGGTTTCAGTCCCCTGTTCCTGCGCTACGCCGATATCGCCCGCAGTGTGCAGGTTCTGACCACCATCATGCGTGATGAATTGTGGCGCGATCCGGCTTTTGCTGTGAGACACAAAGTCACCTGAACCCGAGCTTGCCTTGCTCGCCTTAACAGGCAGTGTTAGCCCGGTTTGGCGGTGAATCGCAGCCGGTACTTGCGACTGAGGCGGGCAATGGCGAAGCCACCGATAACACCCGGCGCCACCCAGAACACAATGCCCAGACCGGCGAAACTGCCGCTCTGCAACAACGGCTCCAGCAGGCTGGCTGCCCCGACCACAAAAAATGCCGTGTAGGCGCTGATGCCGCCAACGATAAGTGCTCCCAGGTGCTCGATCCACCACTCTTTGGGGTGCGCAAGGTCGGCCTTGAAGCTGTAACGCAGATAACCAATCGCCAGCCAGGTTTCAAGGGCGCCAAATATCAGCAATAAGGTATTGCCTCCGCGTGCCCCGACGACCAGCAGGGTCAGGCCGGCAGCCAGCAATGCCAGGCACAAGGCGACCTGCGAGGGCTTGCGCAGGATACGGCGATCCTCCTTGCCTCTGATAACGAGCCAGCCGTGCCGCGTGGCAGTCAGTACCAGTATGCTCAGCGACAGCAAAAAAGTGGCGGTGGAACGGATGCCTGCACTGATCGCGACCTGAGATTCGGGTGTGGTTACATCCGCCGCCGGGTGCATAGTCAGCGGCCGCCAAAGATCCAGCGATGCCATCAGTACCCCTGACCAGCCCACGGTGTACATGATAAGGGCGAAAATTCGGCCAACGCGCTTGTGATTGACGGATCCCTTTTTGCTGAGGGCGGGTACCCAGAATATGATCAGGGCGACGATGCCAACGGCGATATGCAGATAAAGAGCGGATTGATGCAGCCAGATCATAGGGCGGGTCTCCGTTGCCTGATGTTGGTAAATATCGAGGTTTATGATGAGATGCCTGTTCTGATAAGGACAGTGCCGAAAGGCATTTTCATGAGGGTGACTTATGACCTAGTGCTAGCGGAATTGTCTGTATGGCATACTGTAACTGGAATAACTGTCACTCAGCGATGTCCGTTCCGCTGTCGGAGCCCTGAATGAAAATACGTGTCATGTTGGCTGAAGATCAGAATCTGGTGCGCCTGGGTATTTGCAGTCTGCTTGAGCTCAGCGAGGACATCGAGGTTGTGGGGCAGGTCGAAGACGGCAGCCAGGTGGTCGACGGCATCAGGCAATTCAAACCGGACGTTCTGTTGATTGACATTCGGATGCCAAAAATGACAGGCATCGACGCTTTGCATGCCATGCGTGAAGCCGATTGTTTGGTGCCCAGCATCATTCTCACCACGTTTGATGACAGTCAGCTGGTGATGGAGGGCATCACGGCAGGTGCCAAAGGCTATTTGCTGAAGGACGTATCGCTGGAGAGCCTGGTGGGCGCGATTGAGGTCGTTCATGCCGGTGGCACCCTGATGCAGCCGGCGCTGACAGAACGCATTCTTAAGGGCCTGTCGACCATGGAGCCACGCTTTGACAATATGAGCGCGGCAGAGGCCCTGAGCGACAAGGAGATCGAGGTGCTGCGATTGATGGCCGGTGGTTTCAGCAATCGCGAAATTTCCAATACCATCCACAAATCCGAGGGCACCATCAAGAATCAGGTGTCCTCCATTCTGGAAAAGCTGGGCGTGCGTGATCGCACCCAGGCCGTCCTGCGGGCCATCAACCTGGGTCTGCTTTAAGGCTCAGGACAGGCTTTTGAAGGCGGCCAGTGCTGCCTCGCGTGAAGCCTTCAACGCAACGACCGGGTTGGGATAGTTCTCGTCCAGACGAATGCCGGCACTGCGCAGCACATCAGCAGGGGCATCAAACGGAGCGTGAATATGCTTGTCGGGCAGCGCCGCAAGCTCCGGCAGGTATCGCCTCAAGTAGTCACCTTCCTTGTCGAATTTCTGGCTTTGCAGCACCGGGTTGAACACACGGAAATAGGGTGCAGCATCGGCGCCGCAGCCTGCGATCCACTGCCAGCTTGCGCTGTTGCTGGCCAGGTCGGCATCCACCAGGCAGTCCCAGAACCAGGCTTCCCCCTCATGCCAGTGCAACAGCAGGTTTTTCACCAGGAATGATCCCACGACCATTCGCACCCGATTGTGCATGTAACCGGTCTGCCACAACTCGCGCATGCCGGCATCGACCAATGGTATGCCGGTATTACCTTGCTGCCACGCGCGCGAGCGCCCGGCGTCCTTTTGCCAGGGGAAAGCATTAAAGCGCTTCTGGATGGCGACGCTCGGCAGTTCAGGGTTGTGATACAGCAGAGAATAGGAGAATTCGCGCCAGCCGATCTCGGACAGGAAGGTATCCAGGTCGTTCTCCAGGCCGCCGACAGTCCCCGCCGACTGCGCTTCGTGCCAGACCTGCCGGGGCGAAATTTCGCCGAAATGCAGGTAGGGGGATAAACGCGACACGTTTGTCCTGGCCGGGAAATTGCGGCCTTCCTTGTAACCGTGCAGGCCCTCGTTGAGAAATTGTTGCAGTCGCTGCCAGGCTGCTTTTTCCCCGATGTGCCAGGTGGCGGCCATGGTCTGGTCCCAGGGTATTGTTGGCAACAGGCCCAGCCTGTCGATACCAGCCTGGCCCATATGATCTCTCAGCCAGGAGGCACTGTTTCCTGCTTTGCTGGCATCCATGACAGTATTGGCAAGCTGGCGTGGCACTGGCAAAGGCTGCGCGGGCGGTTCTGCTTTTAGACAGCCGCGTCGATAGAAGGGTGTAAAAACCCGATACGGCGTCTGGTCATCTTTTAATATACGCCACGGTTCCCACAACAGGGAGCCATTGCTGCTGTAGACCACGGTGCCATTGCCGTTGAGTTGTTTCTTGAGTTCACTGTCCCGCTTGATGCGCCAGGGTTCGTAGCAGCGGTTCCAGTAGACGTCATCTGCCTGCGCAGCCTCGACCAGCCTGGGCAGCAAGGTCAGCGGATCACCCTGCAATACCAGCAACTTGCCGTTCAGGGATGCGGACAGCGCGCTGAGCGAATGATGCAGCCACCAACGGCTGGCGCCGCCCATGGCCCATTCGCCACTGTTGCTGTCATCCAGTATGTAGACAGGAATGCTATTGCCGTTGTTGCTGGCTTCGTACAATGCGGGATTGTCGGCCAGACGCAGGTCCTGGCGGAACCAGACGATGTTGGTGCGTGGTGACGACATGGCAAAACCCTCCCTGTAAATGGCGCAATGATGTTCATACGCATTCCGGCGGGTCAAGGATCAACTGTGATCCGTCATTGCAGAGTGAACCGGCTCAACAAAATACGGCTCAAATCTGCTATCTTGTGTCTGTTCATGATCTTCACTGTCACCCGGGTCGTATATACCCAAGAGGATTTTATGTCTGTCAGCTCTGCTGAAAAATCAGTACATTCAGTGCGTGGAGAAATCCCCGTGATAAATCTGGTATCACCTCGCTACGCGGACAGCTGGACCCATACGCGCGCAGGAGAGCCGCGCGGCTACATTGATGCGAATCAGTTGCGCGAACTGTGGATACATACCGGCACCGCCTGCAACCTGGCCTGCCCGTTTTGCCTGGAGGGCTCAAAACCCGGTGACACGCGTATCCCCGCCATGACGCTTGATTTGCTCAAGCCCTTCATTCACGAAGCGGTGGATATTGGCGTTGAACAGTTTTCCTTTACCGGCGGCGAACCTTTTGTGATCCGTGATTTTGTTAACATCCTGGATTACGCCAGCCAGCATAAGCCCTGTTTTGTGCTGACCAATGGTACCCGGGTTTTGATGCAGCGCTCGCATCAGATCCTGCCTTTATTGAACAATCCCTACCCTATCAGTTTTCGCATCAGTCTCGATTACCCGGATGCCGCCCGTCACGACGAAGGTCGGGGCGAAGGCAGCTTTGCGGAGTCCCTGCAGGCAATCCGCTGGCTGCACGAAAACGGGTTCAAGGTATCAGTGGCGCGGCAGATGGAAGCCAATGAAAACAGCGCCGCAATCGAAGATGAGTATCGTTCACTCTTTCGCCGGCATGAAATACCACAGTCTGTGGCTTTCACTGCATTTCCCGATTTTGGGATACCTGGCACTGAAGATGGAAGTCCCGAAGTGACCGAGAGCTGCATGGATAAATATCCCACGCAGCAAAGCCGCGACCATTTTATGTGTACCCACACTCGTATGCTGGTCAATTCGGAGCGAGGTGTGCGGGTTTATGCCTGCACGCTGGTGGATGACGATCCGGATTATGATCTGGGCGGGAGCCTGGCCGACAGCATGCGTACGCGCATCATGTTGCGACATCATCGGTGTTTTAGCTGTTATAAATTTGGTGCCAGCTGCAGCGCCCCGGTTTAGGTAAATGGTTATGGGTAAGGACATCCACGCCGGATTCGAGAGCATTGCTACCGACGACTCCTCCGTGCACGCGCAGGCTCAGGCGTGGCTGCAGGTAGAGTATTCCCAGATTGACGCGGGCCAGTTCAGTGGCAGCATTGCCAGACGGGAACTGGGCCCGGTTACCACCTTTCTTGAGTATCAAAACAAATCGGTGCATAAACGTGCACAGGTGCCCTCGAATCGCTGTACGATATCGATGATTGACCATGGTCACGATGCTGCGCGTTTTATGCGGCACACGATGGAAGATGATAATCAGATTTACCTCATGCATGCCAATACCGATTGTGACCTGGTCATCCCTGGTGGTGTGTCCACGTGTTATGTGGTGATGGAGGAAAGCGAACTGATGGGCAGTATTCGCGCCCTGGGTGCCGAAGGCTGGGATACGGATGTGACTGGCTTGCAGGTGTTCAAATCTGGCAAAAGCCGTCAGTTGCTGGAACAGCTGACCGGTATTGCATTGCATCAGACACAACTCACAGATAGTGCGCAAAACCAAGGCGCGGAGCCGGGCAAAGCGCTGTTGCATCAGCTCGCACTTATCGTTCATAACGCCTCACTGGCCGGAGCGGACGGCGCGCCGGGACAACAACTGCGGCAGCGCAGACTTGAGGTCGTGCGAAGGACCCGGGACTATATTCTGAGCTGCCTGGATCAGCATGTCAGCCCCAGTGTGGTTGACATCTGCAATAATGTGGGCGTTGGCGCGCGCGTGTTGCAGTACAGCTTTAACGATTACCTGCAGATTACCCCGGTCGCGTATTTGCGTATTCTGCGCCTCAACAAAGTACGCCAGCAGTTAATGGCGCCTGCCCATAAAGAGCTGACAGTCACCGACATTGCCACCCGCTTCGGCTTCCTGCACCTGAGTAACTTCGCGCGAGACTATGCCAGCCTGTTTGGTGAGCGCCCCTCGGCAACGCTTCAGCGCGCGATGCGCTGAGCCTGCTCAAAAGGTTTTTCGCCCACCTGTGACACAACAAATCCTTCAAAAAAGCGGAAATGTGATAGTCGTCCCCCCGCGTTACCCGGATCATGACTGGTTATTTGTAATCATTCATGAATCAAGGGTCCACCGCCATGCCCCGCCTAGTTTCCAGATACAAGTGTCAAATCGTCAGAACTATTGTATTGGCCGGCCTGCTGTTGACCGTTGCTGACGCAGCATCGGCACAAGACCGGATTTACTGGGACGGCGGCAACACGATACAGAATGGTACCGTGGACGGCGGCGATGGTACCTGGGACGAGGTCTCCACTAACTGGACCAATCAAACGGGCACAGCGAATTACGGCGCCTATGGCCTTGGTGCCCTGCCGGACCGGCGGTTCACTGGCACGGGGGGCACGGTCAATGTCACCGCGGCTGCGGCACAGGCAGGCCGGATGCAGTTCAGCAGCAGCGGTTATCGCCTGGAGGGGGCCGCCGTTGATGTGCAGGGGCGGCTGGTACTGAGCACCGGCACTACCACTACCATAGCAAACGCCCTGACTGCCGATGGTCTGGAGTCGGCCAGCACTGGGGCGCTGATCATCGATGCCACAGGCACGCTGCAAATAGACATGGGCGAGTCGGTGGCGGCCATGGCCGGCAATATCACCAATAATGGGACGCTGGTGTTTAATCGCTCTGACGACCTGACGCTATCTAACCCAATCAATGGCTCAGGCCTCATCCGGCAACAGGGCGCGGGTATGCTGACATTAAATCGCGCAGGTGCGACGTATAGCGGCAATGTGGAAGTCATCAATAGCACATTCAGGCCTAACAATGTCGAAATCCTTGGGGTCGTGGCGCTGGATGGTGGCACCTTGAGGAATCTTCAACCGACGGATCCGCCCGCCGAAATAGCATTAAGAGCAGGTGGTGGCACGATTTTTGTCGATGTTCCGACTTTTGGTACGGGCAACAACATCAGCGGCATTGGCAAACTGACCAAGACCGGGGGCGGTCAGCTGCGACTGAAAGGCGACAGGACGTTCTCGGGCGGCATGGACATTAACGAGGGTTCGGTTGTTTTTCGTGACTCGGGCAGCGCGGTAACCTCCCCGTTTGGCAGCGGTCTGCTCACGGTGGCGGCAGGTGCCCGTCTGGACCTGGCCGACACAATGACTGTGCCAAACGCGGTCTCACTGGTAGACACCAGTGACTTGCGAATATCAACTGTTTTTCCGATAACGCTGTCTGGCAACATCAATTTTGGCGGTGGCTCCGAATCATTAAGATTGCTGGGAGGGACTACTTCTGAGCAAACAGTGAATTTTTCCGGCATATTGTCCAACGGGGGTTTTATTGTTGATGCGACTGCCGTCAGCAGCGCTCGCACACTGGAGTTCAGTGGCGCGGCCGCCAATACCTACACCGGTCTCACACGGTTGCAAACGGTCGCCGGGGCCGGTCTGCGTTTTCGTCTCAACAAGAGCGACAACGTCATGGCGGTTCCCGGTAACCTGACCGTGGATACGGGTACGCAGGTGGTTGTCGCCGCCCATGAACAGATTGTGGACACCGCCACCGTGGAGTTGGGGACGGGCGCCGTAATAACACTTGGTGACGGTTCGGCTGTTACCGAAACGATCAACGTATTAAGCGGCGCCGGTGCCATGGGGTTGACCTCTCTCAGTGAGGTACGTGTGGCCAGCGGTACCTTCAGTGGGGTTATCAGCGGCGACGGTTCTTTGGTGAAGCAGAGTAGCGGGACGCTGACGCTGTCAGGTGACAGTACTTACACCGGCAGTACCACTACCGCTGCGGGTCAGTTGCGGGTCAGTGGCAGTCTGGCCGGTGGTGTGGCCGTAGCCAGTGGCGCCACCCTGTCAGGAACCGGCACAGTCGGTGCTGTGCAGGTGGCCAGTGGCGGGATTGTGGCGCCCGGCGCGAGTGCGGGCACCCTGAGCGCTTCGGATCTCGAGCTTGGTGCAACATCAGTGCTCAATTTCGAATTAGCGGCACCTGGCACTGTGGGTGGAAACGTTAATGACCTGATTCAAGTCACCGGTGATCTGGTGCTGGATGGCTTGCTGAATGTTTCGGATCTGGGCGGTTTGGCGGTTGGCACCTATACATTATTCACCTACTCGGGTTCGCTGACGGATAACGGGCTGAGTATCAACACGGTACCAGCGGGATTTGTTTACAGTATCGATGCCACGCAGGCGAATGCAGTCAATCTGGTGGTGGCGGCTGTCGATTCAAAAATTGCCCTGTCAGTCAGCGTGCTTAACTTTGGTACGCGCAGCATCCATGCGGCAGCGACGACCCGGACGCTAAGCATTACTAATGATGGCAATGTGCCTGTCAACATAGGTGCGCTTGCTCTCGGCGGAGATCATGCCGCCGATTTCACTGTGGTGACCGATGCCTGCAGCAACAGTGCGCTGGCCGTAGACGGTGACTGCAGCATCAGCGTCAGTGTCGACGCTTCTGTCTCGGGCTTGCGTAGCGCGCAGTTGAACATCCCTTCCGATGCCGGGGATAACCCGCACGCTGCGGCACTGACCGTGCGCATGATCGGTGATCCCGTTCTTGGGGGGCTCGATGGCAGCAGCCAGACCTTCCGTATTGGCAATGGCCCGCTGCAGCTTGACCCGAACGCGGCCGCGCGCCTTGAGATGCCGGGTGCGGTGAATCTGGATGGCGGCAGGCTGAAGGTGGAGATGATCAGCGCCGCGAACGCTGCCGAAGATGTGCTGTCGTTTTTGACCAGCGGCGCTGTCAGCCTGTCGGCAACCACGGTAGGCAGCGATGTGCTGGTGAACAGTGTGGTGATCGGCACGCTGGATAATGCCATCGGTGCTGGCGAAGTACTCAGTGTCACATTCAGCGACGCGGCAACTGTCATTCGGGTACAGACGCTGATGCAGGCCATCACCTATCGGAATCTAAACAGCGCAGACCCGGTCAATGGCGTGCGTGAGGCACGGATAACGCTGAGCTATCTGGGTCAGGATATTGCGGCCACCGTGGCAATTGATGTGCAGCCACAACCTCCCGCGCCGCCACCACCGCCAACACCGGCGCCGCCGACAGTCGTGACGGGCAATGTCACCACGGATACAGCCGGGGAGCCCGGTCAGCCAGTGACTATAAGTAGTGCGACGGTTAGTGGCGATGTCTCTCTCGCTCATGTGATCATCGGATCTGGCGTGACCCTTGAGTCGGGCATCATGCTGGGCGCAGGAGTGATATTCCAGGCGCCCGGTCTGATTCAGGCTATTGGCGACATTGCCGTCTTCACTATTGACGGGGCGACCATCGAGCAACTGGCCAACGGCCAGCTACGGATTACAGCTGAAGGCTATAGGGCGTTGATACTGCCAGTGGAGATTGTGCAAGCCCAGGGGGCACAAACCGCCGGCATCTACTTCGGCAACAATGGTGATGTCTTGCTGTTTACGGAAACGGGTCTGGGTATCCGTGCCTATGCTTTGCACGTGGATACTGAACTACTCCAGAACCTGTTGTCGACGCTGGCGCTGCAGCCGACCTATACCTCGACAGGCAAATTGGTGGTCACACCATTTGAGGAGCAAACGGAAACTTCCGACCAGGTCAATGTCGCGAGGGTTCAGGCGCTGCAGAGAGAGGAGATTTATTTCAGCGCGCGCGCCGATGTAACGGCCATTTCGGCAGACCAGTCAGGAACCCCGGGTATCACGGCGTACACGGTGCCGGGCCTGGGGACTGCGCAGCAGCAGACCTCGGTGTTTACCGGTGAAGACGGAACGCTGATGCAGCAAGACCTGATGCCCACACCTGCTGACTGGTCTGCGCTGCAGGGTGCCTTGCTGGGTCTGGGTGGTGTGACCGCGGTGAGTATCGATACGCGTGGTGTGATTCAGGTCAGTATTGATGGGGTTGTTCTGCGCGGCGCGATGGACTACACCGTTGTGCGGGCTGCTGCGGATGGCAATGCGGATGCATTGGTGCTGGATACAGTGGGCGACCTCACCGGCAATGGCGTGGATGACTACCGTGTCACCTATGCCAATGGTGATAAACAGTACCTGTTCGTGTATGAGCAGGAGTAGCCAGCGTGGTCAGGGTTTAACAAGCAGGCGGTTGTTGGTGTCGCGGCTGCGTTTTATCACGTCATTGCTATCGGCAGTGATCTCTGATTTGCATAGCCGGTCGTATAATACGACGTTGACCGACGCCGCCAGATTCATGCAGCCGACCGTGGGTATGAATACGACATGGTCGGCGGCATCAATCAGGGTCTGCGGCAGGGAGCCATCTTCCGGTCCGAACAGATAAATCGCGTGCGGCGGATGGATGAAAGTCGGCAGCAGAGTGGCGCCTTCGGCAAATTCCACGCAGACCACCTGGGTGTCGACCGGCAGGTTTGCCAGCAGATCAGTGACATGTGTCAAGGGTATTTTTGAACTGATATTTTTGGTATCGGTCTGATACTTCACGGCGCGCGAAAAGCGCTGGCCGGTATAGCGCACCGCACCGGCCTGATAGCAACCGGCAGCACGCATGACCGAGCCGACATTTTCCGGGCTCTTGGGGTTGTGCAATGCAATTGTGACCGTCTGATATGACTGCATCATGATCAATGTTGACCTGGTTCCCGATCGGGCGTACGCATCAGTTGTCCTTGAATGCCGGCGGGCGTTTCTCAAAGTAGGCTTGCACCGCTTCATTCTGGTTGGGTGAGCCGATCAGTTTGTAGATTTCCTCGCGCTCAGCCGCAAACTGCTCAGCGGCCTCTGCCCTGAGCTTGCGGCTCAGCAGGCGCTTGGCGGCGCGCACAGCGTCGGGGCTGCGACTGGCGATCTCGGTGGCGAGGGTTTGCGCCGCCAACAGTGGATCCTCCGACAAATGGCTGATCAGCCCCAGCGTGTGTCCTTCGTCGGCCTGAAGAATTTTTGCCGTGTAAATCAGTTCGCGAGCCACATCTGGTCTCACCAAATGTGACAGCATCAACGTACCGGTCATGTCCGGAATCAGGCCCCAGAAAACTTCGCGCACCGACAGTTGGGTATCGGGGTGGGCAATACGGATGTCGGCGCACAACGCAATCTGCATGCCGCCCCCCAGTGCATGGCCTCGCAGGGCGGCAATCACCGGTACCGGAATTTCCTGCCAGACCCAGCACACCTGTTGCGCCAGATGAGTAATGGCGTCGTCGGCGACCATGGTGCCGATGGTGGAGGTTTTGCCATCACGCTGCGACATGCCTTTAAATGATCCGAAATCCAGTCCTGCGCAAAAGGATTCACCTTCGCCGGACAGCACCACGGCGCGCAGGCCCGGTAAAGTCTTTAACGCTTCGCCGGCCGCAGCCAGCGACTGAAACAGGGCGTCATCCAGCGCATTGCGTTTGTCTGCCCGATTCATGCGCACATCGGCGACGCCCTGGTTCACGCTGACCGTCACGCGGTTGTCCTTGATTCCGTTGATGTGCATGTGGCCTCCTGACGGGCACTAACTAACGTTACGTTTCTATAAATACGGGTGTCGCTGTGGCGGCGACAGGTGCGAGTGGCCCGGAAAGCGTGGATTATACGCGACGCCGCAGCCGGAACAAGCGGTTGTTCGGCAGAGCCTGTGCTATCGCGTCGCTGCGGTCGGATGGCTCATGACTCATGCGCTGGGCCTGGGTATGTGCGGTGTGCGTGATATTTGGTAAAAAGGTTAATTTTTTTGTCAGTGTATAAACTGAGCGTTCCTGCAATTTGTTAATTTACTATCTGTATTATTGAACGTAATTATTGTCATGTCTAAAAATGTGATGTTCATCACATGTTGGGATTGTTGTTTGTTGATAGCCTTGATTGATCAGTTCGACATGCGCAAAATGTCCAGATGTCAATTCACCCTGAAGCTCTGGGCACAGCAACGCTAACCCTGCCTGACAAGGCCTCTGTTATGACTGCTTGCACTGAAGTCTGTCTGCGGCGATCTGTGCCGTCGCACGATGCCCCGTTTCTTTTTGCACTGTATATCGCTACGCGAAGACAGGAGGTGGCGTCCTGGGGTTGGAGCGATGCCCAGACGCGTGATTTTCTGAGTATGCAATGGGAGCTGCAGAAAAAAGCCTATGATATTCAGTACCCCGATGCCTGCGATATGCTGATTATGTGCGGCAGGGAAGCATCGGGCCGATGTCTTATTCAAGAATCAGCAAATATTCTGCATTTGATTGACATCGCGCTGTTACCGGAATTTCGCGGCCTGGGTATCGGCAGCCATGTATTGCAGCTGTTGCAGCGTGCCGCCACGGAGCGTTGTATACCCCTTAAGCTTAGCGTTGCTATGAATAACTCCGCGCAGGATCTTTATCGTCGTCATGGCTTTTACGAAACCTACAGTTCTGAAACGCATATTGCCATGCAGTGGCAGCCGTCAGTCGCTGTGAACAGGAACATTTAGAACAGGACCATTTCTAGATTGTAAAACAGACTGGAGAATAATAATGAGTGATTCCTATGTTGGCGAAATCCGCATGTTCGGCGGCGACTTCGCACCGGTAGGCTGGCATGTTTGTGATGGCAGACTGTTGCCGGTCAGCGACTATGACGCGTTGTTCGCGCTGATTGGCACAGCCTACGGAGGGGATGGTCAACGAACGTTTGGTCTGCCGGACCTGCGTGGTCGGGTTCCTGTGCAAATGAGCAACAGCATGCAGTTAGGCGCCACAGGAGGCGTGGAAACGGTGACGCTAATCGCCCAGCAGCTGCCCGCTCACACCCATGTCGTCAACGCGAGCACGGCGGCAGGTAGTAGCAATTCACCAACCAATCATGTCTGGGCGAGCAGCGATGCCATAGCGCCTTATCAATCAGCCGCACCCACCGTCACCATGAGTCCGGACGCTGTCGCTGTGACAGGTGGCAACCAGTCACACGAAAACGTCATGCCGAGCCTGGTCGTCAACTTCATCATCTGTCTGTATGGCAATTTTCCGACCGGGTAGGTGGCGCAGTCGGAGCAGGTAACCTGATCACACAACAATACAAAAAGGAGCGGACTCATGGCGGAACCCTATCTGGGCGAAATCAGGGTGTTTTCATTCAACACCATCCCCAAAGGCTGGATGCGCTGCGAAGGGCAGTTGCTGCAGACTAATCAAAATCAGGCGCTGTTTTCTCTTCTGGGCGACGTGTACGGGGGCAATGGAAGTACAACCTTCGCGTTACCGGATTTGCGCGGTCGTGTTCCGATGCACGTATCACCGGCGCACAAGCAGGGCGAGGCCGGTGGTGAAGCAACTCATACCCTGACTATCAACGAGCTGCCGCCGCACAGTCACGCTGTGGCCGCCAGTTCCGCTGTCGGCACGGTAACCACGCCGGAGGGAAATGTGTGGGCGAACAGCGGCGACAATCCGATGTATGCCGAGCGTCCTGATACCAAAATGCAGGCGGACGCCCTGGCCCACAATGGTGGCGGTCAACCGCATGAAAATATGCAGCCCTGGCAGGTGCTGTCACTTTGCATCTCGGTTGAAGGCATTTATCCCTCGCGAAACTGAACAGGAGAACAACAGACATGGAGCCTTTTATTGGAGAAATTCGCCAGTTCGCTGGCACCTTTGCGCCGCGAGGCTGGCAATTGTGTGATGGGCAGTTATTGCCGATAAGCAACAATACCGCACTGTTCTCAATTCTTGGGACAAAGTTTGGTGGCGATGGCCGAAACACATTCGCGTTGCCCGATCTTCGTGGCCGGGCACCGATGGGGCAGGGAAGCGGCCCGGGCCTGACCCCGCGCAAGATGGGAGACAGGCCGGGGAAAGAATCGGTAGGGTTGCAGGAAGCACAAATGCCCTCGCACAGTCATACGGCCAATGCGTCTACAGTGGCATCCAGTACGCAAGCGTCCCCCGGCGAGAATGTGTGGACAGCGCGAGGCAGTGGCCGGGGCGGAGATGGTCACCCGATCTACAGTGCTTCGACCAATACAAATATGCACCCGATGGCGTTGGGAACAACTGGAAACGGGCAGCTGCATAACAACATGCAACCGTATTTGCCGGTCAACTTCATCATTGCTGTTCAGGGGTTGTTCCCGAGCCGTCCCTAGACACTGAATGCAGGAGTAAACAGTGACAGCCGGCGAAACGCCGACTGTCACTTATAACTATTCCGATGGGTAAGCTATAAGGCAAGCGCAATGAGTCATCTTTTAGAATGCAGGCCACCGATGTTAACTGCTTGCCGGAAAGAAGCTATTTTTCGTCTTTCTGCAACCAACGTCAATGTCAAAAACCGGGGAAGAAAAGCCTGGCATTGTCTGTTTCAAGGCGTTGCCATACTGCTTTTCTCGCTCACCAGCTTAGCGGTTCACGGGCAGGCGCTGGTTGAGTACGATATACGAAACCTCACCTGGAATGGCAGTCCCCTGGCAGCAACCACGGTTGATGCGAATGTCGAGGCCGGCGATATTACTGTGACCGGTCCTGCCGCGTTCGATAACGATTTCTGGGCAGGCTCGTCACAAAATATGTTTCTCACGGGCTGGGCTGGCAGCCAGAACATGAGCCAGGACTACTATGAGTTCACCGTATCAGCCGCATCCGGGTATGAACTGAACCTTGATAATGTCGCGGTGGGCGTGGCGAATGAAAACGACATTACCGATAGCGTAAACGAGTTCAGAGGACCGATTACGTTTCGACTCTACGCCAGTGTGAACGGCTTTGGCATCAATGACTACATTGCCGAAGTTGCTATTCCACATGAATCCGGGGGGGTCATCAGGCAACGTATTCTGTCTGCGGCGCTGGGTGCGGCGTTTAAAGGTATTACTTCGGCGACGTTCCGCGTCTACGCGTTTGGTGACGTTGGCGCCAGTGGGGCAGGAGGCATTGCCAACTTTAGTGGCGATTTTACCCACAGTAGCACAGAGTTCTCTCCTGTGATCGCCAGCGAGACTTCAAACGTCATTATCAGCGGAACCTCTACAACCGTGCCAGATGCTCCCACCAATGTGCAGGCGACAGCAGGTGACGCACAGGCGAGTGTCGCCTTTGACGCGCCGGCGTCCAACGGCGGGGCGGCGATCACCAGCTATACCGTGACATCAAGCCCCGGCGGTTTGACGCAGAGTGGCGGCAGCAGTCCGATCGTGGTGACGGGATTGACCAACGGCGACGCTTACACCTTTTCAGTGACGGCTACCAATCCTACGGGCACCGGTGCCGCGTCGACGGCCTCCAGTGCCGTCACGCCAATGGGTGCGCAGACCATAACGTTCGCCAACCCGGGTGCGCAAGACTTTGCCACCTCTCCGACGCTGACTGCCACCGCCAGCTCAGGATTGACCGTCAGTTTCAGTTCCACCACAGCAGGCGTGTGCACAATCACCGCCGGTGGCGCATTAACGCTTGTGGCGCCAGGTACTTGCACCATCAATGCGAACCAGGCGGGCAACCCGGAATTTAATCCGGCGCCACAGGTGGCGCAAACTTTCCAGGTGAATGCCGTGCTCCCGGGCGCGCCTGAGATAGGCACTGCAACGCTGAGTAGTGCGGAAGCAACAGTCACCTTCACGCCGCCCGCATTCACGGGCGGCGCCGCAATCACCGGGTACACCGTCACCTCAAGCCCTGGCAACATCACCGCCAGCGGCACCGGCTCGCCCATTACTGTCACGGGGCTCGGCAACGGTACCTCGTACACCTTCACGGTCACCGCGACCAACAGTGCGGGCACCGGGCCGGCATCGGCAGCGTCAAATTCCGTCACACCCACCGTCACACAAACCATCACTTTTGCTGACCCGGGCAACCAGGATTTTGGCACCAGTCCGCAGCTGGCAGCCTCGGTCAACTCGCCCCTCGATGTCGAGTACAGTACTGACACACCGGCAGTGTGCACGGTGACCACGGGTGGCGTGCTCACGTTTGTTGCCACGGGCAACTGTACCATTCATGCGGATCAGCCCGGTGCCAGTGGATACGAGCCGGCACCTCGCGTCACCCAGACCTTTGCTGTCAATGCTGTGGTGCCGGGCGCACCGACCGCCGTGACAGCGGTGGCGGGAGACCAGCAGGCTACCGTATCCTTTTCGCCGCCGGCGTTCGACGGTGGCGCAAGCATTACCGGGTATACGGTCACTTCCAACCCCGGCGGCTTCACTGGCACCGGCGCGGCCTCGCCGATTACGGTATCGGGCCTGAGCAATGGCACGTCGTATACCTTCAGTGTCACCGCCACCAACGCTGCCGGCAGCAGTGCTGCTTCGGCTGCGTCGACTTCCGTGGTGCCACGATCCGCTCAGACCATCACCTTCGCTCAACCAGCTGATCAGGACTTCGGTACCACGCCGCAATTAGGCGCAACGGCCAGCTCGGGTCTGACCGTGGTATTCAGCTCGACCACGCCTGCGGTCTGCACCGTCACCACTGCAGGTTTGTTAGGCTTTGTGTCGGCAGGAAGCTGCGAGATTGACGCGGACCAGTCGGGCGATGCCGCCTGGCTGGCGGCGACAACGGTTACACGCAGCTTCGAGGTGCTGGCCGTGGCGCCCGGCGCGCCAACCATTGGCAGCGCCACGGCGGGAGACGCCGAGGCGACAGTCACCTTCACGGCGCCGGGTTTCGAAGGTGGCAGCGCGATCACGCAGTATACCGTGACGGCATCGCCCGGTGGCCTCACCGGTACCGGCGTTGCCAGTCCGATCACGGTAGGCGGTCTCACTAACGGCACGTCGTACACGTTTGCGGTTACCGCTGCCAACGGCATTGGCAGCGGCGCCGCTTCGGCGGCTTCCAACGCGGTTGTACCGAAAGCTGACCAGGTCATTACCTTTGGCAATCCGGGTGTGCAAAACTACCATGAGACACCTACCCTGAGTGCCACGTCTGATTCGGGCCTGGCAGTGGTGTTTACAGCCGATGCCGGCTCCTCGGCCGTGTGCGACATTACCACCGGCGGCACGCTGAACTTCCTGGATGTTGGCAACTGTACGATCCATGCAAACCAGCCCGGCAGCAGTGCGTTCAACGCGGCTACCCAGGTCTCCCGGACGTTCACGGTCGAACAGGTCAACCGGGCGCCGGAACTCACCGTGGTGGCGACAGTGACCTATGTGCAAGGCGCCGCGCCGCAAAAACTGGATGCCAGTGCTGCCGTTGCTGATCCGGATCTGGATGCCCTGAACGCGGGTGACGGTAACTATACGGGCGCAAGTCTGGTCATCGCGCGCGACGGCGGTGCCAATGCCGACGATCTGTTCTCTCTGGTCGGCGTCGGCTCGCTGACTGTGGCTGGCGGGCCCGATGGCGGCGGATCAGTCAGCGTTGGCGGCGACATCATTGCCGTGATTGCCGATACCGGCGAAGGACAGTTGCAGCTGAGTTTTCAGAACAATGGCACCATTGCAACGCGCGCATTGGTCAATGAAACCCTGCGCGCGGTGCATTACGCCAAGGTCAATAGCAGTCCAACGGGAAGTTTTGTTATGGTCTGGACGTTCAATGACGGTAATTCTGTCGCGGATGAACAGGGCACAGGCGGCGCCAGGGACGATGCGGCATCCCAGACTGTTAATGTGCAACTGCCACAGCCAGCTGACCAGGGCAATGTTGTCAGCACCCAGACATCGGTGAATCACACCAGTGGTACGCTGACAATCACTGCGGGTGGCGTGGTGACCGGCGGCACCCTCGGCGGCACGGTCGTTAACAACGGCACCATCGGTGGCAATATCACATTGCTGGCGAATGTTACCGTCAGCGGCGGTACGATTTCCGGCCGGCTCACCGGAGACCCGGAGCAACCTGCCCTGATCAATGGCGGTAACATCACGGCCGGCGCAGAATTGTCCAATGTTGTGATCGGTGCTGATACGGTGCTGGAGCCGGGTGTCGAACTGGGCCCGAATGTGAAGTTCGAATCGGAGGCGTCCATCCCTCCGTCCATGGATCTGACGCGCGCGCTGAAGTCCGTTCCGTGGGGAACGGGTGATGAATTTCAGTTGGTGGATATGTCGGATGATGTCCTGGCAGGGAGCGAGAACCAGCCGCCGGTGCCCCTGATAAACTTCGTACAACTGATGCAGGGCCTTGCGCAATCCGACGTTGATGTTACGCAGAATGGCGAAATCGAGGTGATCACGGATGACTTCAGGAGTCTTGTGCTGCCCGTGTCCGTCAGCCAGGCTGACCCGGATACGCCGGAGGGCGTTTATTTCAACGACGATGGCGATATTGTCCTGATCACAGAAAGTCGTCGTGTTGTGGTGGCATATCCGGCACTGATAAACGAGTCTGCGTTTCTGGCTGCGCTGAATGCGCAAGGTCTTCAGCTGCAATATGATACGCGGGCGAACCTGGTAGTTGGTGCAGGCAATGACCAACAAAGTCTGATGGACGGTGGTCCGAACATTTTGTCGCTGGCGTCAAACCAGTACTACTCTGGTCGGCCCGAAGTCATGGCCGTACCTGCCCATCGCGGCACAGTCCCCGGGCTGGTTGACTACCCGATTGCCGGGCTGGGCAACGTAGGCGGAATATCACTGATATTCGAGAACGGCGAAGGAGACCTGATGGAGCAGGATATCGTGCCCGTGCCGTTAGACTCGAAGGCGTTGCGTGAGGCGATCGCAAACATCGATGGCGTAACCAGTGTCCGCATTGGTACCGATGGTGTGATCGTTGCCAGCGTTGATGGAGTAGCTATCAGGGGCCGCGTAGACTATGTGGTCTACCGTGCGGCAGGATCCCAGCGCGACGAACTGGGACTTCGCCTGGTTGGTGACATCAGCGGCAATGGTCTTTCTGACTATGAAATCACCTACACCAACGGAGATCAGCAAATACTATTCATCTACCCGGTTGAGTGACCGTGTTACCCATCGTTTGTCGGGTACATACAAACCTACATTTCCCTGAGTGAATTGTAGGCCTTGCTCAGTGCTATTCGCTCCAGTTCCTCCCCATCGTGCAGGTCCTTGAACACGTCGCGTACCTCGGGAACATTGCTGCTGTCGTGCAGCACAGACAGCAGTTCTTCAATATGGCTGTCGGCGCGGCTGCCAAGGCTGTAGATGTCATCCGGGCTCAGCCTCGCAGTTGTTTCTGGTTTCATCTGAGCTTCCATCTCGCTGAGGAGGTCATTGGGGTTCTCCGGATAGGACTTCTGCAGCATGGTGTCCAGAATGCGCTCGGGCGCATTTTTCTCATAACCGGACAGCGTTTCAACCAGACGCAGCTCGCGGCGCTGCATTTCTTCAGCCAGCAGTTTGGCGTACTTGTCGTCCACCATGGCGTTGAGGCGGCCATACATGTCGGCAAGCTGTGAATGGAAGCTGATCAATATCTTCAGCAGATCGGCTACGCTGTCATAACTGGGTACGCGAGTCATGCGTTTTCCTCCTGGGTCGTTTGTTTCATGTCTTATCCCGTACAAGATTACCTGTTTCCACCCCCGTTCGTCAGTTCGGATAAGCTCATAGTGTACTGATATTGCGTCGGAGAGGTTTATGTCTGTGCCGTTTTAGGAGAAAATGCAGCACTCTTGGCGCCGGATTTTCGGCGCGATGTCAGGTTTCCAGGGGACAACCGGCAATGATCTTGATGATCGACAATTATGACTCGTTTACCTACAACATCGTGCAATATCTGGGCGAGCTGGGGGCCGATGTGCAGGTGTACCGCAATGATGCGCTGTCATTGGCGGATATCGAGGCGCTGGCACCTGCGAAAATCGTGATCTCGCCGGGCCCGTGTTCGCCCAGCGAGGCGGGCATCTCCATTGATGTAATTAAACACTTCGCCGGCAGGATACCCATTCTGGGTGTCTGTCTGGGCCATCAGAGCATTGGTCAGGCCTTTGGCGGTGATGTGATCAGGGCCCGCCAGGTCATGCATGGCAAGCTGTCGCCGATCTGCCATAGCAATACTGGTGTGTTCCGGTCCTTGCCCAGTCCGTTTACAGCCACCCGTTATCATTCGCTGGTAGTGGACAGCAAGACCTTGCCTGAGTGCCTTGAAGTGACGGCCTGGACCCAGATGGAAGACGGCAAATTGGACGAGATCATGGGTTTGCGACATAAAACACTGGCAATTGAAGGGGTGCAGTTTCACCCTGAATCCATCCTCAGCGAGCATGGTCATCAGTTGTTGAAGAATTTTCTGCAAAGCTGATTCAGGCTGACAAAAACCGGCCCAGATAAACGAGAACGCATTTATGGATATCAAGCAGGCCATCCGGCACCTGGCCGAAAAACAGGATTTAAGCGCTGATGATATGGCTGGTCTGATGCGGGAAATCATGACCGGACAATGCACTGATGCTCAGGTGGGTGCCTTTCTGGTTGCCTTGCAGATGAAAGGGATAAAAACGCCTGAGTTGCTGGGCGCGGTGCGTGTCATGCGTGAACTGGCAACGCCGGTAGCGGTGCCGCCGGATGCACATCTGGTGGATACCTGTGGTACCGGTGGCACCGGCACGGATACCTTCAATATTTCGACATCGGCGGCCATGGTCGCTGCCTGCGCGGGCGCACGTGTGGCCAAACATGGCAATCGTGGCGCAACCAGTAAAAGCGGCAGCGCTGATGTGCTGGAGGCAGCCGGGGTTAACCTGGCGATAAAGCCGGCGCAGGTCGCTGAATGTATTGAGCAGATTGGTGTCGGGTTCATGTTTGCGCCCGGGCACCACAGCGCCATGAAACACGTTATTGGCCCGCGTCGCGAACTTGGTGTGCGCACCATTTTTAATATGCTGGGGCCGCTGACCAATCCGGCCTCGGCACCGAATCAGGTGTTGGGGGTATTTGATCCGGTCTGGATTGAACCGATACTGGAGGTCCTGAAGGAGCTGGGCAGCCGCCACGTCCTGGTGTTGGCATCGGAAGACGGTCTGGATGAAATCAGCATTTCGGCCACTACCCAGATCGGTGAACTGCGCGATGGGCACATTGTGCGGTACAGTGTCAGTCCGGCAGATTTTGGCATGAATCAGCGCGATGGTTTTGCCATGTTGCAGGTCAGCTCGCCACAGGAAAGTTATGAACTGGTACAGAGCGCACTGACCTATGACAACGAAGCGGCCGGCGATATAGTTGCGCTGAACGCGGGTGCGGCAATTTACGCCGCCAATCTGGTGGACGATTTGCCGGCAGGTGTTCTCCGTGCGCAAGCCATTTTGCGCACGGGTGAGGCCCTGCAGAAACTGCAGGCCCTGGCTGCCTTTACCTCCGCCATGAAAGGCTCGGATGCTTAACACCTCAGGGTTTGCCACTTCTGGTCCAATGTACGTTTGATGATGAGAATAACACTGTGAAAACCAGCACTATTCTGGAAAAAATCCTTGCGCATAAACAAATCGAGCTTCAACGCAACAGCCAGCGCGTCAGCCAGGCTTTTCTGGAGAAACAGGCAGTCGACAGCATGGCCGATCGCCGGGGATTCATCCGGGCGCTGCGCGCGCGTATGGAGATGCAGCAGGCCGCAGTGATCGCTGAGATCAAGAAGGCTTCGCCCAGCCAGGGTTTGATCCGCCCGGATTTTGACCCTGCCTGGATCGCGCGTCAGTACGCCGATGCGGGTGCCACCTGCCTGTCGGTGCTGACCGATGAGCAGTTCTTTCAGGGTAGTACGGCGTACCTGCAGCAAGCTCGGGCAGCGTGCGCGCTGCCGGTGATCCGTAAGGATTTCATCGTGGATCCTTATCAGGTAGCCGAGGCCGGCGCCATGGGTGCCGATTGTATTTTATTGATTGTGGCGGCACTGAACCCGCCGCGTCTGCGCGATCTGGCGGCCTGCGCAAAAGATTTTCAGCTTGATGTACTTGTTGAAGTCCATAATGAAACGGAGCTGGATATCGCCCTGTCTGCCGGCTTCGATCTGATTGGTGTCAACAATCGTAATCTGCATGATTTCCACACTGACCTGGAGACCACATTCCGACTGGCCGCACTGGCACCTGACGACAAACTGATCGTCACCGAAAGTGGTATTGCCACAGCGGCTGATGTCAAACGCATGATGTCACAGGGGATTTACGGATTCCTGATCGGCGAGACCTTCATGCGCGCGGAAAACCCGGGCGAGAAGTTCGCAGAGCTGTTCGCCTGACGCTAAATTCCTGAAGACTGCCGCCGATACACAGAGAAGGTTACTTTCATCCTTCTCTGTGAGCCGGGCATGGTTGCTTCATACTTTCTGTCGACGCTGTTTCTGTTATGTCTGATGCTGGCAGGATTAATTGTGGCGCAGCAGGCGGCGCTAAGGCAGGGACAGCATATTAATCGCCTGAGTCGCTTGTCGGCGCTGGAGTCCCGGCGTAAGCAGGTGCATCAATCTGCTCGCGCCCTGCAGCAGATGGAAACCGACCCGGAAGTGCTGGCGCTGCTGTTTGGCAGTCTGCTGGAAGACCTGCAAACCATCAAGGCGCTGGATCCGGCTCGCACTGATCTTGACAAACCCATCAAAGAGGCTGAGGCCGGCAGCAAGCTTAGCGGAAGCAGCAAGAGCTCGGGGAGCAGCGCGGCCGTGGCAACAGAGGAAGAGCTGACCATGACGCAACGCCATATTCAACGCGCCATGAAAATTTTTGCGACCTTGTACAAAAGCGACAAAATCAGCGCAAGTCAGTATCAGTCGTGTCGCGACAAGCTACGCATGCTTGGTTTAAGGGTGGCGGTAAATTCCTGTCTGTTAATGGCTCAGCGCGCAGCAGACAGTGAAGACACGATCAAAGCGATGTCATGTTTCCGGCGCGCCGAGAGCTTCCTGGGCATGAAAGGTCTGCCGGGGGCGGAGATCGCAGAAAAGCGGAGTTATATTCAGGCCGAGCGGGAAAAACTGATGACACAATCAGCCGCCGGGCGAGGATTGCTGTTAATGGCGACGCCGGATTAACGGGTACCGTAGACCACAATGGTCTGTCCGCTGACGGCAATCAATTGTTGTTCTTCCAGGGTCTTTAGCACCCGGCCCGCCATTTCGCGTGAACAATTGACCAGCCGTCCCAGTTCCTGGCGGGTAATCTTTATCTGCATGCCATCGGGGTGAGTCATGGCGTCAGGCTCGCGGCTCAGTTCTATCAGTGTCCGGGCCACGCGGCCAGTGACATCGTAGAACGCCAGATCACCTACCTTGCGTGTCGTATTGCGTAAGCGGCTGGCCATCTGCTGGCCAATGGTGAACAGGATCTCGGGGTGCAGGCGGATATACTGATTGAACTTCTCGTAGCTGATTTCGGCGAGCTCACACTCGGTCTTGGCCCGGCAGCTTGCGCTGCGTGCCTTGCGGGTGTCGAACAGCCCCATTTCACCAAAAAAGTCACCCGGATTCAGGTACGCCACGATGACTTCTTTGCCTTCATCATCTTCCAGTACTACGGATACCGTGCCACGCATGATGTAATAGAGAGTGGTCGGGACATCGCCTGCATAAATCAGCGTCTGGTTGCGGTCGTATTTGCGCAGGTGGCTAAAGCTCAGGAAATTTTCCAGATCTGCGATGTGCGGGGTGATGGCCATCAATGCCATTAATATTCTCTCCTGACCCTTGATTACTGACCCTTGCTAACACACTAATCCTACCCCATTGTGGACCCGCTTGCTAACCTTTGGCGATGGTCTGTGGTAATCTTGCGATCCTCGACAACAGGTGTCGGACGAACGGAAGGAGAGAGTTGATGAAGGCAACAGTGCGCTGGGTAGACAATGCCATGTTTCTGGGTGAATCGGGCAGCGGTCACACCGTGGTAATGGATGGTCCCGAAGCAAACGGCGGGCGCAATGTTGGTATTCGTCCCATGGAAATGCTGCTGATCGGCGCCGGTGGTTGTTCGTCTTTTGACGTGGTCAGTATTCTGAAAAAGTCGCGCCAGGATGTCAGCGGCTGCGACGCCGAGGTTACCGCAACCCGTGCCGACGCAGTACCGGCCGTGTTCGAAACCCTGAACCTGCATTTCAGGATCAGCGGTAAAAATCTCAGTGAGAAGCAAGTGGAACGCGCCGTTGCCTTATCCGCAGAGAAGTACTGCTCGGCCACCATCATGTTGGCCAACGGTGGCGTCAATGTCAGCCACAGTTTCGAGATCATCGAGATCTGACCGGCTCACCGGCAGAGCAACTCCAGGTCAACGGTTTTTAACAACAGACTGAGGCTCAGGCTCGCAATGTCCTGATCGGGGAATTGGTGTGCGAGCCGCGAACAGATATCGGCAAAACTGTCACCAGCACCAATGGCGCTGAGGAAGCAGTGCATGGGTGCGTTGATGCGCTGAAACTGCATGCGATGCTGCACCCGGCGGATCAGATAAAAATTTCCCTCAACATCGGTGTCCTGATTGACGCGTCTTTTCTGAGTGACCCGCTGTTCCTGAGTAACGCGTTCCACGCCAAACGGAACTTCGCCCGGCTGCGCCTCGCCACTGGCCAGATATTGCTGCATCGCGGCCCAGTATCCTTCCAGATCAAAATCGCTGCGCATCAGTGCCCAGTCATCACGTGCCGGCCAGCGAGTTGCGGGCCATTGTTCGGCCGGTAATTGCTGTAGATCTGCCCGCGTGAAAATGCTCTGATCGGCCCGGTCGAACAAGGTTATCAACCGTGTTTCCAGCTCGATTATGTCAAGCATGGCCGGCAGTCTGCCGAATTGTGGATGCTGGCGGGCGAACGCATGCAGATCTTCGCCCAGCAGTCCCATGGGGCCTGGCCGCGGCGGATGTTCCGCCAGATACGCAAGCCAGAGCCGGGCGTACACTTCTTCGCCAAGCGTATGGTAAAGAATGGGATACAGTTCAGAGGAGATGTTAATCAAGCGCTGATGATAGGCATTGTTATAAATGCCCAGCGCTTCAACCTGGCTCAGCTCGCGATGGGGGGCGAACATGCGTGTGATGTCAGCGCTGCTCTCGCGCAGATCCTGTGGGCGGGTAATCCAGTCCCAGAAGGCCTGTTGTTCGTCCTCCCAGCGCATGCTCATGCCTGGTGCTGTTCGGGTTGGCAGGGCGTCGGCTGCGCCGGTGCTGTGTCGGCCAGCGCTGCCAGCTGCAATTGCCGGGCCTGATCCAGCTCCCGCATCAGTTCGGTAAATGCCGGAATATGGTCGTCGCGCTCCAGCAGCGTTGCCACCGGGCCTGTGTGCTGGCAGGTTTTGCTGTATAGCGCCCACACCTCGTCGCTGACCGCCTGATCATGGGTGTCGATAATGTGGCTGACATTGTGGGTGTGCCCGGCCAGGTGAAACTGTTGTACGCAATCGGGCCGGATGGCCCGGATCTGGGCCAGGGGGTCCAGGCCCAGATTAAAGCTGCTGACGTAGATGTTATTCACATCCAGCAGAATGCGGCAGCCAGTTTTTGTGGCCAGTGCGTTGATAAAATCCGCCTCGCTCATGGTCGATGACCTGAACTGCAGATAGACCGAGGGGTTTTCCAGCACGATGGTTTGCTGCAGGGAGTCCTGAATCTGACTCACCTTGCTGGTCACCTGATCCAGTGTGTGTTGATTGTATGCAATGGGCAACAGGTCATGCGAGGTGCGGCCATGAAGGCCGGTCCAGCACAAATGGTCGGACACCCACTCTGGTTCGCATTCGGCGATAAGCTGCCTGAGCTGTTGCAGGTAGTGGGCGTCAGGTGCTTCGGAAGATCCGATGTTGAACGAAAGGCCGTGCAGGACGACGGGGTAGTGCTCCCGGATCTGGCGGAGGATGGCGCGCGGCCGACCACCAGGCGCGATATAGTTCTCCGTGATCAACTCGAACCAATCCACTGCTGGCAGATTCTCCAGCACGTAGTCATAGTGGGGGCTGCGCAGTCCGATACCGAAACCAAGCATAGAATCCCCCGCAGAGCCGGATGCTTTTACAGTGACGACAGGACGGTGCCGCCGAGTTTCGCGCACAGTGATTCGGACAGGGCCTTGTCGCCTGTGTAGACACCGACAAAGCCGATGCCATGGCAGGTATTCTGACCGGCACAGCTGCTGTTGGCGTTGCCTTTGCAGGCGCTGAGGCCGGCGCAGGTGAAAACGTCGTTACAGTAGGCCACGTGCACAGCCTCTTCGGCAAGATCGGTGTCCGGCATGGCTGTCAGGCTGGCAGCTTCGCTGCCGCCCATGACCTGGCACATGGCGGCGGAGAAGTTTGCATTGCCGGTGCTGACTGCAACAAAACCCACGTCGCCGCTGGCATTGGCGCCAGCGCCCGCCTCATTGCCCAGACCATTGCAGGCGCTCTGGCCGGCAGCGTGCACGCTCTGGCACAGGCTGATTTTGACCGGTGCCTCGGGGTTCTGGCTCTCAACGTCAAAGGCAGCCATGCTCGAGCCAGACATCATCAGAGCGGCGGCAGCGGATGCGAGCGTAAAACCGTCAGTCTTTGTCATGTGAAATACTCTCCCGGGTCGTCGATCATTATTTGATGATCCGAAACCCATTATGCGGCAAACATGCCTGAATGATCGCTGAACAAGGCGTTATCTGGTGTTATTACGTTGTTCAGGCTTTGCTGGATTATGGCACTGTAGTGTGCGATTACAAGCGACTGCGTCAATTTGTCACAAGTCGCTGAAGCTGTTCAAGGCTCTTTGGCGCAGCCGCTGAAGGCTCTTTACCCGAGACGCTGAGGGCTCATTACCCCAGCCGCTGAAGGCTCTTTACATCTGCTGCTGAAGGCTCTCGATACGGGCCTGCAGGCGGTCCAGGCGCAGGCGGAGTGCGTCGAGCTCGGCGGTAAAATGCTGTGTTTGCTGGCGGGTTGGCATCAGGCCGGCTTCTTCCTGCACAAAATCGGTGATATTGCGTCTTAACGCCTGACCTGCCTGCGCTGCAGTGTCGCGGGTGTGTCGCCAGCCGGTTGCTGTGGTGCGTGTCGCCACATCGCCGAGAACCGGCCCGAGCAGATCCTGCCAGTCGAGATCAAGCTGGTTCAGTGTCCGATGCAGGCGCTGGACAAGCTGGACGTCACCGCTGAGTTCGATATCGGGATCGTGCAGGGCGGTGGCCTGATCGTCACTGAACAGGAGCCGGCTCAGTGCGCGGCGGCTACCGGCAAGACTGGCGTCAGGTGTGTCCTGACTATTGGACATCAGCAGGATTCTGTCGGCGGTAATCAGCAGACTTATTTGCCAGCGGGGCATGCTGGTGCAGCGCACGGCGATGGTTTTGTCTTTGGCTGCTTTTGCCAGCATCTCGATGATGTGCGGGTCCCTGGCAATCAGTCGATTAATCGCAAATTCAATCGGTTGCAGGAGCGCCGTGCCTATTAATTCGATGCCTGGTAATTCGATACCTGGCAATCCGATACCTGATAGTCCTGATCGCGACATAACCATAGTGATGGGCGCCCCCTTACTTGTAACCGATATGAACGGCGCTGATGCCGCCCAGCAGGTTATGATATTTGCAGTCGCGGAACCCGGCATCCTGCATCATGTCGCGCAGTGTTTCCTGATCCGGATGCATGCGAATGGACTCGACGAGGTAACGGTAACTGTCGGCATCGCCGGTAACGGCTTTGCCCGCCACCGGCCATAACGTAGACCAGGCGTCATAGGCCTTGCCCAGCAATGGATTGACGGGTTTGGAGAATTCCAGGACCAGCGCCCGGCCGCCCGGTTTCAGAGTGGCGTACATGGAGCGCAGGGCGGCGTCTTTGTCTGTGACATTACGCAGTCCGTACGCAATGCAGATACAGTCGAAACTTTCGTCGCCAAAGGGCAACTGTTCGGCGTTGACCTGAGCAATGCTGACGTTGCCGGTAATGCCTTTGTCGATCAGACGGTCACGGCCCACTCTGAGCATGGAGTCATTGATATCGGCCAGCACCACGTGTCCGCTGTCACCGACCAGGGGGGCAAAGCGCATGGAAAAATCGCCGGTGCCACCGGCCAGGTCCAGCACCGTTTGCCCGGCACGAATGCCACTGAGCTCGACCGTGAATCGTTTGATAACGCGATGGGTGCCCATGGAGATCAGGTCGTTCATGGCGTCGTAACGATTGGCAACCGAGTGGAACACCTGTCCGACACGCTGAGCTTTGTCACGGGTGCTGACGGTTTCGTAACCGAAATGGGTGGTCTCATTCAGGTTTTGATTATCCTGATGCTGATCGTCGCTCATAAGTGTCATTGTCCACCGGCAGGGCCGGAGTTGCGGGTCGGATCAACAATCTTAATGGCTTGTGTGCCTGCTGGCAACGCATCACGACTGGCCTGCGCCTGCTGCAGGCGATCCAGGTATTGCTGCCACAGGGTCTGCTGTTGCTCCCCGAGGTGGTAAAGATAGTCCCAGCTATAGATGCCGGAGTCGTGGCCGTCGTCAAAGCTCAGGCGAATGGCGTACTGGCCGATGGGCTCAATCGCGGTCATCTGCACAAGGCGCTTGCCGGTCTGCAGCACTTCCTGGCCCTTGCCATGTCCCTTGACTTCGGCAGAGGGAGAGAACACCCGCAGCAGTTCTGCGGGTAGTTCGTGTCGGGTGCCGTCATTGTAGCGCAATTCCAGCAGTCCGCTTTTTTTGCGCAGCCGAATGTCAGTAGGGACTGCTATGTGCCCGGTATTGTGCTCCGTAGCGGGCCCGGGTGCGATCACAGGATGAACCGGCTCAGGTCTTCATTGCGCGCCAGGTCACCCAGTTGCTTCTCGACATATTCGCTGTTGATGGTCAGGGTTTTGTTGTCGCCAACAGACAGATCGGCGGCGGTGAAAGAGACCTCTTCCAGTAACCGTTCCATCACGGTATGCAGGCGGCGGGCGCCAATATTTTCGGTACGCTCATTCACTTCAAAGGCGATTTCGGCAATGCGACTGATGCCGTCGTCGGTGAAGTTTATCGCAAGATTTTCCGTCGCCATCAATTGCTGGTACTGTTCGGTCAGCGACGCGTTGGGTTCGGTCAGGATGCGCTGGAAATCGTTTGCAGTCAGCGCGTCGAGTTCCACGCGAATCGGTAATCGGCCCTGCAGCTCGGGAATCAGGTCCGAAGGCTTTGACAAGTGGAAGGCGCCGGATGCAATAAAAAGTATATGATCAGTTTTGACGCTGCCGTACTTGGTCGTGACGGTGGAGCCTTCTATCAGCGGCAGTAAGTCGCGCTGTACACCTTCGCGTGAAACGCCGCTGTTGCCGGTGTCGCCGCGCTGGGTCACTTTGTCGATTTCATCGAGAAATACGATACCGGTCTGTTCGGTGACATCAATGGCCTGGTTTTTGATCTCTTCTTCGTTGATCAGTTTTGCGGCTTCCTCTTCGCGCAGCAGACGCAGGGCGACCTTCACCGGCATGCGGCGTGACTTCTTGCGGCCCGTGTTCATGGATGAAAACATGTTTTTTAACTGACTGGTCATTTCTTCCAGACCGGGCGGAGCCATGATTTCTACACCTGCGGGGTTGTCGCTGACGCTGATCTCGATTTCCTTGTCATTCAACTCGCCTTCGCGCAGTTTTTTGCGGAACATCTGGCGTGTCGGTGACGGTTCGGCCAGCGGCGACGATTCCCGATTGGATGAGTCATGGCTGTCGGCGCTGCGCGCCGGTGGCAACAAGGCGTCAAGCACGCGTTCTTCCGCAGCATCTTCGGCGCGGTGCTGTACTTTGCGGATCTGCTCATCGCGCAGCATTTTGACCGCAATATCGACCAGGTCGCGGATGATGGATTCAACGTCGCGGCCGACATAACCGACTTCAGTGAATTTGGTGGCTTCCACTTTGATGAAGGGCGCATTGGCCAGCTTGGCCAGACGGCGGGCGATTTCGGTTTTGCCGACACCGGTCGGGCCTATCATCAGAATGTTTTTGGGCGTGATTTCCTGGCGAATATCGCTGCCCAGCTGCATGCGGCGCCAGCGATTGCGCAGGGCTATCGCTACGGCACGTTTGGCTGATTGCTGGCCAACGATGTGGCGGTCGAGTTCGGAGGCGATTTCTCGCGGCGTCATGGTGGTCATTACATCATCCTGTGGGGCGGGCTACGCAGCCCTGCCCGGGTAAAATTCAATTGGGGCGGCCAGATCAGCTCAGATCAAGCTCTTCGATAATGTGCTGGTGATTGGTGTAGACGCAGATGTCTGCGGCTATACCCAGGCTCTTGCTGACGATGTCGCGTGCTTCCATGTCGGTGTTGAAATACAAAGCACGTGCGGCTGACAGTGCGAACGAGCCTCCCGAACCAATGGCCATCAGGCTGTCCTCCGGCTCTATGACATCACCGTTGCCGGTAATGATCAGCGATGCATCTTTGTCGGCAACAACCAGCAAGGCCTCCAGGCGGCGCAGCGAACGTTCCGTGCGCCAGAGTTTGGCCAACTCGACAGCGGAGCGCACCAGCTTGCCGTGGTGTTTGTCCAGTTGTTCCTCAAACCGTTCGAACAGGGTAAACGCATCGGCGGTGCCGCCGGCAAAACCGGCCAGGACCTGATCCTTGTAAAGTCGGCGCACTTTACGGGCATTGCCTTTGAGCACGGTATTGCCTTGTGATACCTGGCCATCGCCGCCGATCACGACTTTGTTGCCGCGTCGTACTGAAAGTATGGTGGTGCCTCGGAACTGCTCCAAACCGATTCTCCTGTGGTCGCTGCCCTCTGCCTGCGAGCAGACAGAGGGTTGGGTGTTGTTATAGGGGCGGTACTGTTCGTTTGGTACTGTTTGTATAGCACTGCCTGCAGATATGGGGCCGGGCGGGACGCTTTCAAGGCTGACTGAGTGTGATGCGCATGCTTTCTATGCTGTTGTTACGCAATATGCGTTCGGCCTGCATCATCTCGTCGCGACTGTCATACGGGCCGGCCTGGACCAGAAACAGGGTGCGTCCGGGCAGGTCTTCCTGCCTCACCCGGGTGTCGAGCCCGAGCGCCAGCAGGCGGTTGGCCTGGGCATTGGCTGCGGTCTGTTGCCGGAAAGCGCCAGCCTGCAGCATAAACAGGCCTGTTGTGGAAGTGGTGGCAACAGGGTCTGGAACTGGCACGGCTGGCGCCTGTTCTGCTATCGTCTCTGGTGTGGTTTCTGGTGTCGTTTCTTGCGGGCTCTCTTGCGGGGTCGCAGGGGTTATGTTCTCGCGCGCCTGTGGTGTATTGACCGGACTGGCATCCACCACGACTTCATAATTGGGCAGTTCCTGATAGAACTCCAGCTGCAACCGGGCTGCTTCCCGCTCCTGTTCGGCCGACACTCCGCCATTGCCGTTGCCATCTGTGCTGGCCACATCCTCAGCGGGCGTTGCTGCCCGCTCAGCATTGCCGGCGAGCGCATTGTCCTGGCCGGGAGCGGGTGGCAATACGCCCGACAGATACACCAGCAGACTGATAAACAGGCCAATTGCAATACCCGTCAGCAGGCCGGTAACCAGTAACCCCAGGCTCGACGTCGAGGGTTTGGGCTCGGGCTCGGCCAGCGGCGTACGTGTGCGTTTTTTGGCGAAATCCTGAACCATGGTTTGAGCTGTCCTTCTGATAAAATAGGGGCGTTTCTGATCTTGCTTGCCCTGAGCGGCTTATATCATATCCTGCGGGTCAACATCGACCGACCAGCGCACCTTGCGTTGCGTGTTCGTCTGTTCCAGTTGCTGACACAGCACCGATAGCAGCATCTGCAGAGCGGCACGTTGCGGGCTGCGCAGCAACAATTGCTGCCGGTAACGATTGGCGCGTTTCTCCATGGGCGCTGGCAGCGGCCCGCTGATTTGTACCTGATGTCCGTTTGGCATTTGTGCCAACAGCTGTTCGGCCTGTTCCCGGGCCGAACTCAGGAACTGTATCGGCGCCGAGTCATTCAGGGCTTCGGCTCGCAACACCGCCATGGAGGTATAGGGTGGCATGCCAGCCAGTCTGCGTTCGCTCAGCAATTGTTCCGCCAGCGCATGATAACCCTGATTAAGCAAAGTCTGCAGCGATTGATGGGTACTGTGACGGGTCTGGATGAGAACCTCGCCTGTCCTGCCGGGAGTGTCAGCGCGGCCGGCGCGGCCGGAGACCTGCACCAGCAGTTGCGCCATAAACTCCTGGCCGCGGAAATCGGCGCTGAACAGACCACTGTCGGCATCCAGCACGGCAACCAGCGTAACCGCAGGGAAATGGTGGCCCTTGGCCAGCATCTGCGTGCCCACCATTATGCAGGGCCTGCCCTGATTGATTTCGGTCAGCAGGCCGTCGAGTTCATTTTTGCGGGCAGTGGCGTCTCTGTCTACCCGAATCACCCGGGTGTCCGGAAAATGGCGCTGCAACAGGGCCTCGCTGCGTTCGGTGCCGATGCCCACTGCCAGCATGGTTTTGCCCTGGCACTCGGGGCAATGTGTGTGTACCGGTTCGCGCCGCTCGCAGTGATGACAGCGCAGATGCGCAGGCGTGCGATGCAGTGTCATACGGGCATCACAGTGTCGGCATTCGGCGGTCCAGCCACAATCCTTGCATTGTAGCACCGGGGCAAATCCACGCCTGTTGATGAAAATCAGTGCCTGGTTGCCCTTGTCGACATGAAGCTTGATGCTGCGCAGCAGTTCCGGGGAAAAGCCATCCTCCAGCATCTGCTGGCTGGTGTCGATCAGACGTGTCACTGGCAGGCGGGCATTGCCGGGGCGCCGGGTCAGGCGCAGATGCTGATAGCGCCCGTCCAGGGCATTGTGCAGGCTCTCCAGGCTAGGTGTGGCGGATCCCAGAACAATGGCAATGCTTTCGCTTTGCGCACGGATGACGCCGAGGTCACGCGCGGAGTAGCGGAAACCATCCTGTTGCTTGAAGGAGCTGTCGTGCTCTTCATCAATCACGATCAGGCCGGGCCGTGCCAGTGGCGTGAAGATTGCCGAGCGGGTGCCAATGACAATGTCGGCATCGCCCCGGGCTGCTGCCAGCCAGGCATTCAGTCGCTGCCGGGGCGTCAGGCCGGAATGCATGATGGCGATGGTTTTGTGCGGAAAGCGCTGACGAAATCGGGCGACCGTTTGCGGTGTCAGACTGATCTCGGGCACCAGTACCAGAACTTGTCTTGCATGCACTAGCGTGTGGCTGATGACCTGCAGGTAGATTTCCGTTTTGCCGCTGCCGGTGACGCCGTCGAGCAGGAAGCAGCGAAATTTATCGCGTTCGGCGCAGATCGAGTCGCACGCCTGTTGCTGTTCCTCAGTCAGCTCGCCTTCGCGGTCCGGATGATCCGGCTCAGCTGCGCTGGTGATCACCTCGTCGCTTTTGCGGCGTTTGATGTCTGCCTGTGCCTTACCGCGCAACCCGGTTGGCATCAACGTATGCAGGGCATCGCCGATCGGGTGCTGGTAGTAACGGGCCGCCCATAGCCAGAGCTTTAGCAGATGTCCGGGAATCAGCGATTTCTGGTCAAGGATTGATATGGCAGGTTTGAGTTTGTCGCTGCTGACCTCTGTGGTGTTGCTGACCTCCAGCAAAATGCCGGTCAGTTCCCGATTGCCGAACGGCACACGAATGCGTATGCCGGGTTCAAGCACTGCCGGCACTGAATGCCGGTCTGAGGGCAGGGCATAGTCGAAACTGCGACGCAGTGGCGATGGTACTGCCACGCGCAGAATAGTGCCTGTTTTTGCTGCGTTGGAAGGTGGTGCTGGCATGAAAACGGATTTCCGGGAGTGCGTTGACAGGCTGTCAGGGGCCAACGCATAAAAACAATCCACGCCAGTATAACCGGTTTTAGACTGGGCTGGCTTCCATTATACTGTGCTGCAGCCCGGCGGCCCGCATGCACCAGCGGCACCAGAGATCGACCACGGAGTATGGATGAGCAACAATCAAGAGCCAACCAACGAATTGCTGGAACTGAGAAAGCAGATAGATCGCCTTGATCAGAGTCTGGTTCTGCTGCTTGCCAACCGCTTCGCCCTGACGCGCAAGGTGGGCGAGATCAAGGCGCGTGCCCAACTGGAGTCCTTTGATCCGCAACGCGAGGAGCAGAAGCTGGTGGATATCCGCAACGCCTGCACCCGGCATGAGCTCAATCCCGACATGATGGCTGATATACTTGCGCAGATCATGCGCGAAACCGTCAGCAATCATGAGCGTATCAAGGCGGAAATTGCACAGTCTCTTGCGTCCGGCTGATTCTCTGCTACAATAGCGCCCCTTTTTCCAAGGTCTTGCGGCACAATTTCTGTCCGCAGTCACTGACTCAGGTATGGTGCCACGGCGCTGGCAACCCGCAGTTCGGGTTGGGCGATGTGGTGGCGATGCCGGTTAAATATGAGGTAATACCATGCGAGCCGATATTCACCCGAACTACCAGGCCATCAAAGCCACCTGCAGCTGCGGGAACGTTATCGAAACCCGTTCTACCATCGGTAAGGACATTCTTGTTGACGTTTGTTCACAGTGTCACCCGTTCTACACGGGCAAGCAGAAGATCATGGACAGTGCCGGTCGTATCGATCGCTTCAACAAGCGCTTTGGCAACCGTACACTGAAGTAACCGCAGTCGAGTATCGGTCTGCACAATAAAAAAGGCCTTGTCAGCGTATGCGACAAGGCCTTTTTTTGTCCCCGATAAAACGTTCGCCAGGGGCTGGCACCACGGCCTAAAAAATGATCTCTGTGGACAGGCTCTCGTCGTTGTTCCGGCCTGGGGTGGTGGTCCGCCTCTCGTTGCCGGTGTCCGGCGCTGATTCCGCCATGAACACTTCAAACATCGTGTTTGCCTGGCCCGGACGCGCGATCTGGCCAGTATCGCGATCAATCAGGCGATCCACGAGGCCGTCAGGCCGGGGCATGATATTTTCCGGGGTGCCTGCCACGGCAACTTTCATGAAGTCTATCCAGATGGGGACGGCCACGGTGGCGCCCTGCTCGGATTCGCCGAGCGGCTCGGGTTGATCGAAACCAACAAAAACACTGGTAGCGATATCGCGATTAAATCCGGTAAACCAGACTTCTGTCGGACCGTTGGTAGTGCCGGTTTTGCCCATCAGGTCGCGCCGGTCGATTTCACGTGCGACGCGTCGGCCACTGCCCTCTTCGACCACGCTGCGCAACATGGTGTTCATAATGTAAGCAACGCGTGGGTCGGTGACCTGTTCCGCCATGAGTGCTTCGGGAATCGGTTCGGGCAATGGCACTGGGGTGGCGCCGGGATCCACAGTAATACCTTCGCCGTCGCCATCAAACAGGGACTCAGTCAGGAGCGAAGCTGCTGCCTGTGATTCGATTGGCTGATCCGCGTCGCATTGTTCACACACAGTGGGCTGGCGAGCACGGTAGACCACACCATCAAGCGTGCTGATGGTCTTGATCAGCGTTGGTTCTATGCGATAACCGCCGTTGGCTATCATGGCGTAGCCGGTGGCCATTTCCAGAGGCTGTACGTCCTGGCTGCCCAGTGCGACGGTCAGGTCGTTGCGCGGGAAGTTATCGGTTTGAAAACCGAAGCGGGCCGCGAAATCGAACAGTTTGGCGGTGCCCAGTTGATCATAAAGTCGCACCGCCGGCACATTGCGGGAATCCTTGAAGGCATTGCGCAAGGTGATTGGGCCCACAAAATTGCGTTCGTAATTCTGTGGTCGGTATTCTCCGCGTGCAAACGGCGCGTCGTTTATCATCGTTGCCGGGGTGTAGCCGTCCTCGATGGCGGCGCCATACAGAAATGCCTTGAAGCCGGATCCGGGCGGGCGTGATGCCAGCGCCCGGTTGACCTGGCTGTGCTGGAAGTCGTAGCCGCCAGTCAAGGCCAGAATATCACCATTGTCCGGTGAGACTGATACCAGTGCGCCCTGAATCTCCGGCACCTGGCCCAGCTGAAGTTCGCCGGCGTCAGTGCGTCGGACGCGGATAAGATCACCGACAGCGGCAACGTCGCTGGCCTGCTGGGGAGGCGGCCAGGCGTTGTCGCGCGTGATAAATGGTCGGGCCCATTCCAGGCCCGACCACTCTATGGTGTGTTCACTGCCATCACGCATCAGGATGCCAAGACTGCGTTCGTTGACGCTGGTGACCACTGCCGGTTGATGGTTTCCGTAACCGGGTATGACATTCAGGTCCTGCAGCCAGCGTTCGCGCGGGTCGGCGCCGATTGCTGGCAGATTGGCTTCAGGGCCACGGTAGCCGTGGCGACGATCATAGTAGTTTTCCAGGCCCGAGCGCAGGGCGTTGTTGGCTGCGATTTGCAGATCGCTGTGGATGCTGGTTGTCACCTCGATGCCCAAGCGATAGATGTCATCGCCGTAAAGTTCATACAGCTCCTGTCGTACCATTTCAGCGACATAGGGCGCATTGACCTCGATACTGCGCAAATGCCGTTCTGCTGCAATCGGTTCGGCCAGGGCTGCAGCATGCTGACTGCGATCAATCATGCCTTGCGCGAGCATTTTGTTGATGACAACGTTGCGACGCCCTTCGGCTCGCGACGGATCAGTAACCGGATTGCAGACCGACGGGCAGGGCAAAAGGGATACCATGGTGGCAAACTCACCGAGCGTCATCTCGTCAACGGTTTTGTCATAATATACCGCCGCAGCGGCGCTGATACCGTCTGCGCCCTGACCAAAGTACACCAGGTTGAGGTAGAGAGTCAGGATCTCCTCTTTACTGAGTTCCTGCTGGATACGCAGGGCAAAGGGAATCTCTTTGAGTTTCCGGGCGTACACGTTGTCGCTGTCAAAGGAGATATTGTTGGCCAGCTGCATGGTAATGGTACTGCCACCGCCCAGATTGACGCCGCGCAGAAAGCCGTAAAAGCCACGGACCAGGCCACGAAAATCGACACCGGGGTGGGAGTAGAAGCGTGAATCCTCGCTGGCAATGACGGCCTGTACCATCAACGGGGGTATTTCTTCATAGCTTATGGGATCACGGCGAACGCCGATTTCTTCGATCAATTTGTTATCCGCGGTCAGGATACGCAACGGTGTTTCCAGTTGCACCTCGCGATAACTTTCGGCTGACGGAAGTTGGGGGGACAGGTAAAGATACGCCGCCGATGCCACCATGAAAATGCCGCTGAGGCAGAATACACCAAACCAGAACAGGATTTTCAGGGTCTTTTGCAGGGTCTTTTGCATGCAGGCAATCCCGCGTTGATGTATCGGGTGATTTGGTTCTGATTTGGCAGACTGGTTGATTATATACCCCATTGACCCGAATTTCCTGTGATAAATCCCGGCAAAGCTGACAGAAATCGGCTAAACAGACACTGTGATGGCTAAGGAGGGCAATCATGCTGGGAATTGACATCGGGCATCAGGCAATCAAGCTTGTGGTGCTGGCAAGACGGCGTTATGGCTGGTGTCTGCAGGCTTACGCCGTGCAACCTTTGCCGGTCGCTGCCCGCGGCGCTTCGTTGCTGGCCAGTGCGGCAGTGCGGGATGGTCTTGCTGCGGCGTTGCGACAGTTGCCAGGCAGGGTTCGTGACGCCGCTGTGGCGCTCAATTGTGATGAGGCAATCACAAGAACCATAAGGCTTGATGCGGGTCTGACAGATCAGGGCATCGAGAACGAACTCGCAATCGAAGCCGACCAGCACTTGCCTTTTCCATTGTCTGATTCGAGCATGGACTTCTGTCGTGTGCCTGCCAGCGCAGGTGGCAAGAGTCCGGGGCAGGATGTGTTTCTGGTGGCATGCCGTCAGGACACGGTAGCTCAACGCGTGCAACTGCTGACCGAGTTGGGCCTGCGGCCTGCCGTGGTTGACCTGGATGCCATGGCCCTGGGCAGGATGGCCGGATGGCGCGTAACAACCGCGCCACAGGTGCTGATGGATCTGGGCGCAAGCGGATTTCGTCTCCACGCCTTCGCTGACAGGCGGCTGGTGTACAGCCGTGCTCATCAGATGACTGATTTGCCGGGATCTGATTTTTCTGCCGGCTCAGTGCCACAGCAGAATCCGGATCACACGGCCAGGCTGGTACAGGAGGTCAGGCGAGCCATTCAACTTTTCCTGATATCAACAACATGCAAGGAGCCGGAAATCTCCCTGGTCGGCGGCCTGGCATCGCTGCCGGGGCTGGCTGAAACCATCTCCGGCTCGTGCGGGCAGCCGGCCAGCCTTCTGCAGCCGCCATCACATATAAAACTGCATGCGCAAGTGGATGCGCCGCGTTGGCGCCAATCGCTGCCGCAGCTGGCGCTGGCGTGCGCCCTGGCGATGAGGGAGAGGGGGTGACGGAATGCATGGAGGAATGCATGGCGGCATGCGAGTCAGCACCCTGATGACGATTAACCTGCTGCCATGGCGAGAAGCCCGGCAGCTCAGACGGCGTCAATGGTTTTGGGCAGGTCTGGCAGCAGCTGCATTGCTGGCAGTGGTGGCAGTTGCGACTGCCGCCCTGATCGCGCAGTCCGTCATATCCGGGCGTGAACGTCATAACAGCGGTATGGCTGCGCAGTTGGATGCTCTGCAACAGCGCGTCAGCGAGCAGGATGCGCTATTTGAAGCGTACCAACGGCAGGATGCTGAATGGGCGGGCACACGACGTCTGCACTCGGCACGGCTCAGGCAGACGCGGACACTGGTTGCGTTGCTGGCCAATGAACCGGAGGGCCTGACCCTGGACCGGCTGCGTTATGCTCCGCCGGCAATCGTGGTTGAGGGCGCTGCTGAGTCCGCCGGCCGCGTAAGTCAATGGATGATGTTGCTGGGTAATCATCCGTATATCGACAATCCAGAGTTGCAAGCGCTGCGTGTCGAGGACATCTCTTCAGGTGGGCGCCCAATCTATTTCTATCGTGTCAGGTTCGAGCTGCCCGTTTCCGGGGCTGCATTCGCTGACACCGCATTCATGGTAACGGAGCCTGATGACTGATGATGAGTGGGCTGATATTGCGCGGGTTTTTCGATAGCCTGCGTGGCTTCGATTGGTCGGAACTGCGTTATGTGTCCGCCTGTGGCTACTGGCCGCTGGCGGTTTACGCGGTTGTCTGGTTGGCGTGTCTGTTGTTGGTCATGCTGCTGTGCAGCCTTTTGCTGATGCCTAAAATCAGTGCGTCCTGGCATGACGTGAGCGATCGCTTCGCCAGACTGGAGCTCAGGCGCGCAGCTCTTCAGGCGCAGTTTGACGCAGTCGCGGCCAGGAATCTCAGTATGTCCGCGCGCTATCCGCAGCGACCCTATCCTGGGAAACATTTTCGGCCCGGTCATCCCATGCCCGCGGTGCTCGACCTGGTGGGTGGAGCAGCGACGGCGCGCGGTATCGTCATTGCCGCACTTCGTCCTGAAAAACTTTGGCAACAGGCGTCACTGGAGGCTTTTCAGATTGAAGCCGAACTGAGCGCAGACAAACGCCAATTGAGAGCCTTCCTCATGGATATCGGGGCTGTTGCCGTGGCGTTGGCGATCAAACAGGTCGACTGGGACATGACGTCGTCCCGCGGAAAGCTGACACTGTTCCTGATCGTTGATGACAAAGGCATTGTGCAACGCAGCAATGCCTTTGCTGTGACAGAGCCTGCGGGCGCGGACGAGGCTGTCAGCCCGGGTGATGCGGCTGGCGGTGCCGGCTGGCGTCGCGTCGCCTATATTCAGCGTGGCGATCGTTTCCTGGAGGTGCTGCGAAGTGTTCAGGGAAAGGTTCGGCAACGTGAGGGACAGGTGATGGCTGTGAAAGAAGCAGCCGGGAAGGATGGTGTGGTTGCGGAGGCATTACCGTGAAAGCAGTGGTCGACTCCCGACACTACCGGGTCGTTGCGCTATGCCTGCTGGCTGCCTGTTGTTTGATGACGCCAGCAGTCGCAGCCGACGATGTCGCCGAGCGTGTGCCGATCAGCATTGATTTTGAGGCGCTGGATTTACGTTCGGCCATACAGCTGCTCGCGAATGAACTGGGGCATGAGTTGGTGCTCGACGAGTCTGTCAGCGGGCGTATCACGCTGCGCCTGGATGATGTTGACCCATGGCAGGCGCTCGAGACTGTATTGCGTAGCCGCGAGCTGGAAAAGCGGATAAGAGGCGGCCTGCTGCATGTGGCGCCGATGAGTGTGTTTCTGGCCAGGGATGGTGAGACCCGGCGGATGCAGGAAGCGATGGCGGCGTTGCAGACCGAGTACCTGCAGGTAAATTACGCCGACGTGGCCGTGATTCTGGCGCTGGTCATCGGTGAAACTGAGGCGTCCGGTGGTCTGTTGTCCGGGCGTGGTTCGGCGAGCATGGACGTCCGGACCAATACCCTGATCGTGCGCGATATTGCCGCCAGGCTGGCGGATATCAAAAAGCTGCTGCGCAAGCTGGATGTGCCGGTGCGGCAGGTTCTGATCGAAACCCGCATTGTCAGTGTGTCCAGCGAAATCGGGCGTCAGCTGGGTGCGCGCTGGGGTGCGTTCAGCGCGGAGTCCGTGCAGACTGCACCGGACGCGGAGAGTGGCACCCTGGCGAACGCTGATGCTGGTTTGGCCCTGTTCGCTGACCACCAGCAGGTCAGCTCAATTGCTGGCAGTGTGCTTCGTCGCAGCCTGCTGCTGGAGCTGGAATTGTCGGCGCTGGAAAATTCCGGGCAGGCTGAGCTTATTGCCCGCCCCCGGATCACGACCCAGGACAATGTGTCGGCAAATATCCGCTCTGGTGTGCGTATACCTTATCAGGCGCAGGCGGGCGGCACGGCTGGCGGCTCGATTACCGAGTTTGTGGACGCGGTGTTGTCGCTTGATGTGACGCCGTTGATCACGCCGGATGATCGCATTATCATGCAGTTGGGAATCCGTCAGGATTCGGTGGCCTCTGGCAGTGGTGATATACCTGCCATCAACACCAACACCGTCAGCACCCGTGTTCTGGTTGAAAATGGTGATACGCTGGTGCTAGGTGGCATTTTTCGCGATGAACAGACGCGTGAGGAGACCCGTACGCCGCTGCTGGGCGACGTGCCGGTGCTGGGGCGCCTGTTCCGACGTTCGCAGCAGGCTGCCAGACGCACTGAACTGCTGATTTTCATTACCCCGCAAATAGTTCAGCCGCGATAACGGTCAGTTTCATTAAGGCAGCGCACTGCCGCTTTTTACTTGAGTTTTCACGCGCAGACGGGTTAGATTGCGCCCTTCAATTTGCAACCGCCCGCCAAGGATATCTGACCGCTATGCAGCAAAGCGCCAATCTTTACCTGATCGGCCCCATGGGGGTTGGCAAAAGCACGATCGGGCGGATGCTGGCGTCGGCCCTGGACAGGCCGTTCTTTGATTCCGACAGAGAGATTGAAGCGGCTACCGGTGCGGATATTCCGTGGATTTTTGACGTTGAAGGCGAGGCCGGTTTCCGGGTCCGGGAGGAGCGCATGATTAACACGCTGACTCAGCGCGAGGGCATTGTGCTGGCCACCGGCGGCGGCGCCATATTGTCGGAAAACAGCCGCACCAATCTGAACCGTCGGGGCACAGTGGTGTACCTGAAAGCGTCGCTTGCGCAGCAGTTTGAGCGCACCAGCAAGGATCGAAACCGGCCGTTACTGCAGACGGCTGACCCGATGTCGCGAATCCGCGAGTTGATGAAGATACGAGATCCTTTGTACACCGAAACGGCCCACATCACCGTTGACACCAGTCGCCGGGGGCCGCGAACCGTGGTGACCGAGATATTGCGCCGTTTGCGCGAATACGAAACCCCGACTGTGCCTGATGCCTGATGTGTCGCCGGCACCCGTTGCCTGCCAATTGAACCGAACACGGAAATTGATGTAATGCTGAATCTTGACGTTGATCTGGGGGAGCGCAGCTACCCCATACTTATAGGTACCGGTTTGCTCGGGCAGGCTGATATTCTGAGTCCCTTTATCAAGGGCTCACGGGTACTGGTGGTCACCAATTCAGTCGTGGCGCCGCTCTACCTCGACACGTTGCAGGCTTCATTGCAGCACAGCAAAGATGTGCAGGTCGACACCCTGGTACTGCCTGACGGTGAGCACACCAAAACGCTGGCAACGCTGCAGCTTATTTATGACGAACTGCTCAGCAATCGACATGAGCGCAGCACAACACTGATTGCACTGGGTGGCGGTGTGACCGGCGATATCACCGGCTTTGCTGCCGCGACCTATCAACGGGGAGTTAATTTTATTCAGGTGCCCACAACGTTGCTGGCGCAGGTCGACTCATCGGTAGGCGGCAAGACAGGTGTCAACCATCCTCTGGGCAAAAACATGATAGGGGCGTTTTATCAGCCGCAGTGCGTGCTGGTTGATATTGATGTGTTGTCTACATTGCCGGTCCGGGAGCTGCAGGCAGGCTTGGCTGAAGTCATTAAATACGGCCTGCTGGGCAGCTACGAATTTCTGGTCTGGCTGGAGCAGCACATCGAGGCATTGCTGGCAGGTGATGCTGAATTGCTGACGCAAGCGGTGAAGATTTGTTGTGAAGAGAAAGCCCGGATTGTGGCGGCAGATGAGCGTGAAGGTGGCATGCGCGCCTTGCTTAACCTGGGCCATACCTTCGGGCACGCGATTGAAGCGGCGATGGGTTACGGAACCTGGCTGCACGGTGAAGCTGTTGCCACCGGTATGGTCATGGCGGCGGATCTGTCCCGGCGCATGGGCTGGATCAGTGCTGCCGATGCTGCCCGCGCACGCGACCTGGTGGCGCGCGCAGGTCTGCCGGTGAGTCCGCCACCGGGAATGACCGCTGACCAGTTTATGTCATTGATGTCAGTCGACAAAAAAGTGCAGTCTGGCAAAGTTCGTTTCATTTTACTGCGTGGCCTGGGAGAAGCCGCCATCGAATCCGAAATCGACCCGGCATTGTTGCGACAGACATTGACCGCTGGCGAACAGCTTTGTCGCTAGCACCACACCCGGGACGGGTTTACGTGTAAAATACCGCCTCACCACCGATAGGAGTTGCCTGTGGCACCGCTGAAAAACGACCGATTTTTACGAGCTCTGACCGGGCAGTCCGTGGATGTGACGCCAGTATGGATGATGCGCCAGGCAGGTCGCTACCTGCCCGAGTACCGTGCTACGCGCAAAGTTGCCGGGGACTTTATGAGCCTGTGCCAGGCACCGGACATGGCGTGTGAAGTTACCCTGCAGCCACTGCGACGCTATCCCATGGATGCGGCCATTCTGTTTTCCGATATTCTCACCATTCCCGATGCCATGGGCCTGGGTCTGTATTTCTCCGAAGGTGAGGGGCCGCGCTTTCGCAAGACGGTTCGCACCGCGAAGGATGTGGAGCAGTTGCCGATACCGGATGTTGCCCGTGACCTGTCCTACGTGACGGACGCCGTGTCGTTAATCCGGCGTGAGCTGAATGGCTCGGTTCCGCTGATTGGTTTTTCCGGCAGCCCATGGACACTGGCGACCTACATGATTGAAGGCAGTGGCAGCAAGGATTTCAGGCACGCAAAAGAGTTCATGTATAACCACCCGGAGCTGATGCATCAGTTGCTGGATAAGCTGGCACAGACGGTGACAGCATACCTGAATGCCCAGATCGCCGCCGGCGCCCAGGCTGTGCAGATCTTTGATACCTGGGGCGGCATCCTGTCGACTTACGCCTACCAGGCATTCTCGCTGGATTATATGAAAAAAATTATTGCCGGCCTGACGCGCGAGGCCGATGGCCGCAAGGTCCCGGTGATTCTGTTCACCAAAAATGGCGGTTTGTGGCTGGATCAGATTGCTGACAGTGGCTGCCATTGCGTGGGGCTGGACTGGACCATCGAAATGGGACGTGCCAGGGCTATGATCGGGGACAAGGTGTCTTTGCAAGGCAATATGGATCCGACCATTTTATATTCATCCCCGGCCGCCATCCGTGCCGAAGTGGAACGGATTCTGGCGTCATATGGTGACGGCAATGGCCACGTGTTCAATCTGGGCCACGGCATAACGCCGGGGGTAGATCCGGACAATGTGGCGGTCTTTATCGATGCAGTGCATGAGCTCTCAGCCCAGTACCATCGCTGAACTCGTCGCGCGCCATGGCGACGAGGGGCTCTGCGCTGAGCGTCTGGCTATTGTGGCGCTGGGCGCAAATCTGCCGTCACGCTTCGGGTCTGCCCGTGACACCTTGATACGCGCGGCGGAAGCACTGGCCGCGCTGAGTGCCTGGCCGGTGGTGCTGTCGCCGATCATAGAGACAGAGCCGGTGGACTGTCCGCCCGGTTCTCCACCATTTTTTAATGCGGTGGCCGCGCTGGACCCTGGCGAAACGCAAACACCCGAGCAGTTTTTGCGCGAACTGCAGGCCATCGAGACCGCATTCGGGCGCTCGCGCAGTGGTCTGGTTAATGAGGCCAGAGTGTTGGACCTCGACCTTGTCAGCTATGGTCAGCAAAGACGAAATACGCAGGAACTGGTCTTGCCCCATCCGCGAGCCGCGCAGCGGGATTTTGTGCTGGCGCCACTGGCTGTGATCTGGCCCGAATACCGGCTTCAGGACGCTTGATACTGGATTTGAATTATGTATACTGAAGTGCTCAGGATAAGGTTGAAATCCTGAGCTGCATTGCGGTAAAAAGCATTGCGGTAATAAGAAAGCATTGCGGCCTTTTTAGAAAGGCAGTGAGTGGAAGAGCAGTGAAGAAAGCATGGCAGTGAAGAACGCATGAGAACGGCCTGAGAACGGAATAAAAGCAGAATGAACAAAGCCCGGCCACAAAAGGCCCGCCCACAAAAAGCCCGCCCACAAATTGTCAGCTTCGTGCTGGCAATGAGCACGCTGATGGCTATGTCGTCGGCAGCGGCGCAGCAGTCAGTGGGTGATGAGTTTGACGAAAGTGCACGCAGCGGCGAGATGAGTATGTTTGCCAGCGCCGCGCAGTCAATTTCGCAGCGTGTGGGACGCTGGTTTGGTTCAGACAATGACCTGTCAGTGCCGGAGTCGGCTGAGATCAATGTTGACGATACCCGTATTTTTGAATCCGATCTCTTGCTCGAAGCGTTTCCCGCTCTGAGCTCAGCGGATGATGCCCTGCATTTACTTGATGTCAGTCGTGAGCACAGTTTTCTTCGGGCAGATCCCGGCGCCCCGCAAGAGCTTGATCTGAGCGCTTCCTATGTATGGGAGTCGCCCCGGTTCGGGCAATTCATCCTCAGCACCAACACAACCTACATATACAATACCAGTCACGCTGATGTGACACGTGATGTGACAGCCAGTTTGCCGCCCGCGGAGCATAATGCCGCGGCTTTTGGTATTAACGCAGGGCTGGCCCCGGAGCTGCAGAGCAGTCTGACGTTTACCTGGCAGATGGGCAATCACACGGCAACAGCGGTCACCAGCTATGCAGACGGAATGGAAACGTTTGGCAAACTCGGCGCTGACACGCTGAATATTGAGCAATTGAATGAATTGATGGGTGAAATTGCGACACTTGACCTGAGCTACGGCTACAATGTGAAGGCTGGCCGTCAGGGCAATGCATCGATTTCTGTGGGTGTGCGCAGTCAGTTTGACCGTCGCCAACTGATACCCGTCACCAGCCCGGCCAGTGCCCGGTTGGTCAACACGCCGGAGCGTATGGCCTACGGTACAATCAAATACCAGTTCTGAGATTCGCCAGCTTTGGCTGCGCTTTTTTAACCACGACCCCTTACGTACTCCCCTTATTACACCCCTTGCTGCCCTGTGCAGACTCCTCTTTGCCAAGTTCCGCCACCACGGTCGCCACTGCCGAGCACAGCTGTGACAGTTGTGTTGCCGTAATGATATACGGCGGCATCAGGTAGACAAGTTTACCGAACGGCCTGACCCACGCGCCCAGTTCCACAAAGCGCGGCTGTACGCGTTGCATGTCTACAGCTTGTCTGAGTTCGACAACACCAATAGCGCCCAGCACCCTGACGTCGGCCACGTCCGCAGATTTCCGGCAGGGAGCCAGCCCCGCAAGCAACTGCTGTTCTATGCGGGCAACGTTTTCCTGCCACGGGCCGCTGAGCAGCAGATCCAGACTGGCGTCGGCCACCGCGCAGGCCAGTGGATTGGCCATAAAGGTCGGGCCATGCATAAAGGTGCCGCCATTTTGTGAAATGGTTGCGGCAACGTGCTCAGTGGTCAATGTCGCTGCCAGTGTCATGTAGCCCCCGGTCAGGGCTTTGCCAACGCACATGATATCGGGGCTGATACCGGCGTGTTCACAGGCAAACAATTTGCCGGTACGGCCAAATCCGGTGGCAATTTCATCGGCGATCAGCAGCAGGCCATAGTCATCACATAGCGCCCGCGCTTCGCGCAGGTATTGTGGTGAGTAGAAGAACATGCCGCCGGCGCCTTGCACCACAGGTTCCAGGATAATGGCAGCGAGGCATTGATGGTGCTCGTGTACCAGCCTGCGCAGGGAAACAATGTCGGCGCCGTCCCAGGGCTCGTTGAAGCGACACCGGGGCGCATCGGCAAAGAACTGCCGGGTCAGATTGTTTTCAAACAGTGAGTGCATGCCGGTGACCGGGTCACAGGTCGACATGGCAGCAAACGTGTCGCCGTGGTAAGCCCGGCGCAAGCTTAGCAGGCGGCATTTGCCCGGCCTGCCCCGGGCCTGCCAGTACTGAATCGCCATCTTGATGGCGATCTCCACCGCAACCGAGCCGGAATCGCTGAAGAATACTTTTTGCAGGCCTGCCGGGCAGATACTGAGCAGGCGTTGGGCCAGACGAATGGCGGGTTCGTGGGTCAGGCCACCAAACATGACGTGAGACATGTTTTCCAGCTGTTTGTGGATGGCGGCGTTAAGCACCGGGTGGTTGTAGCCGTGCACTGCGGCCCACCAGGAGCTCATGCCATCAATGAGTGTACGGCCATCGGCCAGGTGCAATTCGCAGCCGCTGGCGCTTTCCACAAGGAACACGGGCGAAGGCTCGGTCATGGATGTGTAGGGATGGATCAGGTGGTCATGGTCGAACTGGCCAAGCAACGCCCGGGTGTCAGCAGGCATGGGAAGGCGGTCAGGTGTGGGCATGGGGGTCAGGACTCTTTCAGGATTCTGGTTGATGATTGCTGCGGGCCAGTGCCCACACATCGATTCTGGCGGCAGCGCAGTCGCTCAGGGCGGTGGCCATGGCCTGCGTTGTCGCGGTTGTGGTGACAACATCATCAATGATGGCAAGGCGTCTGCCTGGCATCATGGTCGCGCTGGCCGAGGGGCGAAAAGTGCCCTGCATATTATCCATGCGCTCTTCAGCGTTCAGGCCCCGTTGCGCGCTTCCGCCCTGACGGCGCTGGCAGCTGTTGTCCAGCACCGGAATGCCGCTGCGTTGTGACAGTCGCCGCGCGAGCAGCAGGGCCTGGTTGAAGCCGCGCAGGCGAAGTCGCGATGGATGCTGTGGCACAGGAAGCAGCAGCTCGGGCCATGGCGATGCGCTATCGTCGTAATGTTGCATGAAATGCTCGTTGAAGCAGTTGGACAGGCCCCGGAACTCGGGAAACCCGGCCCTGTCCTTGAACTGCCGGATCATACCGGAGACCGGAGCCTCATAGGCAAAGGTGCAGTGACAACTGCTGAAAACCGGTGGCCGAACGCTGCAGCGTGAGCACAGCGGGTCAGACCAAGCCTCCCCCAGGGCAACCCCGCAAAGTTGACAGCCGGGCGGCTGCCAGGGAAGCTCCTCCTCGCAGCTTGTACAGAATCCTCGCCGCCGGGCAGGGACCGCGAGGCAGACCAGACAGGGTGTGGCCATCAGCCTGCTGGCCAGGTTTTTTGCGACTTTTATCATGGCGCCCTTCTGTCAGTAGTCAACTTATTATGACATATAAAGTTGACAATGGTGTGGGCTGACTTAGAATATGTAGTCCTCACCACCTTTCATTACTCCATTTTAGCAGCGAGGCCGCGCCTGTGCTGTTGGATCAAAGCCAGGAACTCAAGATGACTCATACTGCTGCAGGCATTCGACACGACTGGACGCGCAAGCAAATCAGGGCTCTGTTCGAGCAGCCTTTTATGGATCTGATCTATCAGGCGCACACCGTGCACCGTGCCAATTTTGATGTAAACCAGGTGCAAATGAGCACGCTGCTATCGATCAAAACCGGCGCCTGTCCGGAGGACTGCAAGTACTGCCCGCAAAGCGGTCACTACAATACAGGGCTGGAAAAGGAAAAACTGCTGGCAGTAGACAAAGTCATTGCACAGGCCCGGATTGCCCGTGACAACGGCGCGGCCCGCTTTTGCATGGGGGCAGCATGGAAACATCCGTCGGACAAGGATTTTCCGTATGTACTGGAGATGGTCCGTGAGGTGCGATCGCTGGGTATGGAGACCTGCATGACGCTGGGCGCCCTGTCTGATGAGCAGGCGGACGCATTGGCTGAAGCCGGGCTGGACTATTACAACCACAACCTCGACACGTCACCGGAGTATTACGGCGAAATCATCACCACGCGCAGCTATCAGGAACGCCTCGATACCCTGGGCAGGGTCCGTGAAGCAGGCATGAAAGTATGCAGTGGCGGCATCATTGGCATGGGGGAGACGGCAGCCGACCGCATTGGTTTGTTGCAACAACTGGCCAACATGCCGCAGCATCCGGACAGTGTACCGATCAATAACCTGGTCAAGGTCAAGGGTACGCCGCTGGACAATGTGGACGACCTGGACCCATTTGAATTTATCCGTACTGTTGCGGTGGCCAGAATCATGATGCCGGCTTCCTACGTGCGCCTGTCGGCAGGTCGGGAATCGATGAATGAACAAGTGCAGGCAATGTGTTTTTTTGCGGGTGCCAATTCGATCTTTTATGGGGAGAAACTGCTGACCACGCCGTTGCCGGAAGAAAGCGCTGACCTGGCATTGCTGGCGCGACTGGGGCTGCGTCCGGAGCGCCGGCATCAAACCAGCAGCGACCCGGAGCAGGGTTCGTCAGTCACTGCGCGGGAAGACTCGCGCTTCTATGCTGCCATGTGAGCATGGCATCTGCTCAGTCTTCAATGGCATTTGCGCAGCGATTGCAGCATCGCCTTGACGCGCACGAACATCAGGGTCTGATGCGTAACAGGCTGCTGCGAGAGGGCCCCTGTGACGCGGTGCAGCGTTTTGCCTGCGGCGAACTGGTGTCGTTTTGCAGCAATGACTATCTGGGGCTGGCCAATCACCCGTTGGTCATTGCCGCGCTGCAGGAGGGTGCCGCCCGTTATGGCGTGGGCAGCGGCGGTTCGCATCTGGTGACCGGACATTGTGAGGCGCATCATGCGCTGGAAGAGGCGCTGGCCGAGTTTACCGGGCGTGACCGGGCTCTTCTGTTCTCCACAGGTTACATGGCAAATATCGGCGTCATCAACGCGTTGATGAGTGATGGCGGCGTGGTGTTGCAGGACGCACTCAACCATGCCTCATTACTGGACGGTGGCTGGCTCAGCCGGGCTCGCTCGATTCGTTATCCGCACAATGACATGGATGCGCTGCATGCCTTGCTGACCCGGCATCAGAACCAGCCCTGCCTGATTGTCAGTGACGGTGTGTTCAGCATGGACGGCGATGTGGCGCCGCTGCCGATGCTGGCGAAACTGGCGGCCGGGTCTGGTGCCGGTCTGATGATTGACGATGCTCATGGGTTTGCCTGTCTGGGCGCTACAGGGCGCGGAATCGTTGAGCTGTTTCCGGAGCACAGCGGCAGCGGTGCCGTAATGACACAGCATGAACTGCCGGTGTTGGTAGGTACCTTTGGCAAGGCCCTGGGCACGGCCGGGGCCTTTGTGGCCGGAGATACAACGCTGATTAAGTACCTTGAACAATTTGCCCGCAGCTACGTCTATACCACGGCGATGCCACCCGCGCTGGCCCTGGCTACGCTGGCCAGTCTGCGCGTAAGTCAGCAGGAAGACTGGCGCCGGCAGCGCCTGCAGGCGTTGATCCTGAAATTTCGGCAGGCCATGCGTGGTATGGCGTTTCCCGTCCTGGATTCACACTCCGCAGTGCAGGCAGTGGTGTTGGGAGATGTCGCTGCGACACTGGCGGCCAGTGCGATTATGCGTGATCATGGCTTGCAGGTATCGGCGATCAGGCCGCCCACTGTGCCCCGCGGTGAAGCCCGATTGCGGATCACCCTGAGTGCGGCACATACGGATGCCCAGTTCGATCAATTGGTACAGGCGCTGACGGTGGTCAATGAACAGTATCGCGCCAGCGCGGCAGGGACACGAGATGAAAATTGAACAACCTCATGCTGTTTTTATCACCGGTACTGATACGGAGGTCGGCAAGTCGCGGGTGGCGGCCTCGTTGCTGGCGGCTGCTCGTGCTGCGGGTCTGTCGACAGCGGCATTCAAGCCGGTAGCCTCCGGTTGTCAGGAAGAGTCGGGCATGCTGCGCAACGAAGATGCCTTGCTGCTGGCGCAGTACTGCACCTTGCCGCTGACATATGAGCAGATAAACCCGGTTGCGCTGCGCCAGGCGATCGCGCCGCATCTTGCCGCAGCGAATGAAGGGCGTAGCCTGCACCTGGACAGACTGGTGGGTTTTGCCCGGGGGCTGTTGATGCAGCGGGCGGACCTGACGGTCGTTGAGGGTGCGGGTGGCTGGCGCGTACCGCTGAATTCCCGTGAATTTCTGTCCGGCTTACCTGCGGCACTGAATATGCCCGTCATTCTTGTAGTTGGCCTGAAACTGGGTTGTATCAATCACGCGATACTGACTGCCGAAGCGATTCGCCGTGATGGTTTGACACTGGCGGGCTGGGTTGCCAATCACCTCAGTGTCGACATGCCGGTCGCCAGCGAAAATATTGCCACGCTCCGCGACATGCTGCCCGGCCCATGTCTGGGCGAGTTGCCCTGGGCGCCAAAGGCGTCGCCGGAGGACTGTGCGCGACACCTTGATCTGGCTGGTTTATTGACTGCCGGCATTTGACTGGCTGTTGTTGAGCTTATGTCTAGATTGACGTTGACGTTAACGTCAACTGTCGGTAATTTAGGCGTCTAATCCAATCGAGTTAGCTGTTCGAGCAGCCGGAGTTTGATCGTGTCTGATTACAAAGCCCCTGTCCGGGATATGAAGTTTGTCCTCAACGAAGTACTGGCCGCTGACAAGCTGCTGGCGACCATGCCGGGCACCGACGAGGTCAGTGAAGATCTGATCAGTTCGGTGCTTGATGAAGCCGGCAAGATGGCAGAATCTTTGTTGGCCCCGCTCAATCGAAGTGGCGACGAAGAAGGCTGTCATTTCGCGGACGGCAAGGTCACGACACCGACCGGTTTTCGCGATGCCTACAAGACCTTTGCCCAGGGTGGCTGGATCGGGCTGGCCGGTGATCCGGCCTATGGCGGTCAGGGTATGCCCAAGATGCTGGCAGTCTGTATTGAAGAAATGATCATGGCCGCCAACAGCTCACTGGCCTTGTACGCTGTGCTCAGCGCCGGGGCATCTTTGGCACTGGCTCGCCATGGCAGCGAAGAGCTGAAACAGGCATACCTGCCCCGGCTCTATGATGGCAGCTGGAGTGCCACCATGTGTCTGACGGAACCGCACGCCGGCACCGATCTGGGCATTATCAAAACCAAAGCGGTGCCTCAGGCAGACCACAGTTACAAGCTTACCGGTACCAAGATTTTTATTACCGGGGGTGAGCACGACCTGACCGACAATATTATTCACCTGGTGCTGGCCAAATTGCCCGATGCGCCCGCAGGTCCACGAGGTATCTCCCTGTTTCTGGTGCCAAAATGCCTGCCTGACAGCAACGGCGCAGCAGGGGAGCGCAACAGCCTGAGCTGCGGTTCCATCGAGCACAAGATGGGTATCAAGGGTTCGGCAACCTGCGTCATGAATTTCGACGGTGCCACTGGTTATCTGGTGGGCGAAATCAACAAGGGCCTGGCCTGCATGTTCACCATGATGAACTATGAGCGCCTGACCATTGGTCTGCAGGGGCTCGGGCTGGGTGATGCGTCATACCAGACTGCAGCCGCCTACGCCAAGGATCGCCTTCAGGGGCGGGCGGCGACGGGACCGGTCGCGCCGGATCAGTCTGCGGATCCTTTGCTGGTACATCCGGATGTGCGTCGGATGCTGCTCACCATGCGAGCCAACACTGAGGGCGCGCGGGCGTTGGCAATGTATGTCGGCAGCCAGCTGGATGTTGCCTATTTTCATCCTGACGAGGCGGCGCGTAAACGGGCCGCCAAGCTGGTGGCATTGTTGACACCTATTGCCAAAACCGCTTTCACCGACAAAGGTTTCGAAGCCTGTGTCCTGGGTCAGCAGGTTCTCGGTGGGCATGGTTATGTGCGTGAATGGGGCCAGGAACAGCATGTTCGTGACGCCCGTATCGCACAGATTTACGAGGGTGCCAATGGTATTCAGGCACTGGACCTGATGGGCCGCAAGGTGGTCTTCGACAAGGAAGGCCTGTTGGAAGTTCTGGTCGATGAAATTCGCGACTACGTCAAGGCCGAGCAAAATGGACGTGCCGCGCCGTTTGTTGCGACTCTGACGCAAGCGCTGGATTGTCTGGTGACAACCACTGACTGGGTCCGTACTGCCAGCGCGGATAACCCCAATGAAGTAGGCGCTGCTTCGGTTGCCTACCTGGAATTGATGACATTGATTCTGTACTGCTACATGTGGGCGAGAATGGTGTCGGTGGCGAGCGAGGCACTGGAAAACAATGCCAGTGACAAGGATTTTTATACCGCCAAAGTGCAGCTCGGCTGCTATTTCCTGGATCGCCTGATGCCGCGCTACAAATCGCTGGCCGAAGAGATCAGGGCTGGCAGCGATGTTGTCATGGCCATGGATGAGGCGCTGTTCTGAGCGTCGGGAAATTGTGTCAGATCGACCACTCGATGTTGTCGCGAAGCATGCTCTCGTAGCGATCCAGGGGTTCGTTTTTCTCGCCGATGACGGCCATGTTGCCCTCATTCACCGGGATGATGCGCCCCTGAAAGCGATCATCGCGCAGCTCCACACCCCGGCTCACCGGTGCCGTTCTGATAAAGATAATCGATATCGGGCCATGTTCGCCCCGCGCGACCAGGTGTGCACTGCGTGAACCGCCAAGGCCACAGAGCCTGGCAAAGATCATATGCAAGGCAGCGAGTTCTTCAGGTGTTTTCAGGGACGTGCCGGCGGCTGCCAGGATGGTTTCGATCTCATTCCAGCTGATGCCACTGTCATTGTTGATATCAATGTCCATGCGGTTGTCAAAGCTGGGCGCTTCCTGGTGCATATGCTCCACCAGTTCATCGTGCAGGGCCAGATCCTGAGCACTGAGCCCGGGTTGCAGGAACAGATTAAGGGCCAGCCCGGTGGCTACCACAAGACTCGCAGCCAGCGCTAAAAAGCGCCGGCTTCGCAGCGGCGAAGCAGGGCGGGCATGCTGGTTGAGCTTGCGTTTAAGTCCGCCCGGGATATCGACCGCCATCAATGTGCGTTGCAGATCTTTTTCGAACTCGTTGAGTTCTCCGAGGAGCTGGCGTCGTTCCGGGCTGGCGTCAGCGGCCGCCCTGAAGTCTTCCTGCTCGTCGAGCGGGTTACTGAAGGCGCGCGTGCGAAATTCCAAATCATCCATCGTGTGAGAGGCTCTAGGCTGTCAATTTTTATAGGTATCAGTCTGTTATTTTATCTGTCAGGTCGTTGTCCGCATCTTCGGCGTCGTCTTCAGGGACCAGTATATTTTTCAGCTTACTGCGCGCCCGGAACAAACGGGTCATCACGGTGTTGTTATTAAGATCGAGAATGTCGGCGATTTCTTTCCCGCTGAAGCCACCAATGACCTGTAGCAGCAGAGGGTCTCGGTAGTCTTTGTCGAGCCGCATGATGGCCTGATGCAATTCCACCTGTTTCTGCCGATGATCCGGTTCGCCGGTATCGTCCTCCGCGACAGAGACATCGTCTATGTCTACCAGTTCCGGGCGATAGCGCTCGTAAAGCCGGGCATTCTCGCGGCGCAGAATCGTGAACAGCCAGGCTTTTGCCGCCTTTTGGTTCTGCAGACTGTCGAATGCACGCCAGGCGCGCAGAAAGGTCTCCTGCACCAAATCTTCGGCAATACCTTTATTCCGCGTTAGCCAGAAGGCATATCGGAAAACGTCCTGGTACAGCTCGTCGACCAGCGCTTCGTAGCGTTTGCGTCTGTCGCTATCGCTGTTGTTACGTCCATGGACCGTTGATTTGCTCATTTTGTTTCGTGATGGCGTCCTGTTTCCGGTGTCCTGTATTCTGTTGGTTCATCCCATTAAGCGTTATACTCGCACATTTGCAGCACCTGATCAGCAATAAGTGGCAAATTCCTAAACTGGCAAACTCTTATGATTCGAATAGCAATCGCTGGCGTCGCTGGCCGTATGGGCAAGACGCTGGTGCAGGCGGTGGCAGACCGGGCAGATGATGCCCGGGTTGCCGCCGGAACTACATTGGCAGACGACCCGCAGGCGGGCCAGGATATCGGCCTGATCGCAGGTACCGGCATGTTGCAGGTCGCGGCGTCGACGTCTCTGGACAGCTGCGCCGACAGCTTTGACGTATTGATCGATTTCACATCTCCCGCCGCAACACTGACCCACCTGAATGCCTGCCGCCGACAGAAAAAAGCCATGGTGATAGGCACTACCGGTTTTACGGCGGAGCAAAAACAGCAGATCAGTGACGCGGCCAACGATATACCCATCGTATTTGCCCCCAATATGAGCGCAGGAGTCAATGTCAGCCTGCGTCTGCTCGCGCTGGCCGCCAAAGCACTGGGAGACGACGTTGATATTGAGATCGTGGAGACTCACCATCGTCACAAAAAAGATGCGCCATCAGGCACGGCTTTGCGTATGGGTGAAGTGATCGCTGACGCACTGGGTCGCAATCTTGATGACGTGGCTGTTTACGGCCGCGAAGGCATCAGCGAAGAGCGCGACCGGAAAACCATCGGGTTCGCGACCATCCGGGCAGGCGATGTCGTTGGCGATCACACGGTCATCTTTGCCGGCAACGGCGAGCGTCTGGAGATCACCCACAAGGCCAGCAGTCGCATGACCTTTGCCAGTGGTGCGGTGCGGGCGGCCATCTGGCTGGGCGACAGATCCCCGGGTCTGTACTCCATTGATGATGTGCTGGGGTTGTGACAGCCCCTGCTGACTCAGTCCTCGCGTTCTGCGCCGATTTAATCTGGCAGTTTAGCGCTGTGAACAAGCTTTCGGCATAGACCTCGGACTGCATTTCCCGTATAATTACGCCTCAGTATGATTACCACTGAGCACAACACCAGACAGCACATCCAAAAGCGGAATGAGAGAGAGCTTTCATTCCGCTTTTTTTCGCCTGTCGACTATCCGGGAGATCACATTGAATAATCCAGCAGTTCTGGCCCTTGAGGATGGCAGTGTCTTCAAAGGCAAGGCTATCGGTGCCCTGGGTCTGGCCAGCGGAGAGGTTGTTTTTAATACAGCCATGACCGGCTACCAGGAAATTTTGACCGACCCTTCCTATGCACGACAGATTGTCACGCTGACCTACCCTCATATCGGCAATACCGGTTGTAATGCCGAAGATAATGAATCTGATCGTGTCTGGTCTGCGGGTCTGGTGATTCGCAACCTGTCAGCGACGGTGAGCAACTGGCGCAGCGAGCAAACACTGGAAGAGTTCCTTAAAGCTCAGAATGTGGTGTCAATCGCCGAGATCGACACCCGTCGCCTGACGCGCTTGTTGCGTGAAAAAGGCCCCCTGAATGGCTGTATCCTGAGCGGTGAAGAGCTGACCACTAAAGGCGAGCAATATGCGATCGAACAGGCTCGGGCATTCCCGGGTCTGAAAGGCATGGATCTGGCGAAAGAAGTATCAACGAAATCCAGCTATGAGTGGTCGCAGGGTGAATGGCAGCCACTGGGTGTCGGCTACTCAGAGACGGCGCACGAAAAACCGTTTCACGTGGTGGCCTACGACTATGGTGTCAAGCGCAATATCCTGCGCATGCTGGCGCAGCGCAATTGCAAAGTGACGGTGGTGCCGGCGCAGACGCCTGCTGCCGACGTGCTGGCGATGAACCCTGACGGCGTTTTCCTGGCCAATGGCCCGGGTGATCCGGAGCCCTGCGACTACGCGATCACTGCTATCAAGGCAGTGCTGGAAACTGATATCCCCGTGTTTGGTATCTGTCTGGGTTGTCAGTTGCTGGCGTTGGCTTGCGGCGCGAAGACGGTGAAAATGCAGCTGGGCCATCACGGTGCCAACCACCCGGTGCAGAACCTGGACGATGGCACGGTGCTGATCACCAGTCAGAACCACGGTTTTGCTGTCGACGAAAAATCTCTGCCGGCCAATTTGCGTGCCACCCACCGCTCGCTGTTTGATGGTTCGCTGCAGGGTGTTGAGCGTACGGACAAGCCGGCGTTTGCTTTCCAGGGGCACCCTGAAGCGAGTCCCGGGCCGCATGATATTGCACCCCTGTTTGACAAATTTGTTGCTCTGATGGAAAAACGCGCCGCGCGCTGATCCGGCCAACCCACACACAGACACGGTTAAGTTATGCCAAAACGTACAGATTTAAAAAGCATTCTGATCATCGGTGCCGGGCCCATTGTTATTGGTCAGGCCTGTGAGTTTGACTACTCCGGCGCTCAGGCCTGTCAGGCGCTGCGCGAAGAGGGTTACCGGGTCATACTGGTGAACTCTAACCCGGCGACCATCATGACCGACCCGGCCATGGCCGATGCCACCTACATCGAACCGGTCACCTGGCAGATCGTTGAGAAGATCATAGAAAAAGAGCGTCCTGACGCTATTTTGCCAACCATGGGAGGTCAGACTGCGCTCAATTGCGCACTGGATCTTGAGCGCCACGGCGTGCTGGCGAAATACAATGTTGAAATGATCGGTGCCCGCGCCGAATCCATCGACAAGGCCGAGGATCGTGAGCTGTTTGACGATGCCATGAAGGCCATTGGTCTGGAGACGCCGCGTCACGGTATCGCCCGCAGTATGGAAGAGGCCTTTGCTGCGCTGGATCTGGTGGGGTTCCCGTGCATCATCCGGCCGTCGTTTACCATGGGCGGCAGTGGTGGTGGCATTGCCTACAACAAGGAAGAGTTTGTCGAAATCTGTACCCGCGGTATGGAGCTGTCACCGACCAATGAGCTGCTGATTGATGAGTCGCTGATCGGCTGGAAAGAGTATGAGACCGAAGTGGTCCGCGATAAGAATGACAACTGTATCATTGTCTGCACCATCGAGAACTTTGATGCCATGGGGGTGCATACCGGTGACTCCATTACCGTGGCGCCGTCACAGACGCTGACAGACAAGGAATACCAGATTCTGCGTAATGCCTCGATCGCCGTGCTGCGCGAAATCGGTGTCGAAACCGGTGGTTCCAATGTGCAGTTTGGCATGTGCCCCGACACCGGACGCCTGGTGGTTATTGAAATGAATCCGCGGGTCTCGCGCTCCTCCGCACTGGCCTCCAAAGCCACCGGGTTTCCGATTGCCCGTGTTGCCGCCAAACTGGCCTGCGGTTTTACTCTGGACGAACTGCGTAACGAAATTACCGGTGGTATAACGCCTGCGTCATTTGAGCCGACTATTGACTACGTGGTTACCAAGATTCCGCGCTTCACCTTTGAAAAATTCCCGGAAGCCAATGATCGTATCACCACCCAGATGAAATCGGTGGGTGAGGTCATGGCGATCGGGCGCACGTTCCAGGAGTCAATGCAGAAAGCTTTGCGCGGTCTGGAAGTCGGCATCAGTGGTTTTGATCCGATTCTGGACACCGAAGTCAGTGATGCCATGGATACCCTGCGTGGTGAGCTGATGGATGCCGGTAGCGATCGTATTCGTTACATTGGTGATGCCTTCCGGCAGAACTGGTCAGTGAAAACGGTTGCGGAAATGACAGGTGTTGATCCCTGGTTTCTGACCCAGATTGAAGATCTGATCCAGGATGAAATGCGGGTCAGCAAGATGACACTCAAGGATCTTGACCGCGACACCTTGTATGCGTTGAAGCGCAAGGGTTTCTCGGATTCACGCCTGTCTGCATTGTTGCATGAGCCGGAACATGCCGTGCGTGCACACCGTCACGCGCTGGATATCCGTCCGGTCTACAAGCGCGTCGACACCTGCGCTGCCGAATTTGAATCGGCAACGGCCTACATGTACTCGACCTACGAGGAAGAGTGCGAATCGAAACCCAGCGACCGCAAAAAAATCATGGTGCTTGGTGGCGGTCCCAACCGTATCGGGCAGGGTATCGAATTTGATTACTGCTGTGTGCACGCAGCACTGGCCATGCGCGAAGACGGCTACGAAACCATCATGGTCAACTGCAACCCGGAGACGGTTTCTACCGATTACAATATTTCCGATCGCCTGTATTTTGAACCGGTGACGCTGGAAGATGTGCTGGAAATCGTGGCGCTGGAAAAGCCGGTAGGGGTCATCGTACAGTTTGGCGGTCAAACGCCGCTGAATCTCGCTGAGGGCCTGGAGCAGGCCGGTGTGCCGGTCATTGGTACCAGTGCTGACGCCATTGACCTGGCGGAAGATCGCGAACGCTTCCAGAAAATGATTCAGAAGCTGGGCCTGAAACAGCCACCCAACTGCATCGTGCGCAGCGTTGAGCAGTGCATCACCGAAGCGGAAAAAATCTCTTACCCGCTGGTTGTCCGCCCGTCCTATGTGCTGGGTGGCCGCGCCATGGAGATTGTGTACAACAAGGAAGAGCTGAACCGTTATATGCGCACCACGGTCAAGGTCGGCAACGACAGCCCGGTGTTGCTCGACTACTTCCTTAACGCTGCCATCGAGATTGATGTGGACCTGGTCAGCGATGGCAAGCAGGTCGTGGTGGGCGCCATCATGCAGCATATTGAGCAAGCGGGTGTTCACTCAGGCGACTCAGCCTGTTCATTGCCACCCTATAATCTGCCCGCCGAGGTACAGGACAGAATTCGCGAGCAGGTGACCGCTTTGGCCAAAGAGCTGAATGTGGTGGGTTTGATGAATACGCAACTGGCGTATCAGGACGGCGATCTTTACATTATTGAGGTCAATCCCCGGGCGTCCCGTACCGTGCCCTTTGTGTCCAAGTGCATCGGCGTGTCGCTGGCCAAAGTCGCAGCACGCTGCATGGCGGGGACCTCGCTGGCTGAGCAGGGTTTCACCAAAGAAATCATTCCGAAAACCTTTGCGGTGAAAGAAGCGGTGTTTCCGTTCAACAAGTTCCCGGGCGTGGACCCCATCCTGGGGCCGGAAATGAAATCGACCGGGGAAGTGATGGGTGTCGGTGATACCTTCGCCGAAGCCTTCTCCAAGTCGCAGATTGGTGCTGGTGAAAAAATTGCCAAAAGTGGCAACGTGTTTATCAGTGTGCGCGATGCAGACAAGCCCAAGGTGGCCGAGGTGGCGCGGCATTTCCATGAACTTGGTTTCTCGGTGGTGGCCACGATGGGCACGGCGGCGGTCATTGAAGAGGCGGGCCTGCCGGTGACTCGGGTAAACAAGGTGATGGAAGGCCGGCCGCATATCGTGGACATGATCAAGAACGATGAGATCGCGCTGATTGTGAATACAACAGAAGGCAAGCAGGCGATTGCGGATTCCTCGACAATTCGCCGCACGGCGCTGCGTCATAACGTTTTCTGCACCACCACTCTGGCCAGTGCCAGCGCCGTTTGTGAGGCCCTGCAGTTTGGTGATAACCTGTCCGTCTACACCATACAGGAATTACATGCGCGTCTGTGAATGATGTGAATTCGGGGGGTCTGGACAAGCCCGCCGATTATCCGCATGATATGGTTTGTCTGAACAGTGCTGGCGGGGTCTCCTGGAGGGATCCCGCCGCTATTTTTTTTATTCCCTGATTTTGACGATCGCTAAGATCTGTGAGAGTGATATGAGAAAAGTGCCAATGACCATGGGTGGCGCGGAACGACTGCGCGCTGAGCTCAATGAGTTGAAGTCTGTGAAACGTCCGGCAATTATAAAAGCCATTGCGGAAGCGCGTGAACATGGTGATCTCAAGGAGAACGCCGAGTACCATGCTGCCCGTGAACAGCAGGGTTTTTGCGAGGGCCGGATTCAGGAGATTGAGGGCAAACTCGCAGATTCCGAAATCATCGATATCACCAGCATTCCGGCGTCAGGCAAGGTCATTTTTGGTGTGACGGCGACCCTGTTGAATCTTGATACCGAAAAAACCATTCGTTATCAGATTGTTGGCGAAGATGAAGCGGATGTCAAAGCGGGCAAGATTTCGGTGGGATCACCCATCGCACGTGCAATCATGGGCAAGGAAGTTGGCGATGAAGTGGTCGTCAAAGCCCCGTCCGGTGATATTGAGTACGAGGTCAGCAAGATAGAGCATCTTTGACAGGTTTGTGGTCAGGCTGCGATGCAGCCTGACCCGGTCTGAGCGCGTTGCGTCAGGCCGGTGTGTGGCGCAGGATATTGGATAGCCTGGGGTCAGGTTTATTGGCAGGGCGGTAAAGTACCGCGATGTTCCCAATGCTCTGAATACACGTTGCCCGGCTGGTCTGGCAGATTTCTTCGGCGACCTCTTTTCGGGCGTCGCGATCTGCGGCCAGAATCTTTACCTTGATCAATTCGTGTTGCTCCAGCGCGCGATCAATTTCCTTGCACACTGTTTCTGACAGGCCTTTTTGTGCAATTGTCACCACGGGCTTGAGTTTATGGGCAATGGCGCGTAGTTTTTTTAGTTCCTGGGAGCTTGAAGTCATATTGAGTCCGGCGAGTCGATCGAAACAGCTAAATTGGCCTGCATTGTAACGCAGCCCGATCCGCGCTCAAAGCATTGCCATTGAATTGGAGCGTGCAACCCTTGGACAATAACAAGCTTCATCTTGTAATATCAGGATAAGCCCCCATCTTTAGGGAGCATCCGATCAAAATGTCAGCCCGCATGTTCCGGCATCACCCGTCCGCGGAATCAGGCTTCCAGGCTGGAATAACAAGTATCCGGAGTCCGAGGGAATAGCAATCCTGCTTGCGGCGGTCTTACTCTGTGAAGACCATGGCCGCTGACGGGTTAAACAGGTTCATTTGAGCGTTAGCCGGTAAACCGTACCGGTTACACAAAGAGAAGGGGGATATTCCCTTGAACGATATGGCAAAGAATTTACTGCTTTGGATGGTTATCGCAGCTGTACTGCTGACGGTATTTAACAATATCAATCAGGAGCCTGCGACGGCGCAGGTAAACTATTCTGATTTTATTCGCGAAGTGCGCTCCGGACAGGTGGAGTCGGTTAATATCGCCGGCACCAATGTCACCGGGATGCGTAACGATAACTCCCGGTTTACCAGCACCATTCCCATGATCGGTGATGATCAGTTGATGGACGATCTGTTTAACAACGGTGTTGAAATCCGCGCGTCCGAGCCCGAGCGTCAGAGCCTGTGGACGCAGCTGTTGGTAGCCAGCTTCCCGATTCTGATCATCATTGCGCTGTTTTTCTTCTTCATGCGGCAAATGCAGGGCGGTGCCGGCGGTGGCAAAGGCGGACCAATGTCCTTTGGCAAGAGCAAGGCCAAGCTGCTGGGCGAAGACCAGATCAAAATCACCTTCTCTGATGTCGCTGGCGTAGACGAAGCCAAAGAGGACGTCAAAGAGCTGGTGGATTTCCTGCGCGAGCCGGACAAATTTCAACGCCTGGGTGGTCGCATTCCGCGCGGCATCCTGATGGTAGGACAGCCCGGTACCGGTAAAACATTGCTGGCCAAGGCGATAGCCGGTGAAGCCAAAGTACCCTTCTTTTCGATCTCCGGTTCAGATTTCGTGGAAATGTTTGTCGGTGTGGGTGCGTCACGCGTACGTGACATGTTTGACCAGGCCAAAAAACAGGCGCCATGCATCATCTTTATCGACGAAATCGATGCCGTCGGTCGACACCGTGGTGCCGGTCTGGGTGGTGGCCACGACGAGCGTGAGCAGACCCTTAACCAGTTGCTGGTGGAGATGGATGGCTTTGAGGTCAATGACGGCATCATCGTGATCGCGGCGACCAACCGTCCCGATGTACTGGACCCGGCCCTGCTGCGTCCGGGCCGCTTTGACCGCCAGGTAGTCGTAGGCCTGCCCGATATCCGCGGCCGTGAGCAGATATTGAAAGTGCATATGCGCAAAGTACCGATTGCCGACAATGTTGATGCGGCAGTTATCGCGCGTGGCACACCAGGCTTCTCTGGTGCCGACCTGGCCAACCTGGTGAACGAGTCGGCGCTGTTTGCTGCACGCGGTGGCCGACGCCTGGTCACCATGGAAGAGTTCGAAAAGGCCAAGGACAAAATCATGATGGGCGCCGAGCGCAAATCCATGGTCATGTCGGAAAAGGAAAAAACCAATACTGCCTATCACGAGGCTGGTCACGCTATCGTTGGCCGCCTGGTGCCGGAGCATGATCCGGTTTACAAAGTCAGTATTATTCCGCGTGGTCGCGCACTGGGCGTGACCATGTTTCTGCCGGAAGAGGATCGCTACAGTATCAGCAAGCGTGCAATCCTGAGTCAGATCTGTAGCCTTTACGGTGGCCGGATTGCTGAGGAAATGACATTGGGGGCAGAGGGTGTGACCACCGGAGCGTCCAATGACATCCAGCGCGCGACCGAAATGGCACGCAACATGGTTACCAAGTGGGGCCTGTCAGAAAAACTGGGTCCGCAGATGTACGCGGAGGATGACGGTGAGGTTTTCCTTGGCCGTTCCGCGGGTGCATCACAGAAACAGCATTCTGGCGAAACTGCCAAACTGATCGATGACGAAGTAAAGAGCATTATCGATTTTTGTTACAACAAGGCCAAGCAGTTGCTCGATGACAATCGTGACAAACTGGAGCTGATGAAGGACGCATTGATGGAGTACGAAACCATCGATGCGGAACAGATCAATGACATTATGGATGGCCGCAAACCGCGCCCACCGGCTGACTGGTCTGATACCGACAGTGGTTCCGGTTCTGCCCGGGCGGACTCAAATGATGACGCTCGCGACGGCAAATCCGATGATCAGCATACTGACAAACCCGTTGGCGGACCGGTCAGCGAGCACTGATTGCTGACATACCATGTCCGGCAAGCACGGGAATTATTGATGCTGCAACAGCAATCCGCTTCCGGCAGCCCGGGACCGCATATGATCTGTGGCCCCAGGCGTCTGGATCTTTCCAGTCCCCGTGTCATGGGGATCCTGAATGTAACCCCTGATTCCTTCTCTGATGGTGGTGCTCTGAGTGCCAGCGCAGAGAAGGGCGCAGGGGTTTTTTCTGTGTCCGTTGACAAAGCCCTGCGGCGTGCCGAGCGCATGTGTCAGGATGGCGCGTGCATCATTGATGTGGGGGGTGAATCTACCCGGCCCGGCGCCGCTGCCGTCACCGAGCAGCAAGAACTGGATCGTGTCATTCCGGTGATTGAAGCGATCAATCGCGAGCTTGATGTTATTGTTTCCGTGGATACCAGTGCGCCCGCCGTCATGCGAGAGGCGGCTCTGGCCGGTGCTGGCATGGTCAATGATATCAGGGCACTGCGCCGTGAAGGTGCGCCGGAGGCCGTTGCCGCAACGTCGATGGGTGTTTGCCTGATGCATATGCAGGGTGAACCCGGCAACATGCAGCAGGCGCCGGCGTACGATGATTTAATTGCTGAGATATCTGCTTTTCTGCTTCAAAGGGTGGCTGACTGTGAGCGCGCCGGCATCACCCGCGATCATATTTGCCTCGACCCCGGGTTTGGTTTTGGCAAAACGCTGGCGCATAATTACCGTCTGCTGCGCGAAATGCCGCAGTTTTTGTCTGCCGGGTTTCCGTTGCTGGCAGGTCTGTCCCGCAAATCCATGATTGGGGCAGTCGTTAATCGTCAGGTTGATGGTCGGCTGGCAGGCAGTATTGCTGCTGCAGTGTTGGCGGTAACGCAGGGCGCCAGCATTATCCGTGTTCACGATGTTGCAGAAACAGTCGATGCACTCGGGATTATTCAGGCGATGCAAAGCCAGAGCTAAGCCAGCGACAGGTGCAAGGGAGAGGAGAACACTATGGGATCGCCGAAAAAAACGGAAAAACAATATTTTGGCACTGACGGGATTCGGGGTCATGTCGGTGAATATCCGATTACGCCTGATTTTATGCTGAAGCTGGGCTGGGCAGCAGGCAAGGTTTTTGCGCGTTCCGGTGGGCTGCGCAGTAAGATTCTGATCGGCAAGGATACGCGCGTCTCAGGTTATATGTTTGAGGCCGCGCTTGAGGCCGGGCTGGCTTCGGCAGGTGTCGATATTAACATGCTGGGCCCTATGCCAACGCCAGCGGTAGCTTATTTGACGCGAACATTTCAGGCGCAGGCGGGTATTGTGATCAGTGCCTCGCACAATGCCTTTCAGGACAACGGTATCAAGTTTTTCGCCGGCGACGGCACCAAGTTGCCGGACGAAACCGAGTTAGCCATCGAAGCATTTCTGGGGCGCGATATTACGACCGTTGATTCCGCCGAAATAGGCAAAGTCACTCGTATTACTGACGCTGCCGGTCGTTATATTGAATACTGCAAGCGCACCGTGCCAGGCAATGCGGTGCTACAGGGTTTGAAAATCGTGGTGGATTGCGCGCATGGCTCAACGTATCACATAGCCGCCAACGTGTTTTCCGAATTGGGCGCATCCGTGAAGGCTATTGGCGTGTCGCCCAATGGTATGAATATCAATCAGGAATGCGGCTCTACATCACCCCGGCATCTGGTCCGGGAAGTGTTGGCCGAACAGGCCGATATTGGTATCGCCTTTGACGGCGATGGCGATCGGGTGGTGATGGTGGATCACCTGGGTAATGTGGTTGATGGCGATGAACTGCTGTATGTCATTGCCCGTGACAGACGTCGCCGACATGTTGGTTTTGGAGGTGTGGTTGGCACTCTGATGAGTAACCTGGGTCTTGAGCTGGGCCTGGAGGCGCTTGATGTGCCGTTCGTCCGAAGCGATGTGGGTGATCGTTATGTCATGGAGATGTTGAAGAAAAAAAGCTGGCAACTCGGCGGTGAATCCTCCGGACATATTGTCTGTCTTGATGTTACTACCACCGGCGACGGCATCGTTTCTGCTTTGCAGGTGCTGGCGGCAATGATGCAGTCGGGTTCAACGCTGCACGAGCTGCGCAGCAGAATGACTAAAATGCCTCAGCATATGGTAAATGTGCGCGTGGATAACAAAGCGGCTGTCATGTCGCACCCGGACGTGTTGGCGGCAGTGACCGGGCTCGAACACAAGCTGGCCGGGCGTGGGCGGGTATTGCTCAGGCCCTCCGGCACGGAGCCTTTGGTAAGAGTGATGGTTGAAGGCGAAGATGAGGCGGCGGTAACGGCGCATGCCAATGAACTGGCAGAGGTTGTCGCTACATCGCGCGGACCTTGATTTCAGTGTTCGCCTGATCTTGCAAGGTCTGGGTAAACTGGTTATAGTGGCGCCCCGTTTTATCAATGTCGGGCGCCGGCATCGCACTGGGTAGACAATATGCGTCGGGCTTTGGTTGTCGGAAACTGGAAAATGAACGGAACGCGTGCCAGCATCAGTGAGCTGTTGCGCGATCTGGTACCGACTGTTTCGCACGGGATCAATGGCGTTGATATTGTTGTTTGTCCGCCTTTCCCTTATCTCGCCGTTGTCGCTGAGGCAATCCGCGGTTGTGAAATTGTGCTCGGTGCCCAGAACGTCTGGTGTGAGCGTGAAGGTGCTTATACGGGAGAAGTGTCTCCCGGTATGCTGGCAGACTGCGGTGTGCGTTATGTCATTCTGGGGCATTCCGAGCGTCGCCAGCACGGTTCAGAGTCGGATGACCTGGTGGCGCGGAAATTTGTAGCGGCTCAGCAGGCTGGTCTGATACCGATTTTGTGTGTCGGCGAGACCCTTGCGCAGCGTGATGATGGTAGCGCCCGGGAGGCGGTGGCAGGGCAGGTCAGTGCGGTGCTTGCTGTTGCGGGTGTTGCTGCGTTTGAGCGTGCCGTTATTGCCTACGAGCCGGTATGGGCGATTGGTACGGGTTGTTCGGCTTCTGCGCAAGAGGCCCAGCAAATGCATGCCGGTATTCGTGAATTGATAGCGGGCCACGACGCAGAGGTGGCCGATGCGCTGCAGTTGCTCTACGGTGGCAGTGTAAGCCCTGCCAATGCAGCTGAGCTCTTTGGGCAGGTCGACATCGATGGTGGGCTTGTGGGTGGGGCCTCGCTTGATGCGTCGGCATTTATCGAAATTTGTAATAGTGTGAGCTGAATTATGGAAACTCTTGTGGTCGTTGTGCATGTGATTGCGGCTATCGCGATCATAGGCCTGGTGCTGTTGCAGCAGGGCAAGGGCGCAGATGCTGGCGCAGCTTTTGGCAGCGGGGCTTCGCAGACTGTTTTTGGCAGTTCGGGCACTGGTAACTTTCTGACTCGCTCGACCACGGTTGCTGCAGTCATATTTTTTGCTACCAGCCTGGTGTTGGCCATTTACGCCCAGCAGTACAGCATGGGGGGCGGCAGTGATGCCTCTCCTATCGTGAATCCTGACGTTTTGCGTGAGCTTGAAGAATCCGATGTGCCACAGCTTACGGCACCGGCAAGCTCTTCTGATGTGCCCGATGCGTCTGCTCAGGCGCCGCAGGACGATCAGTAGCAGTTCTTAGTTTAGCCGAAGTGGTGGAATTGGTAGACACGCTATCTTGAGGGGGTAGTGGCCTTATGGTCGTGCGAGTTCAAGTCTCGCCTTCGGCACCAATTGTGGGAAGACGCTTGTGAATGAGTGCCCGATTATGGGGCCTGGGCTTAAAAGTCACTTGACTTTGGAGCCCGCAAGCAACTAGAATACCTGCCCTCAGATAGCGGCTTTGCCAGAAGTCATCTGAGCTCAATAACGACTGTTGTCAGGAAAGTTGTTGAGAAGTTTGAAGTTTTGTTGCGGGGTGGAGCAGTCTGGCAGCTCGTCGGGCTCATAACCCGAAGGTCGTAGGTTCAAATCCTGCCCCCGCTACCATATTCGCAGTGGCTGTGCTGAATAGCGTAGCTCTGCATGAGAGCCCCTTGATGGGGCTTTTTATTAGCTGCAGGTTTTTCCGTCAGCCATAGAAAGTGACGTAAGAAAGCTGGGTGTGAAAAGTATGTCCGGTGCGAGCGCCGGGATATGCAGGTTCCGCCACCGGTGTCAGGCAGCAGTATGCCGACACGGTAAGACAATTATTTTGTTTTCGAGGTGGGCCGATGGCCCACTTTTTGTTTGTGTCGTAAAAAAGGTAATAGACAAGTTGGTAGCATCAGTTGACATGATCTCTGATTTGCTCCGGCCGACGGTCGAGGCTCTGGGCCTGGAGTTGTGGGGCATTGAGCATATAGCCCGAGGGCGTTCGAGCCTGTTGCGCATTTATATCGACAGTCCGGAAGGCATTACAATTGATGATTGCGAGCGCGTGAGCCGGCAGGTCAGTGGTGTGCTTGATGTGGAAGACCCTTTGACAGGTGAATATACCCTGGAGGTGTCTTCTCCCGGAATGGACCGGCCCTTGTTTCGGCTCGAGCAGTACGGTCAGTTTATTGGTGACGTGGTGAGTTTGCGCCTTCGGACACCGATCGAGGGGCGCCGCAAGTTCAAGGGCGTTCTGCACAAGGCTGAAGCAGATCAGATAGTCATGACTGTTGACGGCGAATTAATTGAAATTCCATTCCAGCAGGTAGACAAGGCCAACATCGCATTTTAACCGGCATGTTTGTCCAGGCGCGCAGTTGGAACGATGAATCCGTGTGTAAGGTGACACTACTATGATGAGTAAAGAAATTCTGATGGTTGCAGACGCGGTCTCGAATGAGAAGGGAGTGTCACGCGACGTTATATTTGAAGCCATCGAGATTGCGCTGGCAACTGCGACAAAAAAACGCTTCGACGAAGAAGAAGTTCAGTGTCGTGTGCACGTCGATCGCAAAACCGGTCTGTACGAGTCGTTTCGCGTCTGGGACGTGGTTGCCGATGACGACCTGGACGAGCCGGCCGGACAGATCGCGCTGAGTGCTGCCCAGGAGAAAAACCCCGAGCTGAAAGCCGGCGATGTCTATGAAGAGTTGATTGAGAACACTGATTTTGGCCGTATTGCTGCACAGACTGCGAAGCAGGTGATTGTGCAGAAAGTGCGTGAAGCCGAGCGCGATCTGGTGATCGCGGAATATCGTGACAAAGTAGGCGAACTGGTTTCCGGCACAGTCAAGAAAGTGACTCGCGAAAGCGTTCTGGTTGATCTGGGTGGCAATGCCGAGGCCTTGCTGACACGCGACCAGATGATTCCGCGTGAAACGTTTCGTACCGGCGATCGTATGCGCGCTCTGTTGCTTGATGTACGTCAGGAAGTGCGTGGCCCGCAGCTGTTCCTGAGCCGGACCGCTCCCGGCATGTTGATCGAGCTGTTTAAAATTGAAGTGCCCGAGATCGCCGAGGAAGTTATCGAAATCCGGGCGGCAGCGCGGGACCCGGGCTCGCGTGCAAAAATCGTGGTCAGCACCAACGATGGACGTATTGATCCGGTCGGTGCCTGTGTTGGCATGCGTGGTTCGCGCGTTCAGGTTGTGTCCAATGAACTGGCCAATGAACGAATTGACATCATTTTGTGGGATGATAATCCCGCGCAATTGGTAATCAATGCCATGGCGCCGGCTGAAGTTGCGTCTATTGTGATGGACGAAGACAGCCACACCATGGATGTCGCCGTCGAAGAAGACAACCTTGCCCAGGCTATAGGGCGCAGCGGACAGAATGTGCGCTTGTCTGCCGAACTGACAGGCTGGGCGATCAATGTCATGAGCATTGACGAAGCCAGTGAGAAGCAGCAGCAGGAAGCCAGCGCGTTCATCACTACGTTCATGGAAAAACTGGATGTTGATGAAGACGTCGCCGAATTGCTGGTAAGTGAAGGTTTTACCTCGCTTGAAGAAGTCGCTTACGTACCCATGGATGAGCTGTTGAGCATTGATGGATTTGACGAAGATATTGCCAAGGAGCTGCGTGATCGTGCACGTGATGCGCTGCTGACACAGGCGATCGCCTCGGAAGAAGGGCTGTCCAGTGCCAATCTGGAAGCCGATCTGTTGAATATGGAAGGCATGGATGATGTCCTGGCCATGGCACTTGCAGGCAAGGGTATTGTCAGCATGGAAGATCTTGCGGAACAGGCAATCGATGAATTGATGGATATTGAAGGCATGGACGAAGAACGTGCCGGAAAACTGATTATGACCGCTCGAGCGCCCTGGTTCGAATAACATGTTTGTACAAAACGTGTATCAAAACCGGGCAGTAAGAGTAGACAGGAGTAGCTAAATGGCAGATGTAACAGTCGGTGAACTTGCCAAAGTGGTTGGTGTTACCGCGGAACGGCTTCTGGCCCAGATTAAAGAGGCCGGGCTGCCGCACAAGCGCGTGGATGAACCGATTTCCAATGAAGACAAGAACGCATTGTTGTTGTTTCTGCGGCGCAGTCATGGCTCGGCGGAGGCGATGGACTCTGCTCCCAAAAAGATCACTCTGAAACGCAAGACCGTGGCGACCCTGAAAACCTCATCGGGGCAAGGGCGCGGTAAGACTGTTAATGTCGAAGTGCGCAAAAAACGCACTTACGTTAAACGCAGCGAGCTGGAACCGGAGAAGCCGGAAGAGATTGAAGCGGTTGCTGCAGAAGATATGCAGGAACAGGCTCCCCCGGCTCCCGTGGCGGAACAACAGCCTGAAGCGGTGGCCAAACCAGAAGATGCAGTGGCCAAAGAAGCAGAGGCTGCCGTTGAGCCTGCGGTCAAGGAAACTCAGAAGCCCGCACCTGAAGACAGCAGCAAAAAAGCTGATGCGGATGCAGCTGATGCCGCTACTGCCGAACAGGTGGAAGCTGCGCGTGCTGCGAAAACCGGACAGCCATCGTCAGGCAAAGCCAAAGCACCGGTCAAAACCGGACGTAAGGATGATGCGGACGAGAAAGATGATGACAAGAAATCCGGTTTCCGTAAAAAATCGGCTGCACCCAAGAAACAGGGTAAAGCACGTATTTCGAAGGATGATTTTGTCCTGGAAGATGGTGATTTTGATGATGCAGGTGGTCGTGGCCGACGCGGTGGGCCACGCAAGAAACCTCGCAGTAAACAACATGGTTTTGAAAAACCAACGGAGTTCATTTCGCGCGAAATTATAATTGGTGAAGCCAACACCGTGCCTGATCTGGCACAGAAGATGTCCCTCAAATCCGCTGCACTGATCAAAAGCCTGTTCAAGATGGGGGTTATGGCCACCATCAACCAGGTGCTTGACCAGGATACTGCAACGCTGTTGGTGGAAGAATTTGGTCACACGGCAAAATTTGTCTCCGCCGATGCCATCGAAGATGATCTGTATGAATCCATCGCTTACGATGGTGGTGCCGAAGCAGTCAGCCGCGCCCCGGTTGTCACTGTCATGGGCCATGTTGACCATGGCAAGACGTCGTTGCTGGATTACATCCGCAAGTCGTCAGTGGCGTCCGGTGAAGCGGGTGGTATCACTCAGCACATCGGTGCCTATCATGTAAAAACTGATCACGGCATGATCTGCTTCCTTGATACGCCGGGTCATGCGGCATTCAGCGCCATGCGTTCACGCGGCGCCAAAGCGACTGACGTTGTTGTCCTGGTGGTTGCTGCCGACGATGGCATGAAGCCTCAGACCGAAGAGGCGATTCAGCATGCCCGCGCCGCCGGTGTGCCCCTCGTTGTGGCCATTACCAAGATCGATAAAGAAGATATCGACATCGATAAGGTCACCAGTGAGCTGGCTGCCAAAGACGTGATCCCGGAAAGCTGGGGTGGTGACACCATGTTTGTTCAGGTGTCGGCACATACCGGCGCCGGTATCAACGAACTGCTGGAAGCGATTCTGTTGCAATCGGAGATGCTTGAACTGAAGGCCTTCATTGACGCATCCGGCAAAGGTGTGGTGATTGAATCGCGGCTCGATAAAGGCCGTGGCCCGGTTGCATCGGTGCTTGTCCAGAATGGTACGCTTAATGTGGGTGACGTGGTTCTGGCGGGTCATGAATACGGTCGTGTCCGCGCCTTGATTGATGAGGCCGGGCGATCTGTCAAGTCTGCGGGACCGTCGATACCGGTCGAAGTTCTGGGCTTTAACGGTGTGCCCGAAGCTGGCGACGAATTTGTTGTGGTGGTTGACGAGAAGAAAGCCAAGGAAGTAGCTGAGTTCCGTCTTGGTCGTCATAAGGACCACAAAGCCGCAATGCAGCAGGGCAACAAGATCGAGGCCATGTTTGCCGGCATCGGCAAGGCCGACAAAGGTATTCTTAACGTTGTCATCAAATCTGATGTGCGCGGCTCGATGGAAGCCATTATTGGTTCGCTGCAGAAGATCGGTACTGAAGAAGTAGAAGTAAATGTGGTGGCCTCAGGTGTTGGTGGAATTTCCGAGACTGATGCACATCTTGCGGTAACGTCGAAAGCGATGCTGATAGGCTTTAATGTGCGTGCAGATAAAACGGCGCGGGAAGTCATCGAAAATGAAGGCGTAAACCTGCGTTACTACAACGTTATTTATGATGTGATCGATGACGTCAAAGCGATCCTTGGTGGTATGCTGACACCCGAATTGCGTGAAGAAATTCTGGGTGTTGCCGAAGTGCGTGATGTGTTCAATTCACCGAAGTTTGGCCAGGTTGCCGGCTGCATGGTTGTGGAAGGCAGTGTCTTCCGTAACAAACCGATTCGGGTGCTGCGCGATAACGTGGTGATCTATGAAGGAGAGCTGGAGTCATTGCGTCGGTTCAAGGACGATGCTAACGAAGTGCGTAACGGCATGGAGTGCGGCATTGGTGTGAAGAACTACAATGACGTCAAAGTTGGCGACAAGATCGAGGTTTACCAGACCACTCAGGTCGCGCGTTCACTGTAAGGGCTACATTTTATGAACAAGCCCTCACCGAGAGCACAACGCGTCGCGGACCAGATACAGCGCATTCTTGCTGATCTGATCCGGCGCGAAATTCGTGACCCGCGTGTGGGCATGGTGTCAGTCACCGGCGTCAACGTCAGTCGTGATTTTGCCTATGCCAATGTGTTTGTCACGGTGCTCAGCAGCGGTCTGGTGCAGGACGGTTTTGGCAGTCAGTTGAAAGATATGGGCGAGCTGGACCGCAAAGAGATAGATGACAGTCTGGCAGCCCTGAACAAGGCGGCCGGGTATTTGCGCAGCTTGCTGGGCAAAGAGCTCAGCCTGCGGACAACGCCTGCTCTGAAATTTCACTATGACGACAGCATTGCTCGTGGCAGCTATCTGTCGACTTTGATTGACAAGGCCCTGGCTGAAGACAGCACGCACGATCACTCACAAGATGATGTGTCGGGCGATCCCGGTTCAGACAGCTCGGAGCCGGACATTTCAGAACCGGATCGGCACTAACCAAGAGAGTGTTACCTTGGCCACAGATAGGAAACGGAAAGGCCGTGACATAAGCGGCATTCTGTTGCTGGACAAGCCGCAGGGCATGAGCTCAAACGCCTGCCTGCAACAGGCCAAACGCCTGTTCCAGGCCAGCAAGGCCGGGCATACCGGCGCGCTGGACCCGCTGGCTACCGGTGTGTTGCCGTTGTGTTTTGGCGAAGCGACCAAGGTGTCGCAGTTTCTGCTGGAGGCGGACAAGCGTTATCTGACCACTATCAGGCTGGGCGAGCGCACCAACACCGCCGATGCGGAAGGCGAGGTTATCAGTACGCGCCCGGTAGGCGAACTGAGTGAGCAGGCGCTGGTCACATGCCTGTCACAGTTCAAGGGTGAAATTGAGCAGGTTCCGCCGATGTATTCGGCGCTCAAGCACAAGGGCCAGCCGCTGTACAAGTTAGCGCGGGCGGGTCAGGAAGTGGAACGCAAAAGCAGAAAAGTCAGCATACATGACCTGATTCTGCATGAATTTGACGGGTCCTCGCTGTCACTGGAAATCCATTGCAGCAAAGGGACCTATGTGCGTACTATAGCCGACGATCTGGGCGAAGCACTGGGCTGCGGCGCCCATGTCACGGCCCTGCGCCGTTTGCAGGCCGGTGTATTCCGGATTTCCGGCTGCATCACGCCGGAGGCCCTGCAGGCGATTTTTGAGGCAGAGGGTACGGACGGTCTGGATGCCCTGTTGCAGGCGCCGGACCTGGCCATTGAGCATCTGCCGAAAGCGGTAATGTCGGCGCAGATGGCTGCTTACGTGCGGCAGGGTCAGGCAGTCATGCTGCGGCAGTTGCCCAGCAGTGGTCTGGTAAGATTGTACGATGAAGAAGCATTCATCGGTATTGGCGAGATACTCGACGATGGTCGGGTCAAACCACACCGATTAATAAAGGAGACCGCCAGGTAACTGTTAGTATGCACGGTTATGCTGGTTGACAGGATGTCTTATCACTTAGCGCATATTATTCTGGAGATTTAGAAATGGCTTTAACAACTGAACAGAAAGCAAATATTGTCAAAGAATACGGCCAGGGCGAAGGAGACACAGGTTCTCCCGAAGTTCAGGTGGCATTGCTGACCGAAAACATCAATCTGCTGCAGGGTCACTTCCGTGAACACTCTCACGACCATCATTCGCGTCGTGGACTGATCCGCATGGTTAACAGCCGCCGCAAGCTGCTGGATTACCTCAAGCGTAAAAATGTTGACCGTTATGCCACTTTGATCAAGCGTCTGGGCCTGCGTCGCTAAGACGCACAGCGTTTTAAAAACGATGAAAAAGTGACAAGAGACTCTTGGTAAAAAGGATGTTGCTGCAATGCTGCCCGGGTCTCAAATAAAAAACAGGAATAGGTTATGTTTAATATTGTAAGCAAGACATTCCAGTACGGTGACCAGACGGTCACGCTGGAAACCGGCAAAATTGCACGACAGGCAACCGGCGCGGTTGTAATCACCATGGGTGGTACACAAGTGCTGGCAACGGTGGTGGGGAAGAAAACGGCCAACCCCGGTCAGGATTTTTTCCCGCTGACGGTCAACTACCAGGAAAAAACCTATGCCGCCGGTAAAATCCCCGGTGGTTTCTTCAAGCGCGAAGGTCGTCCGACTGAAAAGGAAACCTTGATCTGCCGCTTGATTGACCGGCCCATCCGACCCTTGTTCCCGGCGGGTTTCAAGAATGAAGTCCAGGTTGTCTGTACTGTCATTTCTGCGACCAAGGATGAAGATCCGGATATCGCTGCGCTGATAGGTGCCTCGGCGGCACTGGCCATTTCCGGCATGCCGTTCCAGGGGCCGATTGCCGCTGCCCGCGTTGGTTTTGATGTTGAACGTGGATATGTACTTAACCCGGATGCCAAGCGTCTGGAATCGTCCGCGCTGGACATGGTTGTGGCTGGTACTGAATCAGCCGTGCTGATGGTTGAGTCGGAAGCCAAAGAACTCACCGAAGACCAGATGCTGGGTGCCGTTCTGTTTGGTCATGAAGCCATGCAGTGCGTGATCACAGCCATCAACGAGCTGAAAGCGGAAGCTGGTAAGGAGGCCTGGAACTGGGAGGCGCCTGCGGTCAATGAAACCCTGACCAAAGCCATCAGCGACGCCTTTGCTGGCGGTATCGCAGAAGCGTATCAGATATCTGACAAAATGCAGCGTTATGATGCGCTGGGTAAACTGCAGGTTCAGGCAGCAGAGCAGTTCGCCGGTGAAGAAGAAGGTGTCAGCGCCGAGGAAGTCAAAGGTGTCTTCGGCAAGCTGGAAAAGAAAGTGGTGCGTAACCGCATTCTTGACGGCGCGCCGCGAATTGACGGCCGTGATACCCGCACCGTCCGCCCTATCGAAATCGAAACCGGTGTGTTGCCGAAAGCACATGGTTCTGCTTTGTTCACACGTGGTGAAACGCAGGCGCTGGTCGTTACCACGCTGGGCGCCATTCGTGATGCGCAGCTGATCGAGGGTCTGGAAGGGTCCAGAAAAGAATCCTTCATGTTCCACTATAACTTCCCTCCCTTCTGTGTTGGCGAAACTGGCTTCATGTCGGGCCCCAAGCGTCGCGAAATCGGTCATGGCAAATTGGCCAAACGCGGTGTGCAGGCTGTGATGCCGAAGGAAGAGGATTTCCCCTACGCAATTCGTGTGGTGTCGGAAATTACTGAATCCAATGGTTCCAGCTCCATGGCATCTGTCTGTGGCAGCTCACTGGCGATGATGGATGCCGGCGTTCCCCTGTCAGCACCGGTTGCCGGTATTGCCATGGGTCTGATCAAGGAAGGCGAGCGCTTTTCTGTGATCACCGACATCCTGGGTGACGAAGATCACCTGGGCGACATGGACTTTAAAGTAGCCGGCACCGAAAAAGGTGTGACTGCGTTGCAGATGGACATCAAGATCCAGGGTATCAACGAAGAAATCATGGAAATCGCCCTGAATCAGGCCCATGAAGCCCGTATTCACATTCTCGGCATCATGAACAAGGTATTGCCAAAGTCGCGTGAGACAGTGTCCGAGAATGCACCGTCCATGGCCATGATGAAAGTTGATTCGGACAAGATTCGTGATGTAATCGGCAAAGGCGGCGCAACGATCCGCGCTATAACTGAAGAAAGTGGCGCATCCGTTGATATCGACGATGACGGCAATATCCGTATCTACGGTGAAGATGCCGCATCGCGTGACAAAGCCATCGAGATGATTCAGACCATCACGGCTGAAGCCGAAGTGGGTCAGCTGTACATGGGCAAGGTTGCCCGTATTGTTGACTTTGGCGCCTTCATCACCATTCTGCCGGGCAAGGACGGTCTGGTACATATTTCCCAGATTTCCGCAGACCGTGTGGAGAATATTGGTGAATACCTCAGCGAAGGTCAGGACGTGCTGGTCAAGGTCATGGACCTTGATGCGCGTGGCCGTATCAAGTTGAGCATCAAGGAAGTGACTGATGAAGACAAGGCAGCATTTGCTGCTGATGCCGAGTAATCCGCGCGTAAACCCCGCAACCGCTGCCCTTTTCGGGCGGCGGTGACCGGGAGTTCTGCTATGCCCCGAGCACAATGTGCCATCTGCTACCGCCCCACATCTTACTGCTATTGTTCCCGTATTAAAAAAGTCACTAATTCCTGGCCGGTCTTTATTGTGCAGGATGTGCGTGAATCCCGTCACCCCATTGGTACCGCCAGAATAGCAGCTCTGTCCTTGAGTCAGGCTGAAATGATTACACTGGATCCGGACAGGCCAGACTCAATCGGTGATTTGCTGGAGGGCGCATTCTCCAGACCGTTACGAAACCCCGTGTTGATTTATCCTGGCGATGACGCTGGTGAGGTCAACGAACTGCACGTTGCTGACCCGTTCGCTGGCGAGCCCAGAGACCTGCTCTTCATTGATGCAAGCTGGGGGCGCAGTCTGCGTATGCTGAATGTCTTCCCCGCGCTGACATCATTGCCGAAATTTTCCCTTGGCGAACTGCCTGTTTCCCGCTATCGTATCCGAAAGCAGCCTGCAATCGACGCAGTGTCAACGCTGGAAGCTATCGTCCATACGCTGCACCTGCTTGAACCTGCGCGCGACTTCAGTGCCATGTTGACGACCATGGACTGGGTTGTCGATCAGCAGATCAGGCGCATGGGTAACAAAGTCTATCAGGCTAACTATTTGCTGCGGCAAAGGAAGTGATTGATGGATGTGGTCGCCAGTCCTGGCAGGATCCTCACAGACAACGTCGCAACCGTTTGTCTGCTGCTTTTCTGCCTGTTTTTTAGTGCCCCGGTCTTTGCCCAGACAACGTTGCGACTGGGCGTTTATGAAAATACACCGAAGATATTTCTTGACGATGCTGGCCAGGTGTCCGGGATTTTTGGCGAGTTAGTGACTGAAATAGCCGAGCGTGAGAATTGGCTGATTGAGTCGGTTGCGTGTCAATGGAATGACTGTCTGCGAATGCTTGAGTCTGGTGAAATTGACCTGATGCCGGATGTTGCCTACACCTCCTCACGGGCACAACTATTCGACTTTCATCAGAATGCAGTCTTGCTAAGCTGGTCCCAGCTGTACGAAAGGGACGGGCTGGGTTTGTCCAGTCTGCTGGATCTGAACGGTCGAAGTGTGGCGGTTCTGGAAGGGTCTGTGCAACAGATCTACCTGATGGAGATGGCAGAAAACTTTGACCTGGTTATTGAGTGGGTCTGGGTTGATTCCCTGGAAGCTGCGTTTGCGGCGGTTATATCCGGCCAGGCAGACGCGGCTGTCGCAAATCAGTTTTATGGCGATATGATGGCTTTTCAGCACGAGCTTGCGCGCACGCCCATCATGTTCCAACCCACCCGGCTGCACTTTGCCGTCCCGACCGGGCGTCATGCTGAACTGCTGGCGGTCATTGATCGTTATATTACGAGCTGGCAGGCGGATGAACAGTCTCCTTATTTCCGGATTCTGCGACGCTGGAGCATTAATCCGGACGCACAGGGTATTCCGGTTGTTGCCTGGTGGCTTATCGGTGCTTTGTCCTTTGCGTTGATACTGCTTGCTTTGTTCTCTGTACTATTGCGCATAAAAGTCGCGGAAAAAACCCGGAGTCTTGTCGCCAGCGAGTCTCGCCTGAACACGATTCTGAACAGCGTTGATGCCTATATCTATATCAAGGATTATCGTCTGCGTTATCAATATGCCAATCGTAAAGTATGCGATCTTTTTGGTGTGACTCCCGACGAGATCGTTGGCAAAACAGACGCGGATTTTTTTTCGCAGCAGACATGCGCTCTGCTGGAGCAGAACGACATGCGTGTCGTACGACACGGGGAGCGTGTCGCGAATGAAGAGGCCAGTACCCTGGTGCGTAACCAGAAGACCTATGATTTTCTCTCGGTCAAACTCCCCCTGCGTAACCCTGATGGCAGTATTTACGCCTTGTGCGGAATCTCTACTGATATCTCTGAGCATAAACAGATCCGGGATCAGTTGCATCAGCTGGCATTCTTCGATTCACTGACCGGTTTGCCCAACCGTCGACTGGTGCTTGATCGTCTTGATCATGCCCTGGCAAACAGAAATCAAACCGGCTATGAGGGTGCATTGCTGTTTCTGGATGTTGATGACTTCAAAGTCGTCAACGATACCCTGGGCCATGACACGGGTGATTACCTGTTGCAGTTGCTTGCCCGTCGTCTGGAGCGGGGTCTGTTGAGTACAGATACGGCCGGTCGGCTGGGTGCTGATGAGTTTGTGCTGATCATCGAAGATCTTGCACTTGATGCGGATGATTCTCTGGTACGCGTTCGTGACATGGCGGAGATTCTGCGCCAGCAACTGAGCCTGCCATTTGATTTGAACGGTACGGATTATGTCTGTGCTGTCAGTATTGGCATTGCCATGTTTTCCGACGCAGACAACGGCGACGTTGAGGCCCTGCTAAAAGCTGCTGACCTGGCACTGGATGCGGCCAAAACGGGCGGAAGTAGCTCTGTATGCTTTTTTAATCCGGAGATGCAGGTGGAAGTTACCCGGCGCACCCGGATAGAAGCCGCTTTGCGCAAGGCACTGCTTGGTGACAACCTTAGTTTGCATTTACAGCCTCAGGTTGATTCAGCCGGCAACGTTATCAGCATGGAAGCCCTGTTGCGATGGCACGATCCGGAAATGGGGCAGGTGGCGCCGAGCGATTTTATTCCGGTTGCCGAAACCTGCGGACTTATCGTTCCTGTGGGCAAGTGGGTTCTTGATCGTGCTTGCAGAATGTTGGCCGAATGGCAGTCTGACAGTGTCATGTCAGCGTTGACGCTTGCCGTGAACATCAGCCCGCGGCAGTTTCATCATGCCGATTTTGTTGACCATATTCTGAACAGCCTGAAAAACAATGGCGTTGACGGGCGCAGGCTGGAGCTGGAAGTCACCGAGGGGCTTTTGATAGAAGATGTGGAAGTAACGGTCGCAAAAATGGATCGGCTGCGAGAGCATGGTATCAGGTTTTCACTGGATGACTTTGGTACAGGTTACGCATCGCTGGGTTATCTCAAACGTCTGCCTCTGTCTCAGCTCAAAATAGACCAGTCATTTGTCCGTGATCTGCTGCTTGACCCCAATGACGAGGCTATTGTGCGAACGATTCTGGCGCTGGGGAAAAGCCTCGATCTGCGGGTTTTGGCCGAAGGGGTCGAAACCCGGGCGCTGGCTGATCGTCTGCGCGAGATGGGCTGTGAATACTTTCAGGGATATTTATTCAGTCGCCCGCAAGCGGAAGCTTATTGGCGTGAGCACCCTCCGGTGCAATTGACAGGTCACGAGCTGCCGCAGGATGCTTCGCCGAAGTGAAGGCCCGTCCGGCGGGCAAGGCGCCTTCAGTCCGGTAGCACCGCATTGTGGTAGACATTCTGTACGTCATCCAGATCGTTCAGCATGTCCATGAATTTCTCGAACATCACCACATCGTCACCGGTTATGTCGTTGCTGGTCTGAGCCAGAAACTGGATTTCGTCCACCTCAAACTCCACATCGCCGAAGGCGTCACGCAGCGCCTGCCGCGCCTTGGCGTATTCGGTGTGCGGCGCAAACACAGTGATCAGGCCGTTTTCGTTTTCAATGTCGGTGACATCCACGTCTGCCGTCAGCAGAGTTTCCAGAACGGCATCTTCGTCATCGGCCTGGATGGCAAGAATGGCGCAATGATCGAACATGTGGGAAACACTGCCCTGTGCGCCAATTTTGGTTTTGGTTTTGGTGAAACATTGCCTGACGTCACCAAACGTACGGTTTGGATTGTCGGTCAGGCATTCGACGATCACCATGCAGTTGCCCGGACCAAAGCCTTCGTAGCGCGCCGCTGAGAAATCCTCGCCGCCGGTGCCGCGCGCTTTCTCCAGAGCCTTGTCGATGACATGGCTGGGCACCTGATCCTTCTTTGCACGCTCGATCAGTCCGCGCAAGGTAAGGTTGCCATCCGGATCAGTGCCGCCAGACTTGGCGCAGACATAGATCTCTCGTGCATACTTGCTGTAGACCTTGGTTTTGGCGGCCGCCGTTTTGGCCATGGACTCTTTTCGGTTCTGGTATGCTCTGCCCATTGGACGTACCTGTATTACGATTGCGGAGAAACAGCATTTTCATGGAAAAATCGAATCATACACTCAGCAGGCGGGTCAAATCCATTGTAGACTGCGCTTTTGTTAGCGCCTGAGGCTGTTGCGTCCTGTCTATGCCTGTTACTGATGAATTAGTCCAAGTCTGGTTTCTGTTCGGTTTGTCCGGCAGTGGCAAGTCCTATGCCGGTGATGTGATTGCACAGGCCAAGGGCTGGCCTGTCTATCACGCCGACGATGACATCACCCCTGCAATGCGGCGCGCGCTGGCCGAATCGAGACCTTTTACTGACGCCATGCGCGATGACTATTTTGTGCTGCTGGCCGACCGCATCCGGGCGCGGCAGGCCCAGCAGGCAGCAGGCCAGCCACTGATAGTCACTCAGGGAGCATACAAACGCCGCAGCCGGCTATATCTGCAGCAACAGATACCCGGCCTGTCACTGATCTGGATAGATGCGCCAGACGCCATGATCAGTCAGCGCCTGAGCCTGCGGGAGGCAGGTATCAAGCCAGAGAGTGCCGCCGCACTGAGACAGGATTTTGAATGCCCGCCGCCGGGTTGTCTTAAAATTGTCAACGATAGCGGCGAAGATCACATCCTGGCCCAGTTTGAAACCTGCCGGGGTAGCGGTTGACCCTTTCGTAGCAGGTGATATGATTCGGATCAACCCGGCAGACAAGACCGGGTGCAGCATCGCGCGAGATGCGATGCCCTACAATAATCGGGAGTATCAGTGCTGAAACAGATCAGTAAACTACAGACTCAGGTGATGACAGCCCTGCTGCTGACAGCCGCGAGCGCCAGTGCCTTGGCGCAGCTGTCACCGCGCTATCAGGACAACAATCAGGACCTGGTCGCCGATCTGCCCGCAGACGAAGCAGACTGGCGCGATCCCCGTATTCTCATCTTTGCTTATACCCCCGTGGAAGACCCGGCTCTATATACCCAGGTCTGGGACGAATTTATTACCCATATGGAAAGTCTCACCGGCAAAGAGGTACGGTTCTTTCCGGTGCAATCCAATGCAGCGCAACTTGAAGCGATGCGCGCCGGACGCCTGCATGTTGCGGGTTTCAATACCGGCTCGACACCGGTTGCCGTCAATTGTGTCGGCTTTGAACCGTTTGCCATGATGGCTGCTGAGGATGGCAGCTACGGTTATGAAATGGAAATCATCACCTTTCCTGGCAGTGGAATTGAGTCAGCAGCAGATCTGGTCGGGCGGCAGCTGGCATTTACGTCGCCTACCTCTAATTCCGGTTTCAAGGCACCGTCCACGATTCTGCTCAGCGAGTTTGGTCTGACCGCGGACGAAGACTATCGCACTGCGTATTCGGGCAGCCACGACAACTCGATTCTGGGTGTGGTCAACAGCGACTACGAGGCCGCTGCCGTTGCCAATGAAGTATTGCGCCGCATGCAGGGCCGCGATGTGGTGCGCGCTGACCAGTATCGCTCAATCTACAAGTCGCTCACCTTCCCGACCACGGCATATGGCATTGCCCACAGCCTGCATCCGGCGCTGGCGGAGAAAATACGCGAAGCATTTTTCACCTTCGACTGGGAGGGCAGTGCTTTGCAGGAGGAGTTTGCCGATGCCGGCATGGCCCGTTTTATCCCCATCAATTACCAGCAACACTGGCAGGTCATCCGCAGTATTGATGAGGCCAATGACACCGTATACAACTGCGACTGACGACAAGCTGACGTCGGCGCCATGACCAACAAGAGGAATCCATGCTTAAACTCACCGGGCTGAGCAAGCGATACGACACCGGCGACCTTGCCCTGAATGATATCAATCTGAGTGTCCCTGCCGGGCAGGTCATGGCGCTGATCGGCCCGTCGGGCGCCGGCAAAAGTACGCTGATTCGATGCGTCAATCGCCTGGTTGAACCCAGCACCGGTTCGATTGAACTCGATGGCCAGGACATCACCCGGGTCAGGGGTAGCAAATTGCGTCAGGCACGTCGGCAGATCGGTATGATTTTTCAGAATTATGCCCTGGTCGAACGCTTGTCGGTCATGGAGAATGTGTTGTCCGGCCGTCTGGCCTATGTCGGTTTCTGGCGCAGCTTTCTGCGTAAATTCCCGGCCTCGGATATCCAGCAAGCGTTCAACCTGCTTGAGCGGGTGGGCCTGCAAACCATGTTCGACAAGCGCGGTGACGCACTGTCCGGCGGGCAGAAGCAGCGAGTCGGTATTGCTCGGGCATTGATGCAGAATCCCAAATTATTGCTGGTCGATGAACCGACGGCGAGCCTGGATCCGAAGACCTCACGACAGATAATGCGCCTGATTTGCGAGCTGTGCCGCGAGCAGCAACTGGCGGCCATCATCAACATCCACGATGTTGTGCTCGCGCAGCAGTTTGTTGATCGTGTTGTTGGATTGCGCGGCGGTGAGCTGGTATTTGACGGTGATCCCAAAGATCTCAGCCCGGACATTCTGACCAGTATCTACGGCGAAGAAGACTGGTCGGTGGTTGACGATGACAATGATGAGCCGGCAGACACATCTGCCCCCGCCGCTGTGGATATCGCGGGTGCGCACCCATGAGTTCGGCGGGTACTGACAGCGCAGCGCTGTCAACGCTGGAGCAGCAGCGAATTGAGCATGCCCGCGCGGGGCGGTGGCGGCCGTTGCCGCTGGTGCGCAGTCGCCGCTGGCGCTGGGCCATCAACCTGAGCGTATTGTTGTACGTGGTGCTGGCCTGGTTGAGCGTTGACGTTAACTGGAGCCGGGTGGCTCAGGGCATGGAACGCGGTCAGGATTTTGTGGCGTCATTTCTGCAACCGGACTTTACCAGCCGCAGTGGTGAGATACTGACCGGCCTTTGGGAAAGCCTGACCATGACGTTTACTGCCACCGTTATTGGCGTGGCCCTGGCGATTCCTGTGGGTCTTGGCGCGGCGCGCAATATTGCCCCTTTGCCAGTCTATTTTTTCTGTCGCGGCATCATCGCGATATCCCGGACTTTTCAGGAAATCATCATTGCGATTCTGTTTGTCACCATGTTTGGTTTTGGACCTTTGGCGGGTGTGATCACACTGGCATTTGCCACCATCGGATTTATGGCCAAGCTCCTGGCGGAAGATATTGAAGATACACATAAGGAACCGTTGGAGGCAATTCGTGCAACCGGCGGCGGCTGGCTGCAGTGGATCAACTACGCTGTGCAGCCTCAGGTAATGCCCCGATTGATAGGCCTGTCCCTGTATCGCCTGGATATCAATTTCCGCGAATCGGCGGTTATCGGAATCGTCGGTGCAGGTGGTATCGGTGCGACGCTGAATACCTCAATTAACCGTTACGACTACGATACCTCGGCAGCTATCCTGCTGCTTATTATTGTTATTGTACTGATGAGCGAATACCTGTCCGGGTATGTGCGCAAGTGGACCCAATAATGCCAGTCAAACATGTTAACAATGTGCCGGTCTGGCAGCGTCGCGAACCCTTGAAACAATATGCCATCTGGGCGGGCTGGATGCTGGGCGGCATGTTGTTCCTGCTGTGCTGGAAAGTGATTTCTGACAACACCATCTGGGAGTTCATGTACGATGCCGGGACTCAGGCGGGCAGCCTGATCGGCAGAATGATTCCGCCTGACTGGAGCATTACCGGATCGCTGATGATCCCGCTGTGGGATACCATCAATATCGCCACGGTCGGCACTGCGCTGGGTATCGTGATAGCGTTTCCGCTGGCATTCCTGGCTGCCCGCAACACCACCCCGCATCCTGCACTGCGTGCCGTTGCACTGGGTATCATTGTCAGTTCACGGTCAATCAACGCGCTGATCTGGGCCATGCTGCTGGTGACCATTGTCGGGCCCGGTATTTTTGCGGGTATGCTGGCGATTGCGCTGCGATCAATAGGGTTTGTCGGCAAACTGTTGTATGAGGCCATTGAAGAAATACATCCGACGCCTGTCGAAGCTTTGTCATCCACTGGCGCGGCGCGTACTCAGGTGCTGGCATACTCAGTGTGGCCACAGATCATGCCCGCTTTTGCCGGCATCAGTGTATACCGTTGGGATATCAATATTCGCGAAGCGACAACGCTGGGGCTGGTGGGTGCCGGTGGCATCGGGTTGCAGATGAACGCGTCCATCAACAATCTGGCCTGGGCGCAGGTGGCAACCGTTTTTGTACTGATTTTTGCCACCGTGATTGTATCTGAATGGGTGTCGGCGAAAGTGCGGCATGCTGTGATCTGATCACGGCTCAGGGCGCTCTATTGGCTCAGGGCTGTCCTCCTTTCGCTCAAGGCTGGCGGGCATTTGAATTTTGAGCAGAAAACCATGGTGGTCAGACTGCCAGTGGGCATTGCCACCGGCTTCTTCTATGCGTTCCTTGATGCCTTTGAGTCCGTTGCCAGCCACTATTTTCTGGCGTTTTCCACCGTTGTCCTGCACCTGCAGGGTGTAAACCTGATCGCTCCGTGTGAACGAAATAACACAGCGACTGGCGCCACTGTGTCGCAGCACATTGGTCAGCGCCTCTCGCGTGCAGCGCAGCATGGTTTGCGCCAGCTCAATGTCATTCAGGCTGGCATTGAAGCTGAGTTCGACCTTGATGCCAGGAATATCGCTGACCAGTTTTTGCACAGCGTCACGGAAGTTGATCGGTTCGTCTTCACGCAGCTCGCTGACCGCTGTGCGCAGATCGCTCAGCAAGAGTTTGCCCAGCGCCAGCGCCTGCTCAACTTTCTGCCTGCCCGCGCCTTCAGTAACGTGAGTGGCTACTTCCAGTTGCAGAATCTGCGCCGTAAGGTGGTGGCCCAACAGATCATGTAAATCTCGGGCAATGCGCAGCCGCTCACTTTGCCGCGAATGCTCGGACAGCAGTTCGCGGGTGGCCAGCAGTTCCCTGTTCAGCGCCGCGGTTTCTTCGCGCAGTTCCTGCTCACTGCGTGCCCGGTGTGTGGCCAGTACTGCGAATACGTGAAACAGGCTCAGGGTAACCGATCCGGTCACTGCCAGCATCAGGCTGTCATCGCCCCAATGAAAAATCTGACTCAGGGAGAAAGCGATGACGCTGCCCAGTAACAACCAGGTGGTGGTGCGAATGGGAAAGATCTCGGTAGCCTGAACAATCCAGACAATGCCCAGGATGGCCACGAAACTGATGTCGACCAGAAAGTACAAGGCAACAATTGCGCTTGCCTGCAGCCACAGCAAGGTCAGTAGACGTCGCGGTGAATTTTCGGCCTGCGCTGAGGTGAACATGAAAAAGCAGGTGACGTTCAGAGCAAACAGCGCAGCGATCAATGCCAGTGCTGTGCTCCATTGTCCGGCATCAACAAACAGCAGGTAAGTGGAGAGCGCACTGACGATGATGAGGACTGCACCACCGGTCAGGCTTTGAGCGTGGCTGCTGCTCCAGAAACTGTCCATTCAAGCCCGCCTTGGGTAGAGAGTGGGTATGGATCAGACTTCAGTCGTCGCCCGAGCCGATCAGCAACGTATTGCCTTCACTGTCGCGCAACAGGGCAAAACTCTGCTCCGGGTTCCATGGCGCCGGCCGGGGAGGCTGCAGGCCGGGAACACCACGCGCGCATAAATCCTCGTAGGTGGCCTCCACATCGTCCACCGCGAGCACCAGGCTGGGTACCTCATTGATCTGGTCATTCTCGCGCTGGGTCAGCAGGATGGCTGTTTCAGCGCCCGGAATTCCCAGCTCTATCCAGCGCCAGCCGGTTTTGTACGGTGTATTCTGAAGAATTCTGAAACCCAGTTTTTCGGTATAGAAACGCATGGCGCGACGCTGGTTGCTGACCGGCAACTGAGTGAACTTTATAAACTGCAACATCCTGGGGCCTCGTTAAATCATTTTGTTGGCGGGCAGGTCAGCGTGCCAGATGTACTGGTTTACCGGCAATCCATACTTGCTCCAGCGAGCGCGTATTTTTGATGTCCTGCACCGGGTTCTCTCCCATCACAAGCAAGTCGGCCCACTTTCCTGTTTCCAGCGTGCCGGTGTCGCTCAATCCCATGCATTCTGCAGCGCCGCCAGTGGCCGACTGCAGGATCTGCATCGCGCTCATGCCCGCATCCTGCATCATCCACATCTCAAGGTGTTCAAAATAACCTTGAAAACGGGCAGGGGGGCCGCTGTCGGTGCCCATGGCAATCTGTACACCGGCGTCTGCCAGTATCTTAACATTCGCCATCGCGATTGGCAGTGATGCTTTGTATTGCTGCGCCGCAGCATTGTTCTGCAACCGTTGCTGGCGCTCTGGTTCGCGCAGCGTTGCAAGTACCTGAGGGTCAGCGTCTGTCAGAAAAAACGGGTCGGCAAAGAAAGCAGGCTCGCTTTCGTAGACATAGGTTGATAGTTCGCGCGTCAACGTCGGGCTGTAGCAAAGATTGTGTGTCAGCATCAGGTTAACGAATTCACTGTCGACATGGGTATCCCGCACGCTGTGGGCAATAAAATCGGCGCCGGCGCGGATAAGGTCTTTGGTGTCCTGCAAGTAATAAGTATGCACCGCGAGAGGGATGCCGTGATGATCAGCCCTGTCGCTGAAGGCCTGGTAAACCTCTGCTGGCATTTTGGCGGTGCGGCCCAGGTTGTCGTCAACCCGGATCTTGATGAAGTCGGGAGACAATACTGCCGTATCGTCGACCAGTGCGCTGGCGTCTGCCGGCGTTTGCGCTGATAACACCGGTCCTGCGACGTAAAGTCGCGCCCGATCCAGTTCCATGGTGTTCTGCTGATCGCGTAAAGTGAAGCCTTCAGATTCATCATCGCCCAGGCTGATGACGGTGGTCACGCCGTAACGCGCGTAAAGTGCCAGCTGACGCAGCAGGTTGTCCCGGTTGTAGTGGCCCGACTCCAGGCCGCGTACTGCACCAACATGACCATGCGTGTTGATAAAGCCAGGAATGAGGGTTTTGCCGGCAAGCGATTGTTGTATTGCGTCTTCAGGGATGTCGACGCGATCAGCAGAGCCGACCGCCGTGATACGCCCATCGGTTATGACAAGGACGCCGTTCTCGATCGGAGCGTTACCCGTGCCGTCGACTATGCGGGCCCCGGTCAGCGCGATCGGTGCCCCGATGGCTGGCATGGCACACATTGCTGAGCCAGCGAGGAGCGCGCAGACGCGGACGATTTTACTCGCGGTTCTGCAATAGCTTGCGGCTCTGCTATAGCTCGCGGCGCTGCAAAAGCTCGCGGCAACCCATGGGAGTGTATGATTGTTTGCCCGGATACTCATCTCTGGCTCCTGTGAGCATAAATTCAGTATTCATTATGCGACTGTCACTGTTGCTTCGCAACTTGATTGCCGGACCGGCATCGCTGACCGGTCAATTTGACAGCGGCGCGGCAAGTGTAGGTTAATAGTGGCTTCAGTATCAGTCAGGAAAAGGAGAGTAGAAATGAAATCCATGACTCGCAAGACGTATTCCGTATGGATGATGGCTGTCATGTTTGTACTGGGGCTTGGCGCACAGGCGCATGCTGCTCCAGCGGGTATGGTGAGCACGCAGCAACTGGCACAGCAGTCACAGCTGGACAGCCAGCGGGCATCGATCTCTCAATTTCTTGCGCGGGATGATGTGCGGCATCAACTCATGGCCCGTGGTGTTGACAGTTCTGCTGCCGAGGCCCGTGTGCACAACATGACAGCAGCAGAGCTGTCCATGCTTTCTGCGCAAATTGACGAATTGCCGGCAGGTGAAGGTGCACTGGAAACCGTGTTGTTTCTTCTGGTGATCTTCATGTTGCTGGATATTGCGGGCGTCACGGATATTTTTCCAGGGCTTTGATTCAAAGCCCCGGAGATTTAAGCCCTGAAGCGAGTTTGCTCAGCGTTCATGAAGTATGTCGCAGCAAATGATGTAATCAGCGTCTTCAATACGTGTCAGGACTGACAGCGTGATGCACAACGTACCGTCGGAAATTGAGAAATAGGGTGGCGTGATTTGCATGTTGCCTGGGTTCTGTACAGCATTCACGAAGTAGTCCCGCCGCTTCCAGCTGGCGCCCTGAGTGTCGGAAAGTACACGCAGACGATTTCTGCCCGGAAGCTCGAAGTCAGGCGAATCCAGATTGGAATGACACTGACTGCCATCGAGTGCCAGTTGATAAAGCCGGATGGTGCGATCCAGTCGGAACATACCTTCGGCAACATCGGCCACCAGGTTCTTTTTTTGCGCCCCCACGGTCAGCGCGGCAAAGCGGTGGCTGTAGGGTGACAACAACTGACGTTCGTTTTCACTGCTGCGCAGCGTCAATTCATCAAAACTGTTGTACAGGGACTTCCAGAGTCCGCTCCGTGTTGCTACCGATTCTGACAGTAAAAACGGATGCGCAAAGTAGAAACCCTGCACCAGATCAACCTGAGCATCCATCGCTGCGACGGCTTCGTTTTCGGTTTCAATACCCTCCGCCAGCACAATACACTGACAATTATGCAGCATGCTGGTTACACCCTTGAGCAGATCCTTGACGCTGGGGTCGATGCCGGCCTTCTGCAGCATACCCCGATCCAGTTTTACGATGTCCGGCTGAATTCGCCAGATGCGTTCGAAGTTGGAGTGTCCTGCACCGAAATCATCTATGGCGATAAGAAATCCCATCTCTTTATATTCTTTGATCTGCTCTTCCAGCCGAATCTCGTCATCGATAGTGGACTCCAGGATTTCGATGACAATCCGGTTGGCGGTGTAATTTTTGTCTTGTAATAGTTTGGCCAGGAAATCACTGAAATCTTTTTTCTGCGACAGTGTTCTCGGATCCACATTAAGAAAAAGCCAGGCGTTGGGTGGATCTATCGCGTAAAAATTTTCCAGGTGTATTATCTGGCACAGCTTGTCCAGTTCGATGACGGTGTTTTGCTCGCGCGCTCCAAAAAGAATAGCGGGCGGTATGATCTGGTCGTCATGAGTGATGGCCCGGGCGAGGCCTTCGAGCCCGACAATACGGCGATGAGCAAGGCTGTAGATCGGCTGAAATGCAGAAATGATGCGTAAATCGCCATAGTGGGCACAGCGGTTGCCGCGGAAAAAGCCCAGTTGTGGCGTATCGCCTGTGGTTGACGTTATCCCCGGTGGGGAACGCCTTGAGGGTGGTTGGGCCATACGTAGGTACGATTGAATTAATGGGTTTGATGATTAACTTAACAGAGAAGAGGGCTCAACGCGACAGGACTTCCAGCGGGAAGTACAGGCCTGCTCTCAGGCTGCGACTTTTCCTATTATACGAAATGAGGGCTTCGCCGTACCCCTCATAATAACTTATAAAGAATGCGCTGTTCACCCAGGGTCTGCGGTAGCTGATATCAAGTTGATAGCTGTATTTCTCGACATTGTTGCCCTTCATCGCCCGGAGTCTGATGCGCGTGCGCTCATTGGGCATGAACTTTATCGTCGCTTCGCCCTGGCCCAGGTAGTCGGTGATGTCGTTGTTGTTGGCCTCGTCGCCTAGCACATGCCACAATTTGATGTTGATGCTGAGTCTGGGCAGCAAGTCGAACTCTTTCTGGATATAGGTCCGGTCCCAGCTGCGGGACCCTGAACCTTGCAGGCCGTTGGATTGGTGCTCGACGCCAATGATGTCGACGAATGGGAATTTGCCGGCAAGTGGTCGGTGGGGCTGATCAAAGCGCCAGAACATTTCCGGGTTGTAGTTGTGCTCTGCAAAAGGCGCAGAGTCCTCTGCTATGTTCCACCATGAACGCTGTGAATAACCGAAACCCAAAGGGGCAAGAAAAGTCAGATTGGTGATTTCGTCGAACAGATTGAACGTCAGTCCCAGCTCAAATTTGGTGTCCAGTTGTTCCCCGCTGAACGGGACTGAGCCGTCTGCTGTCCTGGCTTGTCCGAAAACGATGTAATTGTCCTTGTAGGGGCGAAAAAAACGGTTCAGCTCGGTTATTGTATCCGCGACCGCAGTCTTGCTGCCCGCCCCGTCGGCTGACTCGACGGTGGTGGCCGGCTGTCCGGTCGACGCCAGCTGTTGTTCACACAAGGTATACAAATCGGCCACACCGAGGTTGCGGTGTTCCGGCCGGAGTACCTGTTGTTGTAAACAAGACCGAAGGCCTGCTGAGGCTTCAGGGTCGCTTTGCGCAAAGACCAGTGCGGGCATACACAACACGAGCAGGCAGATTCGCGCCCGCCAGAGAACAGATTGGCGTGCGGATAACAGCAGGTAAAGCAGCAGCCAGAACCGCGGCCGGCCAGCGGCAAGGAACAGAGATGTCATGTTGCGCAGTTTACGTTATGCGTGTGTCAAACACACTACAGTGAGCAACACAATGTCTGACGCTTGACAAAAAACATGTTATAAAACGATGCACCAGACAGCTGTCAGGCGCAGTAAACAGACTTGCCAGTTCGCAAAAAAAATCAAAGCGAGGCCATGCCGACAATGACAACAACCCGCTCAATCCATACTGCCAGATCCTTCAGGCTGGCATGCCGATATTTCCTGTGCCTGATCGCTTTGCTGGCAGGCGTGGTGAATGCGCAGGAGGCTCCTCCGCTGCTCGAAACCGCTCAGGGCAAGCTGCTGGGAACTTTCTCCGAACGAGCCCCTGCGGTCAGGGTGTTCAAGGGTATCCCCTATGCGGCACCGCCCGTGGGTCAACGTCGATGGCAGCCACCACAAGCCGCTGCAGGCTGGGCCGGCGAGCGGATGGCGGACAGCTTTGGTCCGGACTGTATGCAGCAACCCTATCCCGAAGGATCGTTTTTCTACCGGCCGGCGCGTCAGACCAGTGAGGATTGTCTGTACCTGAACGTCTGGACCAAGGCGGAGCCGAATGCGGCGCGCCCGGTCATGGTCTGGCTGCATGGTGGCGCGTTGACCCGTGGGTCGGGCGCCATTGATACCTACGATGGCACCGGCCTGGCCCAAAAAGACGTGGTTCTGGTCACGGTGAATTACCGGCTTGGTGTGTTCGGTTATTTTGCCCATCCCGAGCTGGTTGCCGAATCACCGGACTTTTCTGCCGGAAATTACGGCATCCTGGATCAGGTTCAGGCCTTGCGATGGGTACAGGAAAATATCACAGCATTTGGTGGTGATCCGGACAATGTTACCGTGTTCGGTGAGTCGGCAGGGGCCTGGAGTGTCCACTTCCTCACCGCCAGCCCGCTGGCTGCAGGTTTGTTTCACAAAGCCATCGCGCAAAGCGGCGCCCGCCTGGATAACCGTGTGGAGCTTGACCGGCAAAGCAGTGCGGGGGCTTCGGCAACGGCATCCGGTGTGCAACTGGCAGAACGTCTGGGTGCCGGGTCGCTCGATGAACTGCGTGCCATGCCCGCGCGGGAGTTGCTGGATGATGCCGCCAGCTTAGGCTTTCGGACCGACGGCATTGTTGATGGCTGGGTGATACCCGAGCAGCCTTACCAGATATTCTCACAGGGTCGACAGAACAAAGTGCCCGTGCTGGTGGGTTTTAACAGCGACGAGGGCACAACGCTCGGTGCTGGCAGCACCCTGCCAGACTCGGCACAGGCCTATGAAGCGCAAATGCGCTCTGTGTATGGAGATCTGGCCGAGATGATGCTGGAGGTGTATCCGGCAGATGATATCCGCAAATCCACACTGGATAATTTCCGGGACGGATCCTTTGGCTGGAATATGGTGACCTGGGCCAATCTGACGCGCAACGTTGATGAGCCCGCATTTCTGTACTTCTTCACGCATCGACCACCAGGGCCGATGTCACAGCAGTTGGGAGCCTATCACGCTGCCGAGATAGCGTATGTGTTCGACAATGTCCATACCTTGCGCGATCAGGCCTCGGCCATGGATTTCCGTCTGGCTGATATCATGTCGGACTACTGGGTTAATTTTGCCCATCACGGTGTGCCCAGTGCACCGGGACAGCCTCAGTGGTTGCCGTACAGCAACGCCGAGCGCAATTACCTGTTGCTCGGTACTCAGGTCAGTGCGGAACAGAATCTGCTGCCGGACAACTGGGCAGTCTATGACCGGGTAATGGACCGGCGTCGCTGAATCTGCTTGCGGCGGGCACCGGTCAGTCCGTCTGGCCGGCAAAATGCTCTGTGAGCAGTGTTGCCAGCGCCGATGTGGCCGGGCCGCAGCTGTCGCTGGTTGCCATCAGCATATAAATGGGCAGTTGTCGCTCGGCACCAAAACTGAGCGGCACAATTTTTAACGAGCCCTGCAGTATATCCTGCGCAACCCAGTCATACGGGACAAACGCGAAGCCCAGCCCCGCTCGCAGAACTTTCAGGGTGGTGGAGAAGTGGCTGACCGTCCAGCGTTGTTCGGAGCCAAGCCAGCCGGCATCCTGTTCGCGGCGGGTGCCGCTGTCGCGCAGGACGACCTGTCGCCACGTGCGCAACTCCCAGTCGTTGATACCGGCATCCGTGCCTGTCTGACACAGCGGGTGATCGGGATGCGCGACGGCAACCATGCGAATACTTTTTAATGGCGTGCCCAAATGTCCGACCGGCACCTGGCTGCCCAGTACAATGTCCGCTTTCTTTTCCAGCAGTGCTTCTGTGGTGCCGGACAACTGTGTTTCCAGCAGGCGCAGGCGGGTCATGGGGTACATCAGCGAAAACCGGTCCAGCACCGGTATCAGCTGGCCCGGTTCCAGCAGCCCGTCAACTGCGATAACAACTTCGGATTCGATGCCGCGAGCCAGCAAGTGTGCGGTCTGCTCGGCCGCCTCGGCCTGCGCCAGCAACTGCGTCGCGCGACGGTACATGACTGTGCCTTCGTGGGTCAGCACAGCTTTGCGGCCTGACAACTCAAGCACGGGTGTGGGCAATAGTTCGTTCAGTCGCGCAATGGCGTAGCTGATGCTGGACTGGCTTTTGTTGAGCGCCTCGGCGGCGTTGGCAAAACTGCCTTCGTCAACAACGGCCTTGAAGGCGGCCCATTGTTCCAGGCTGATACGTGGTAATTTCATGTTTCTGCTCCTGGTAGGATCAGGCAGGGCGATTTATCAGGTTATTAAATATATAAGACGGTAAAATTGCATCATACTATCAATTCTTTATGGGTAATATAGGCGCCATGAGTCATCATGCTGATGACGGGAGGTGAGTATGAACAACGTTAAAGCGGTACAGGAGATCATTGTTGCCCGTGCGTCTTCGGACGGCGATGGCGTTAAGCTGTTGCGTGTTTTTGGCGGTGCCGGTGACCCTGCACGATTTGATCCGTTTCTGATGATGGATGAGTTCGGCTCTTACGATGCCAGCGATTACATTGGTGGTTTTCCACCACACCCACATCGTGGCTTCGAAACCATCACCTACATGCTTGAAGGGCACATGGAGCACCAGGATCATATGGGCAATGTGGGTGATTTGCGCAATGGTGATGTTCAGTGGATGACAGCGGGCGCCGGCATCATTCATTCAGAAATGCCAAAACAGACAGAGGGTCGCATGCGAGGCTTCCAGGTATGGCTGAATCTGCCATCACACAGCAAAATGCAGCCACCGGCATACCGTGATATTGCCTCAGCGTCCATTCCTGTGGCCGACGTGTCAGGCATCAGTGCCAAGCTGATCGCCGGCAAAGCCGAACTGGGGGGGCAGGAGCTGGAAGGTCTGGTGTCGCGTCCGGACACGGAGCCGGTTTACCTCGATCTTGTGTTCGGCGACAAGCTTGATCCGCAGTCTCTCAAGGTGGCACAGGGCCATACTGTCATGGTGTATGTATACGAAGGCGCGGCAGCACTGGGAGAGGCCGGAACCCAGGTCAAGCGTGGCCAGGTGGCGCGCCTTGATCGCGAAGGCGATACCGTGATGATTACCCCGCAGAGCGCCGACACGCGTGTGATCGTATTGGCGGGCAAACCTTTGCAGGAGCCGATCGTACAGTACGGCCCATTCGTGATGAACACGCGCCAAGAGATAGAGCAGGCGCTGTCGGATTATCAGCGTGGCGAACTGGCCAGAACATTTTAAGTCCATTTAAGAATATGATAATTATTAAATATTCTTATACGGAATAAATGGTCTGCACTATACTGTCGCCTCATTTGCTCGAACAGTTGAGGCAAAACATGGAATGGCAGGGCTGGCTATCGCTGGGATTAACCATGGGGGTGCTGGGGGTGTTGCTTGCAACGCGTCTGGCACCGCACGTGGTTTTGCTGGGCGCGCTCGGTATCCTGAGCATGACCGGCGTATTGACAGCCGGAGAAGCGCTGGCGGGTTTCGGCAATCCGGGCCTGATCACGGTGGCGGCCATGTTTGCAGTGGCCGGTGGTCTGCACGCATCGGGTGGCATTGATCTGTTGGTCAACAAATTTCTGGGGCGCCCGAAAACGCTGCGCTCAGCCATGATCAGGATGTTCCTCCCCGTGTTGCCACTGAGCGCCTTTCTCAACAACACGCCCGTGGTTGCGACCATGATTCCCGCCATCAATGCCTGGTCACGTAAAATTGGCATCGCGCCATCCCGTCTGCTGATTCCCTTGAGTTACGGCGCCATTGTTGGCGGCACCTTGACCATGATCGGCACCAGCACCAATCTTGTGGTGTCCGGTCAGTACGAAGCGCTGACCGGCAACGATGGCTTCGGCATTTTTTCAATTACCCTGGTGGGCCTGCCGGTGGTGCTGGTCTCGGTAGTGTTCATGGTGCTAGTGCTGCCACGGCTGTTGCCTGATCGCAGTACCCGGCGGCCGTTCGCCAATATGCGGGAATTCACCGTCGAGGTGGCTGTTGATCCGCACGGCCCGTTGGTGGGCTTGACCGTCGAGAAGGCCGGGTTGCGGGCGCTGGAGCGCCTTTACCTGGTAGAAATTCTGCGTGGCGATACCGTGGTAACGGCGGCGCCGTCGGAAGAAATACTGGTAGCAGGAGATCGCCTGGTGTTTGCCGGCGAAACCGAGGCGGTGACCGATTTGCTCAGGATTCATGGCATTACTGCCTCGGTTGGCAGCGGCAATGATGCGCTGATGCAGGACCGCGCGGAACGTCGTCTGGTTGAGGTAGTGGTGTCACAGTCCTGCGCGGCAGTCGGCGAGACCATCCGCAGTTCACGTTTTCATGATCGCTACGGTGCCATCGTACTGGCGCTGGCGCGCAATGGTGAGCGTATTGCCGGTAACCTGGGCAACATCATTATCATGCCCGGCGATACCATGTTGCTTGAAGCGCGCCCGGCCTTTGTCACACGTCAGCAGTATAACAAGGATTTTCTGGTCGTTAACGACCTGGACAAGGAAACGCCCCGGCATGAAAAAGCCGTGCTGGCCTGGGCCATTCTGTTGCTGGCAGTGGGCGGTGCAGGCCTGGGTCTGATATCCATGCTGAACGCAGCATTGCTTGCCGCCGGACTGATGCTGGCGACTGGTTGTCTGACGATAAGCCAGGCTGAGAAAAGCCTGGACCTGCCGGTGCTTATCACCATTGCTGCATCGTTTGCTCTGGGTGCGGCGTTGCAGAAAACCGGCGTGGCGGCGCAGCTGGCCGAAGGTCTGGTGGCGTTGAGCGGTGGCCGGCCTTGGCTGTTGCTCATTCTGATGTACGTGGCGGTGTCGCTGTTGACAGAAATGATCACCAATAATGCCGCTGCCGTTATCATGGTGCCGTTGGCGTTGGCGATTACCCAGCAGGCAGGTCTTGACCCTGAGCCCTTTATGTTTGCCATCATGATCGCTGCGTCTGCAAGCTTTGCCACGCCCCTTGGCTATCAGACCAATCTGATGGTGTACGGTCCTGGTGCCTATCGCTTCAGCGACTTTTTGCGCGCGGGCATTCCAATGAACATCATTGTTGGTATTTCAACCATCAGTATTCTGCTGTTGGGCTGGCCGCTCACTCTCTGAAAGTTTTGACCGGGCCGGAGTGATTGCTCAGATTTTTTATCTGCTGTCAAGCAATTTAATGCGACATGGCGTTTTTTGAAAAAAACAGCGCCATGTCACATACATATGCCACATTCAGTGACAATTAATCTCTTGTACTAAATCTCCCGCTTCATTACCCTGCCCCCGGGTTTGGAGTATGCGAACAACTGTTCGGTGTTTATGAACGTGTTCAGTTACTCCCAGTAGTCGGCGCCCCGAGTCAAGGCGGCGCTGTGTAGTTAGCGGCATTTGCCGAACCATGGGGAAGAAAAAATGAAGAGTCACACCTGTTTGTCCACGTCCATCCGCCGCATCCTCGCCATTGGCGTGACGGCAGCAGCCGGATCTGCAGTCCACGCGCAGGCGCCAGCGCCCACCATCGAAGAAGTTGTTGTTACCGGGTCTCTTATTCGCGGCATGGCTGAAGACGGCGCCATACCCGTTGATCGAATTTCCATTGAAGATCTTGAGCAGCGTGGATCGCCACCCCCACTGGAAATGCTCAAAAGTCTGAGCTACATGGCGGGTATCGTGGGTGAAAGCAATCCGTTTACTTCCGGCCGTGGTCAGGCATCCGAAGGCACGGCTTCTATCAACCTGCGTGGTTTTGGTCCGGAGCGAACACTGGTGCTGCTAAATGGCAAGCGCTTGCCCGTTGACGACGCCAACCGCTTGCCGACCAATGCGATTGCGCGTGTTGAAGTACTGAAAGACGGAGGCTCGGTTACCTACGGCTCTGACGCCATTGGCGGGGTCGTCAACTACATCACCAAGACCAGCACCGACGGGCTGGAGCTTACCGGGGACTATCGTGGCATTAGTGATTCCGATGGCGACTATAATCTGGGCCTGGCCTGGGGCGGCGAGGTGGGCGGTGGCGATTTGCTGTTGACCGCGAACTACTACCACCGCTCTCCGTTGCTGACACGTGATCGTGACTGGGCGATACAGCCCTATGCCGTCAATCCGGAAGGCGGCTGGACTACCGGCTCAAACCCGGGTTCGTTCCGCACCACGTTTGTGGCGCCTCTGTTTGCTGACCCTGCCTGCGAAGAATTTGGTGGTGTGCTGACCAATCAATCCGGTGTGCCATCTGTGGGTGGTGATCAATGCCGCATGCAATTCACCGGCTGGGATCAGTTGGTCGATAAGCAGGATACAGTGCAACTGTATTCACAGTACAACTATAGTTTTGACAACGGCGCGGATCTGCATGTCGAAGCCTTGTATGCAGAAACAGATACCCCCTACACCAATATTACGCCGTCGTTTACCACTGCACGTAATATCTCCAGCACAGTAAATCCGAACGGAGTCGCACAGTCGTCAGCGTTCCGCGACCCGGCCGCCGGTCCTATCTTTACCATTCCGGCGACGAACCCGGGTTATCAGCTGTTCAAACAGCAGAACCCTGCGCTGGCAGTAGCCAGCCCAGGAAACGCATACATCACCATAAATCAGTGGCGTCCGTTTCTGGCGGGTGGCAACCCAATGTTTGGATACAAGGAATCGCATCAGTCACGCAAACGCGACAGCATGCGCCTGTCAGCCGAACTCACGGGAGACCTGACACCAACCCTGGGTTATACGACCTCGTTGACCTACGGCAACAGTTCAACAGTGCGCCAGGAGTACGATATATCCACAGGCAAACTGCAACTGGCGATGCGCGGTCTGGGTGGCGAAGGTTGCAACACCGGGCTTGGCACTGCTGCGTTTGAAGAAGGGACGCCTGGTGCCGGCGCCTGTCAGTGGTTCAACCCGTTCTCAAACGCGGTGCCGGGCAACCCTCTGACCGGGTTTGTAAACCCGAACTTCGATGCGAGTGTGGAAAACTCTGCTGAACTGGTGGCGTGGATGACGGATCGTCACTGGGCGGAGACCAAGGGTGAGGTCAGTGAATTCAATTTTGTGCTTGATGGCGAATTGCCTCTGCAGCTCGGTGCTGGTGCGGCCAGTTTTGCTACTGGTGTGCAGTATCGCTACACCACCAGCGAGCAAAATTATAACGAGTTTGCCAATGCCCTGCTTTCGCCGTGTCTGGATACGCCAATCAACGGCGATGTCAGCTGTGAACCGCAAGGCGAAAGCCCTTACAACTTCCTGGCGACTTACGAGCCAACCAAACTGGCCCGTGGCGTCTACGCTGTTTTTGGTGAAATCTATTTGCCGGTTACCGATAGCCTGACGGCACAGGTCGCTGCACGTTTCGAGGACTATGGCGACAAGGGCGGCAACAGCTTTGATCCGAATCTGCGGCTGCGCTGGCAAGCTACCGACATGGTCGCTCTGCGAGCATCGCTCGGCACCACGTTCCGTGCCCCGCCACAAGCATCGTTGCTGACGCGCGAAACGACGGGCTTCAGCTCTGTGCTGGGCAGCAACCGGCCGGTGAGTAGCATCGGCAACCCGGATCTGGACCCGGAAACGTCAACCAACTACAACGTCGGGCTGCTGCTGCAGGGTGATGCCTGGAATGCTTCTGTGGATTACTGGCGCTTTGAAATTGAAGACATGCTGACGAATGAGCCGTTGCAGGGCATTCTTGGCGCGGTGTTCCCGAATGCGTCAGACAACGAAGGCAACTGTGCCAGTGTCGACCAGGCATACCTGGACCGTTACTTTGATTTCACCGATGGAGAATGTGGTATCAGCAACATTCTGCGGGTCAAGACCTACGCCATTAATGGTGCTGGTTTCACCAACGATGGTATTGACGTTACCGGTGATTACACATGGTACAACGTTGGTGAGGGCAGTCTGACAGCAGGCGCCGCTGCGACGTGGATCAATGAGTATAAAACCGATGATTTGGTCATCAACGGCGCAGTGATGGAGAGCGGTTTTGATGGTGCCGGCTCATTTAATCTGCAAACCACCTTGTCACCGCTGCCTGAACTGCGTGGATCGGTGTATCTGAACTATGCACTGTTGAGCACGAATGTGCGCTGGACGGCGCAGTACATTGACAGTTACAAAGATCAGCGCACAGGTATTTTTGCCATCAGTGATGCTGGCCGGGAGATCAGTTCCTGGGTCGTGCACAACCTGACCTTGCGTCATGACATAACAGACAACATGACGCTGACGGCGTCAGTTGATAACGTGACGGACAATGACCCGCCCTTTGCGCGTACTGAAATCAACTACGATGCGGTCACGCACACGCCCATGGGAAGGACTTTCAAAGTGGGTGCTAAAGTCAACTTCTGATCAGATTTGCACCGGAAGATCACTCAAAACAGCTGTGAAAAAAAGGGGGCCAGATCATTGATCTGGCCCCCTTTTGCTATTTCAGGACAAGACACAGCATGGAACGCCCTCAGGGCAATGCAAATACATACACAGCGTTGCCGTTGGGCGGCGGTGACACGTCAGGTGCCACTGCCCGTGGCACCATGCGGGGGCTGGTGCCGCCGTTGGCCGTTGTCACTGCGATGTATTGTTTGCCGTCAATACTGAAGGTCAAAGGATGACCCTGCACAGCAGTACCAAGTCTGGTTTCCCAGACGATATCACCAGTCCTTGCATCAAACGCACGGAAGCGTCGGTCCAGGTCGCCCACAAAAGCCAGGTCACCGGCAGTCGACAGCACGCCGGTAATAAATGATGCGCGTTGCTCATAGCTCCACAATTCGTCCAGTGAACGGACATCGTAAGCGGCCAGTTTGCCCAGGTTGCCGTCTGTACCGGGCATTTCATGGAAGCGTCGATTGGATGCGAGTCCGCCTGAGCCTTCAACCAGTTCCACCGCGCGTGCCCGGTTGTCCAGACAGGTCTGGCTGAGCGGGGCTATCAATGCACCGCTGGGGGCATGGTAACTCATGGCGTGCCAGTTCTTGCCGCCGGCGCTGCTGGGGCAGGCGTTGACCCATTCGTCCAGCTGGGCATTGACAATCTCGTCACGGTAGGTGACAGCACCCGTTTGCGGGTCGATATGGGTGAATACGTTCTGGTACATGGTTTCGGTGTAGCCCAGAAACTCTCCTGTTTCGCGATCGTTCTTCCACAATATGCCATGCTTGCCTATGGACAGCACCAGCTTGCGGTCATCCTGATCGACCAGCACACGTTCAAATACTTCATCCAGATCCAGCGCTTCGCCGGGTACGTGCTGGAAATGCCAGACCAGTTCACCCGTGTCAACGTCGATGGCGAGCGTCGAGTTTGTATACAGGCCGGCATCGTGAATGGACATATGCCGGCTCGGTGGTGCCCAGGGTTTGGCCTGGGCAACGCCCCAGTACGTCAGTCTGGATTCCGGATCGTAGCTGCCGGTGATCCAGGTTTCGCCACCGGCGCGGAAGATATCATCCAGTCCGCCCCAGGTGTCACCGCCGGGTTCGCCGGTTTTGGCAATGGTGTCGAAACGCCACGCCAGGTCGCCGGTATCAGCGTCGTAAGCGCTGATATAGCAGTCCTCTTTAATATAACTGGCACAACCTGCGAGGCCGACAATGACCTTGTCGTCGGCGATCAGGGGGCCGCTGGAGTTGGCAAAACCTTTGTCACTGTCAGCGATGGTGACCTCCCAGACCTGTTCGCCGGTACGGGCGTCCAGCGCGATCAGGCGCGCGTCAGTGGTTGCCTGAATGATCTTGTCACCGTAGATGGCAATATTGCGCATGTCCTCGCCGGTGGCCGGACCGGCCGCATGTTCCCAGATCAATTCGCCGTCACGTGCATCCAGTGCCTGCACAACATTGCCCGGATTGATCAGAAACATGATGCCATCGTAGACGATGGGCGCGGGCTCCGAGTCGCCGCTGTGCATGTTCCAGACCCATTCAAGGCGCAGGTCATCAACGTTGTCCAGATTAATCTGTGCCAGTTCACTGTAACTCCATGCCTGCGGATTGCCCCGCCACATTAGCCAGTCGTCGGGTGACGGGTCGGCAAGCGCGGCAGCGCTGAGCGGCTCAAAGTGTTCTATGGTGCCGGCCACGGTCACGCCGGTCGGCGTTTCAGTGTCATTTGCTGGCGCCGTGCTGGTGGCAGCGGCAGTCGACCGGGGCATCTCATTAAACGGATGTGGGGTGTCGGCCAGCAGCGGCGCTGATCCGGCTGCCACGCCATTGGTGTCGAGTATATGTGCGGTTATATCCAGGTAATCAGAGGGTTGCAGGGCCTGCGCACCACCCGGTGGCATGCTGGTGCTGATCAAGCTGATCAGGGCGCTGCCGGGCTGGCCGCCCCAGCGCGTGGCATAAGCCTCCCCGTTCAGCGCGGGACCCGACGCGCCACCCTGGAGGTTGCGGCCATGACATGACGCACAATAGGCCTCATACCCGTTTGCACCCCGGCGAGCCTGTTCGGCAGTATAGGTGGCGATGGGTGATGGATTGCCGCTCTCAGCATCGGCGCTGGTCACGTTGTTGCAGGCACTCAGCGAGATGATGATTGATGCAGCGGTCAGGATCTGAAGACAAGGGCGCATAGCAGGTTTGCTGATCAGGTGTGACATGATGGGATCCGTATGTTTTATTGTTGACTTAAACTCTATATGATTCGAGGTGTTGAGTACACAACAAGGCAGATGTCGAGCGCCCCCTTTACAACAAGATGTACGTGCGGACAAGGTACGGATGCAACAAAAATACCCATGGAAAATCTGTCTGATCTGGCTTGTGAGCCTGATATCTCCCGCCACAATGGCGCTGGAGCTGGACAGTTTTCCCGGCGGGCTGGTGCCGGGCTCTGAGTTGATTCTGTTCGAAGATGTGGGGGCGGAACTTGATTTTGAAGAGGCCAGGGCGCAGCTGAGCGTGGCAGGCCTGCCCTGGATGGCGCCCGGGCAGCCCAATCTGGGTTATCGACGCAGCGCCCTGTGGGTCCGGGTGGATCTGGAAAACCGGTTTGATGAACCTCGTGACTGGGTAGCCTACATCGGATTCCCCAACCTGGATCGTGTGGATTTCTTCTATCAGGATGCAGAGGGAGAGTGGCGCAACTACGCCGCCGGCAGTGCATTGCCGTTTCGCGCCCGCCACCTGATGCACCGTAGTATCAATTTTGAATTTCAGGTGCCACCTTCAGAGTCAATGTCCATCTACTTCCGCGTCGAAAGTACCGGCTCTTTGCAGTTTCCGCTGGCGCTGGCCAGCACCACTTTCTTTGCATCCGAGGCGCAACGCACATTGTTCACGTCAGGGCTGTATTTCGGCCTGATGCTGATGATTGCCATTTACAGTTTCGCGGTCTGGTACACCAGTCGTGAACCCGGATTTCTGTACTTTGCGCTACTGGTCGTATTCGGCAGTTTTTACACGCTGACGGCGCAGGGTCTGGCCTATCAGTATCTATGGCCGGAGGCTCCGGACTGGGCCAACCGCGCGACAGGGGTTTTCAGTCTGCTGGCCAATCTGGTCAGCATCATGTTTGTACGTGCCTTCCTGGGCGTCAAACAACTTGACCAGCGCCTGGACAAGGCGGCCCGCATATTTGCCCTGCTGGCGGCAGCAGGTGTTGTGCTCGGCCTCATTGTCGATTCGGCACTGGTCAATCGCATGGCCCTGGCCTACACCGCGGTGCTGACCATACTCATTACCATGTCCGGGTTTTTGGCCAGGCGCCGCATGGTTCGAGCTTCCCGATTTTTTGTCTCGGCATGGATTATCCTCCTTATCGGTATTCTGCTGGAGTTGTTGCAGAGAATGGGGGTCATTATCCCGCCATTGCTTGCCTACAACGGTATCCAGATCGCAACGCTGGCCGCGGTGACAGTGCTGGCCCTGGGGCTGAGTGACCGGCTGCAGAACATGATGGAAGGTTACAAGGCCGCGCAGCAGGATTTGTTGCGCGCCAATCAACTGAAAATTGACGCCCTGCAACAAGCGGACAATGTAAAAGAGGAATTCATCGCCAATGTGTCGCACGAGCTGCGGACACCGTTGACCGGCATCATCGGTCTGGCGGAAATAATGTTGGCCGACCGTTCCAGCAGCCTTGATGCCTCGCAGCGTGAAACCCTGCTTTTGATGAAAGTCAGTGCACAAAGATTGTCCAGCCTGGTCAATGACGTCATCGATTTTTCAGCTATCAAAAACGGGCACCTGGCGCTGAACAAGAGAGATATCGACCTCAAACAGGTTTGCGAAATTGTTGCGCGCATGACCCGGCCGCTGGTGGGTGACAAACCGATCAAGATCGTGGAGAACTTTCCCAACGCCCGGATTATCGTTGAAGGGGACGAGGACAGGCTCCAGCAGGTGCTGTTCAATCTTGTTGCCAATGCAGTCAAGTTCACGCCACACGGCAGTGTCACCATTGCGGTAGAAGTGCTTGACCTGGATGTCAGGGTTTCGGTGCGGGATACCGGCATTGGTATTTCGGCAGCAGAGCAAAGGAATATATTCAAGCGCTTTTATCAGATCGATTCTGATGAAGCCCGCCAGGCGGGTGGCACCGGTCTCGGCCTGTCGATATCGCAGCGTTTGCTGGAGCTGCATGATTCGGAGATCGTACTGCGCAGCACGCCGGGCGAGGGTTCGCTGTTCTACTTTGATCTGCCCTTGAAGCAATCCTTGCCGGACGGCAAAAAGGCAGGCAAATCCGCAGAAAATGAAGCCGGTGATGAGAACCGGAGTGCGATTGCTTCCAAGCCGGTCGGGCTGGCAGCGGCCCTGCAGGCGACCGGTCTTAGTGTAGAGCGTCGAAGCAATCAGGGACCGCTGAACGGCGACGCTGGCAGTGATGCCAATGGCGGCACTGATGATGATCCTGCTCATGCGCAATGGCAGGGTAATATTCTTGTGGTCGACGATGAATACCTTAATCTGAGAATCGTTGAGTCTCATCTCTCCGACCGATATCAATTAAGCACGGCTCTGAGTGGTGCGGAAGCGCTGGAGAAGCTGAGCAAAGAAAAACCGGATCTGATAATTCTGGATCTGATGATGCCAGTGATGACCGGTTATCAATTTTGCCAGATCGTGCGCAAGCGCTATGATTCGGACGAATTACCGATAGTCATTCTGACGGCCAAGAATCGCGTCGAAGATCTGGTCAAAGGTCTGAGTCTCGGCGCCAATGACTATATTACCAAACCCTTCAGTAAGGAGGAGTTGCGCATCAGGATCGACAAGCAGTTTGAATTGCTGAACCTGAAGCATGTCAAACGCGACAACCAGCGATTGAGCTGGCAATTGCAGCGTTACGAGGAGAGCGAAAAGCGACTGCGTGAACGCGAGCAAAGACTGGCAGCGCTGCTGGATGTTACCGGCGATCCGCTGCTGGCGATTGATGAGGCAGGTGTTGTCATATTCATCAACAATGCGGCTGAACAATTGTTGCAGGTTTCCGCTGAATCATGCATTCAACAGTCGGTTAACAGGGTCTCTGATCAACTGCTGCCGCGCTCACCGGCGCTGGCGGATGCTGTACATTTTCCATTCAACGAGGACAGGATATCCCGCCCCGGAAGTACCGAGTATTTTGATTTTGAACTGGAATCGGTGCAAGGGAGGTTCTGTCTGCTCACGCTGAGCCAGGTTGATCAGGAGTTCTATCTGCTGGTGTTTGAAACCAACGCCAGGCCGGAACCCAGCCAGGAAACCAGCCAGGAGCCCAGGCCGGATGCACCGGATACATTGAGTCTGCCCCAGATTATTGATGAAATAAATCGCAATGTAGAGCGCACGCAGTTGCTGGGTGAGTATCTGTCCCAGATAAAACCCGAGGATCTGCACAAGCACAAGGATCTGGTCGGCGAACTTGGCAACATTGATAAACTGATCAATCATCTGTCAGGCACCCTGATACCGGATGACGACGATGACAGTGAGCTGAAATACCGCGAGGCGTTGGTCAAAGTCATGCAGGATTGTCATTACTACTGGCAAAAGGTGACCGGGGAATCAATTATTGATCTCGCCGAAAAGAGCAGGATATGGAGTGTCAGTATCGACAATGGACGTTTGCGTACCCGGTCAATGAATCGTTATCTGTCGTTGGACAAACTACCTTCCAACCCTAGATGGCGCCAGGTAGCCCGCACTGCATATTTTGTTCTTTCCAAGGTCTCATCTGATGAGGAGGCCAGAAAGGCGCTGGAGATGTCAGTGGCCAGGTTGCAGGAGATTGTGGAGCAGAAAGCGCTCAACTGAGCATGGACGCTGGCCATCAAACAACAACAATGAGGCAGACATGCGTTGGCTCGCCTGCAGGTTGAACAATATCGTCACAGGCGCTGTCCTGTTGTTTTTTGTGCCGGGTCTGGCGCTTTCTCAATACGGCGCGCCCGATGGGGAGTGGCATACCTGGGGTGGCGACCATGGCTTTACCCGTTACTCGGCTCTGGATCAGATTGATGCAAGCAATGTGGCCAATCTGCAGCTGGCCTGGCGTTGGCGCGCGCTGCCACTTGGGGATCGTCCTGACAGTAACCTCAAGGCAACGCCCCTGATGGTTGACGGTGTGTTGTATGCACCCTCCGGGCAACATCAGGTGGTGGCGCTTGATGCGGCCACCGGGCGGGAGATCTGGCGTTATACGCCTGACCCCGCGCGTGTTGCTGAACGTGGGCTGGGGCTGGGCAGCCGGTCTCTGGCGTACTGGCGTGATGGTGACGATGCGCGCATTTTTCACAACACTCTGGACGGACGTTTGCTGGCGATTGATGCCCGCACCGGGCTTGCTGATCCGGCATTCGGTGACAATGGCAGCGTCATGTTGCGCGAAGGGTTGTTTCCTGATGGCTCGGATGCAGACTCCGTAGGTTCATCATCACCGCCTGCAATAGTGGGTGATGTTGTTGTTGCGCAGGTCGTGGGCACTATTACGGCACCAAACATGGAAGCCACGCCCGGCCACATTCGTGGTTATGACGTGCGCACCGGCGACCTGGTGTGGCGCTTCAATACCATACCGCAGCCCGGGGAGCCCGGTCATGACAGCTGGCAGGGGGACTCCTGGCGTTATACCGGCAACACCGGTGTCTGGTCCATGATGAGCGTGGATACTGAAACAGGGTATATCTATTTGCCGGTCGAAGCCGGCTCAAACGATTTTTATGGCGGTCATCGCCACGGTGACAATCTGTTCTCCCAGAGCCTGGTGTGTCTTGATGGCCGCACCGGTGAACTGGTCTGGCATTATCAGTTGACGCATCACGGCCTGTGGGATTACGACCCACCGGCGGCGCCGATCCTGGGTGACATCGTGGTCGACGGTCGTCGGATCAAAACCGTGACCCAACTTACCAAACAGGGCATGTCATTCGTGTTTGACCGGATCACGGGAGAACCGGTCTGGCCTATCGAAGAACGGCCCGTGCCACCCAGTGAAGTGCCGGGCGAGCGTGCCTCGCCGACCCAGCCGTTTCCGACGTTGCCGGAACCCTATCTAAGCCAGGGTTTCCATGAAGAGGAGTTGATAGATTTTACCCCGGCGCTACGCTCGGAGGCCGTGGAGATCGCATCCCGCTATGTACGCGGCCCGATGTACACGCCGCCAACACCACTGCGCGAAGGCGGCACACAGGGCACCTGGGTCAACCCGGGCTACCAGGGCGGCTCCAACTGGAACGGCGCCGCCTTTGATCCGGACAGCGGCAATATGTTTGTGCCTCTGCGCAACGCGCCGATGGTTGCGGCTCTGCTGACACCTGACCCGTCCCGGACCAACTGGCAGTATCTGAGAGCGCCATCGGTGTTTATTCAGGGGCCACGGGGGTTGCCCATCACGCGGCCGCCCTGGAGCCTGATCACGGCCACCGACATGAACCGGGGACAGCATATCTGGTCGCGCAGTATCGGCCCGGCGTCAGACCATATCCGCAACCATCCGGATCTGCAGGGGCTGGATCTGGACTTTGACAGCATGGGCCACCCGATGATCCGGCCCTCCCCGCTGGTAACCTCTACGTTGCTATTCCTGGCGGAAGCGGGGCACCTCAGTGGTGATCCGGGCGGGCCCATGTTCCGGGCTTACGACAAATCTACCGGGGAGGTGGTCGCCGAAATTGAGTTGCCGGCCAAAGCCACTGGTGCGCCGATGACATACTTTCATAAAGGTTATCAGTACATTGTTATCGCCGTGGCGACCGCTGAGCACCCGGCTGAACTGGTGGCGCTGGCGCTGCCGGGTGCAGCCACCGATGCCGCAAGCGGCCCTGCTGCCCCGACCCCTGTCGAGGCAGCAGGGCCGGACAATAGCACTGGGGATGTTGGTGTAGCGCTGACCGAAGAAGAGCATGCACGGGCGGCACAACTCTTTGGCCGGTTGTGTGCTGGTTGCCATGGAGAACAGGGACAGGGGGTCACTGGAGGCTCAGCGCCGACGCTGGCGCATTCGCGTAATCCAATACACAATCGCAACATTATCGAGCGAGGCGGGGTAGAGATGCCGGCATTTGCTTTGCAGCTGAATGTTGCTGATATGGACATTCTCAGTCGATACGTATCCGTTTTGTCAGCTGCCGGAAATCCCGCCCGGCGCTGACCCAGGTCCAGGGCTCATGACATGCTTGATATGATGGAAAAGTGGCAGGTCGCGTTCTATCTGGCGGCCATCGCCGCCGGTCTTGCGCTGGCAGAATATGTGCCCTCATTGCCGGATGCTTTGACCAATTTATTGTGGCCCATACTGGGCTTGCTGCTGTACGTGACGTTTACTCAGATTCCACTGCTTGGCATACACAATGCCATGCGTGACGCTCGCTTCATCACTGCTGCCCTACTGGCCAACTTTCTGCTGTTGCCCTTGCTCGTCTGGGGCTTGTTGTTTTTGTTTCCGGACGACCCTGCCATTCGTCTAGGCGTTGCTCTGGTGCTGTTGCTGCCCTGCACCGACTGGTTTGTCGCATTTGTACAGCAGGGTCGTGGCGACCTGCACCAGGCGATCGCGTTTCTGCCGGTGAGTCTGGTGCTGCAGGCATTGTTATTGCCGGTATATCTGTGGTTGTTCTTTGGTGAGCGTATAGTGGTGGCGGCAGCGCGGCAGGAAATGTTGCTGGCATTTGTGTGCCTCATTGTGCTGCCGTTCTGTCTGGCGGCCTTTACGGAGTGTTGGGCAAAGGGGAAGCCAGAGCGAGCCGGCGTAACCAGATTTTTGGCCACGTTGCCGGTGCCTCTGCTGGCAGGGGTGGTGTTTGTGATTGCAGCGACTCAGTATGAACTGGTGTCAAGCTCAGTGCATTTGTTCGGGCCTTTGCTGCTGGTGTTCTCCACGTTTCTGTTGCTGACGGCGCTGCTGGCCTGGTTGCTGACACGGCTGTTCCGTTTGCCGGTGTCGCACGGGCGTACGCTGGCGTTTAGCCTGGGTACACGTAATTCCTTTGTTGTGCTGCCACTGGCGCTGGCCTTGCCATCTGGCTACGAGCTGACAGCAGTCACCATCGTTTTTCAATCGCTGGTGGAACTTGTCGGCATGGCGATTTTTGTCTGGTGGATTCCCGGTAAGGTTTTTCCGGAACAAGGAGTCTGATTTGAATATTGGTATTTATGTCTACGGACAGGTCGAAGTGCTGGATTTCTCGGGACCGTTCGAGGTGTTTACCACCGCTTGTCGGCTGTGCGCTGACGGCGAACCGTTCAATGTATTTCTGGTCGGTGAAAACTCGGGTGTGGTTACTGCAAGGGCCGGCTTCCGGGTATTGGCCGACTACGGCATCAACGATGATCATCCACCGCTTGATGTGCTGATTGTGGCCGGTGGTATGCATCAGCCGGAAATGGAAAAGCCGCAGGTCATGCACTGGATCGCATCGGTCTCCAGCCGGGCAAGGCTGGTTGCGTCGGTGTGCACGGGCGCTTTTCTGCTGGCACAGGCGGGCGTGTTAAAAACCCACACCGTCACCACGCACTGGCAGGATGTCGCCGATCTGCGTGCATTATTTCCACTGCTGACGGTGGTCGACGATGTGCGTTGGGTCGATACGGGTGACATTGTCAGCTCGGCAGGCATCTCTGCCGGAATTGACATGAGCCTGCATCTGGTGCGCCGTCTGCACAGTCACGAACTGGCCAGCATGACGGCCAGACAAATGGATTTTGACTGGCGCCAGCACTGATGCTCAGTGAGTTTTGCCAAACTGCAAGCGGAAGCGGCTGGGTGACGACTGCAAATGTTTGCGGAAGTTGTGTCGAAGCGTTATTGCATTGTCAAAACCCGAGCGGGTGGCGACGCGCTCGACAGACAACTGCGTGCTTTCCAGCAGTTGTTTGGCCAGTTCCAGTTTCTGCATAACCAGCCAGTCATTGGCGCTCATGTTCATCGATGCGCGGAACTTTCTATCGAAATTCCGCCTGGACATATGGGCGCGCCGGGCGAGCGCGTCGATGCTAATGCCCGAGGTCAGATTCTTCACGGCCCAATCCAGCGTGTCGGCAAAACTATCACTGGTTCGGGCCAGCGGTGTTTCCACAAATTGCGATTGGCCGCCGCTGCGGTGCGCGGCCATGACCAGGCGGCGCGCCACCTGATTGGCAATCTGATAACCATGTTGCTGGCGAATAACTGCCAGGCCCAGGTCAAGGGCTGCAGAACTGCCTGCCGCACAGCCGATACGATTTGCGTAAGTATACAGCACGTCTTCAACGTACCGGACAGCGGGGAAGCGCTGACGAAAGGCAGCGGCATACCGCCAGTGTGTGGTGGCAAGGCAGCCGTCAAGCAATCCGCTGGCAGCGAGCAGGAAGGCGCCGGAACAGAAACTGATGACGGTGCCGCCGCGCTGGCGCAATGCAAGTATCTCGCCGAGCAGAACCGGATCAGGATTGAGATCTGCCGGCCAGCCGGGAATGACCAGCATGTCGTAGCCCGCCAGGGAAGCAACAGGTTTGGCCTGCAGCAGAATATTGCCGGACGCTCGCAGGGCGTGATCTTCGAAGCTGACCACGTCAGTTTGATACCAGTCACTGAATTCCGGTCGTGGCAGTGCAAACAGCTCGACGGCGCAACCAAGCTCGAACAGCGCGGTATCAGGATAAGTCAGAATGGCAACATGCGTCATGGCTGGATATTATCGATGAGTGGCTATTGAGACAATGGTAGCAGATTGTGGGCAGGATAATAATGGCAGTGAGTTCATATATGCAGCCACAGGAGGTACTATCATGTCCGATCAGAAAGCAAACGCCGTCAGCAAGCAAGGCGGTGATAACGTGCGACCGGTAAGCTCTGCCGTGTCCCGGCCCGCCGCGGCGAACAGCACAGATGCACAGGTGCATTTTGAGCGCTTGCTGCAGTTCGAGACTGACTGCTGGGATGTGCATCATGCCATCAGCAATCAGCGCCAGGACTTTGTCTTGCTGGACGTGCGCGCAGAGGAGCTGTTCCGTAAGGGCCATGTCCCCGGCGCTGTGAATCTGCCACATAGCCGGATCAATGAGGCCAGCCTGGGCGCTTTTGCCGACGCGACTCTGTTTGTAGTGTATTGCGCCGGCCCTCACTGCAATGGTGCCGACAAGGCTGCGATCAGACTGGCCAGATTGCAGCGGCCGGTGAAAAAAATGATAGGTGGCGTCACTGGCTGGCTGGACGAAGGTTTTACCCTGGAAACAGGTGAGCAGCGATAGACATTTTTCCAAGATAGGCATTCCCCCAACAGGATTACAGCATGACACAGCAACAAGCGTTTGATTTTCAGCCCACGTTGAAGGGCAGAACGATTACTTTGCGGCCATTGTGCGAAGACGATCTGGAGCCCCTGTATGCGGCCGCCAGCGACCCCATGATCTGGGAGTTGCACCCGGACCCCGAGCGTTATCAACGTGAAGCCTTTGAAGCACGGTATTTCAGTGGTGCCCTGGCATCAGGCAGCGCGCTGGTTGCCATCGACAATGCTACAGGCGATATCGTCGGGTGTTCACGTTATTACGAGTGGGACCCGGTGGCAGAAGAGGTCGCTATCGGTTTCACATTCCTCGCGCGCAGCCGCTGGGGTGGCGCCATCAACCGCGAAATGAAAACCCTGATGCTGGATCACGCTTTCCAGTGGGCCAGGCGGGTCTGGTTCCATATTGGTAAAGACAATAAACGCTCGCGTCGAGGTACTGAAAAAGTAGGGGCGCAATTTTCCCACGAAACGCAGAAAGAGATAAATGGCCAGGTATTGGACTACGCCTACTACTTTATCGATCGGCCGCCGGTGCCGGTTGATGAGGTACTTGCATTTAGCAAGCAGATTGCGCGTGAGGCAGGAGCGCTGATGCTGGCTGAACTGCGGCGGGGCAATGGCCCGACAGCACATTTCAAGCACGCGGGACAGGAACTGGTCACCGAGGCTGACATCAAGGCGGATACACTCATCTGTGATGCCATCCGGGCCCGATATCCAGGTCATCAGATTCTGGCTGAAGAGTCAGCGCCGGATCTGGCGCAACTCAGTCAACTGGAGGGCCCGCTTTGGGTGATTGATCCGATTGACGGCACCGTAAACTATGCTCACGGTCATCAGCACTCGGCGGTATCCATTGCCTGGCTGGTGGATGGCGTGCTGCAGACCGGTGTTGTTTATAACCCGTATAGTGACGAAATGTTTTCCGCCGCCAAAGGCCAGGGCGCAACACTGAACGATCAGCCGATTCAGGTGGCGCAGAAAACGGAACTGCGACGCGCCCTGTTTGCGACCGGGTTTCCCTATATTAAAAATGACATGGAATTACTGATCCGGCGGGTCGGCCTGATGTTGACGCACTGCGCCGATTTGCGGCGCATGGGCTCGGCTGCACTGGATATCTGCTGGGTGGCCGCCGGGCGGCTGGATGTGTACTACGAGAATCTCAGCGTGTGGGATTTTGCTGCGGCACAGTTGATCGCTATTGAAGCCGGCGCCCGCTACGGGCATTTTCTGCCTGTCCCTGATGGTACCAGCCCGGTGTTTCACAACAAGAACATTCTGGTCAGCAATGCCACCTTGTATGCCCGGGCCGAAGAGGTGCTTGTGCAGGCTGAGTAGTTTGTCCCGTCAGGCTGTCGGCGCCTGCTGCCGGTTTGCCTGGAATTTGTTCCGGGCTTTCTCCAGACGTGAAAGCAACACCGGCAGGAAGGTCAGATCCAGAATCAGTGCGAGCACCACGATAGGTACCAGCAATCTGGCGGCCTGCTGAAAATACAGTGTGCTGGCCAGCAGCAGGATCAGGGCGCCCAATGTCAGCACTGCCGTTGTGATGACCAATGCAGGGCCGGCTTTGGCGATGGCAGCCTGGATCGCCGGCTCAACGGCGAGACCTTGCTGACGCTGGCGTTGATAGGTGCTCAGGATGTGAACCGTGTCGTCAACCACCAGGCCGATACTGATACTGAACAGCATCATCACAAAGGGGTCCACGGTGCCCACCAGCAGACCCCATGCACCGAATACCAGTGTTGCCGGCAACAGGTTTGGGATGACACTGATGAGCCCGAAGTACAGGCTGCGCAGGCCAATGGTCAGCGCGATGGTAATCATTAAAAGGCTGATCAGATAACTCTGAATCAGCTCAACGGTGACAGTTTTATCCATGCGGGCAAACAAGAGGGTATTGCTGCCATGCAGCAGGCGCATGTTGTCGTCAGCAAAGGTCTGTCGGAAATAGTCACCAATGGCCTGGTCCAGGTCAATGAGGCCCTGGTTGCTCAGTGGCGTGGTAGTAATAAACAAGCGTATGGTTGAGAAATCGGGATTGATGAAATTTGCCAGGGCGTAGCTGTCGCGCTGCACGGAGGCGTAGTTCATCAAGTGCTGCTCGACAAGTGCAATGCTCTCTGGCAGCCGGTAGTTGTCCACGCCTTCGCCACCTTGTGAGCCCTCCAGTGTATCGTTGATGGTTTTTACCACCTCGACCAGACTGGCTACCTCCAACACATCGTCACGCTGACGCAGCCAGGCGGAAAACGCGTCAACGCGTTGCAGGAAGGCGGGTTCGATGGCGCCGTCCTGGCTTCCACCAGCTGTCGACGGATCTACCGCAATAATACCGTAGTTCATGCCCGTGCCGCGTTGCATGCGCTCGCTGAGCAGGGCGTAATAGGTGTGCAACGGTGAATCCTGGTCAATAAAGTCCAGTCGGTTAAAGTCAGGCTTGTTCAGTGGCAGCAGAGCGGCCGCGCTGAGCCCGGCAACAATGACAGCGCTGAAAATCAGGCGATCATGGCGAGCTACGAGGCGGTGACACAGCCGCAGAAAGGCGCCAGCCATTCTGACTTCGCCGGTCGGTCCGCCCGCCGCCATGACCAGCGCCGGAAAGCTGAGAAAACTGAGCAGCCACGCGAATACCACGCCCAAAGCGACAATTGTGCCGAACTGACTGATGGCCGGGGCCGAGGCATAGTTGAGGCTGGCAAAACCAATGGCAGTGGTCAGGGCGGCCAGCGTCACGGGGCGCAGATTAAACGCCAGGCTGAGTTGCATGGCTTGCGAAGACGTGTGCTTCGCAGCCAGTTGCTGGCGGTAGACCGACAGGATATGGGCGGTGTTGGCGACTGCGATAATAACCACGACCAGGGGCGCCATGACCGACACACTATTGAAGGCTACGCCCGCCCAGGCGAGGGTGCCGACTGTGCAGGTCACCGTCAGCAGGGTGATCAGAAGAATGCAGGCGCCATGGCGCACGGACTGAAAGCAGTAGCAGATGAAGAGTACACAAACCAGAATCACCAGTGGCAGCAACCGTGTCAGATCCTGAATCATGGCGTCGCGGGTTGATGTTTCGAACAGTGCTTCAGCGCCGGGAGCAAACACCACATCAGGGTGCGCCAGGCGAAGGTCATCCAGCACGGCTTCAATGCCATCGGCGATTTCGCGATTCTGTGTTGAACTGCTGGTGCTCAGACTGAGACGGGCGGAAAACAGGGCCAGATCGGCGGCGGGCGATACCAGAATGCCGTTGATGAACTGATCGGCCATGGCTTTGTTGCGTGCGGCCAGCATGGCGTCGGCACTGACTTCATGAAAGTTCCGGAAACGGCCCGGGAACAAACCGATTTCGCCAAACGGGGAGTCGTAAGCCACCACCGAACTGGCGCCGTCAGTATAGGGTATGCGCCGGTACTCACGATGCAGCGCACCCAGAGCATCGAGAATGGGGGGCGAGAATACCTCGGTCGGTCCCGATGCTGCGGTGACTGCAATACTGATATCCTGGCGGTTCGGGAATTGGGCGGACAATTGATCGCGTTCACTGACATAAGGGTCGTTATCACCGAGCAGAACCGAGACCCGGGTGTCAAAGCCGGTCCTGGGCAGGCCCAGTGCCAGCACCGCCGTGACCACCAGGCAGGCAGCAAGCCAGAGCAGACGGAATCTGATCAGGGCCTGCGGCATCACTGATCAGGTCCGTAGGTGCCAAATGTGCCCGAATTGTCTTCCTGGCACAGGGCGATCCAGTTGCGTATGCCGGTACTGCGAAACTTCTGTTTGTGCAGAATAAAATAGAACCGGCGCATCCAGTCGCGTTGCGGCGCATACAGGGGCAGCAGACTGCCGCGGCGGAAAGCCTCCTGCAGGGTGATGCGCGACAGGCAGCCGATGCCCAGGCCGGCTTCGACGGTGCGCTTGATGGCTTCGGTATGTTGCAGCTCCAGGCGCAGCTTCAGTTTTGGCATCAGGCCGTACATGGCGTGCTCAAATGCCTGTCGAGTGCCTGAACCGCCTTCCCGGATGATCCAGTCGGCGCTCAGCAGGTCCTCATCACTGAGCGCAGGCCTTCCGGCCAGGGGGTGATCCGGCGCGCAGAACAGGGCGAGTTCATCGTCGCGCCAGGGGATGACTTCCAGTGTCGAGTCCTGTAACTCGCCTTCAACCAGACCGATGTCGAGTTCGAAGTTGCGTACCCGCTGAGTGATCAGGGAGGTATTTTCCACGGTCAGGTCCACGCGAGACCCGGGGTAGCGGTTCATGAATTCGGCCATGATCGGCACTGCCAGGTAGTTACCGATGGTCAGCGTGGCGCCTACCTTGATATGGCCGACCTCGCCCTGCCTGGCCAGGAGCTGTTCAAATTCCGTGGCCTGATTCAACAGTGCAACCGCATGTGGGCGCAGACTTTTGCCAAAATCATTGAGCTGCAGGCGTTTGCCGACACGGTCGAACAGCTGCATGTCAAAACGCTGCTCCAGCTCCTTGAGCGCGGCACTGGCAGCAGACTGGGACATGGACAGGCTGTCAGCAGCGTGAGACACGTTCTCATGCCAGGCGGTTGCCAGGAAAACCTCAATCTGTCGCAGAGTGTAGTGCATGACAGTGCCTCTTGATGTGTTATCGTTATTTTCGATTAACCTTATAGTATTAAATCATTTTACTGGTATAGCGCGGCGGTTTACCATGCAGACATCAAAATTTTAACCCCTTTTTTAATGCGACTTTCTACAGGATTCTGAAATGGCTGCAATATCCAGACAAAGTGTTACCAGCGTTCATCACTGGAATGAAACCCTGTTCAGTTTTACCACAACCAGAGATAAAGGTCTTCGCTTCGAGAATGGTCACTTTGTGATGGTTGGCATGGAGGTGGAAGGTCGTCCATTGATGCGTGCGTACAGCATCGCCAGCGCCAATTATGATGAAGAACTGGAATTTTTCAGCATCAAGGTGCCCGACGGTCCGCTGACTTCGCGCCTGCAGAACATCAAGGTCGGGGACGAGCTGCTGGTCAGCAGCAAGCCTACCGGCACCTTGGTTGCCGACCATCTGATACCGGGGCGTAACCTTTACCTGATTGGCACGGGTACAGGCCTGGCACCTTTCATGAGCATCATCCGCGACCCCGAGATCTACGATCGCTATGAAAAGATTATTCTGGTTCACGGGGTCCGCCGTGTGGTTGATCTGGCGTACCGTGAGTACATCACTGATGAACTGCCGCAAAACGAGTTTTTTGGTGAGTTGGTGCGTGAGCAATTGATTTACTACCCAACGGTGACCCGTGATCCTTTCGAGAATCAGGGGCGAGTCACCGACGTATTGGAAAATGGCACCATGGCGCAGAAAATTGGTTTGCCGCAGCCAACTCCCGAGCATGACCGGTTTATGCTGTGTGGCAGCCCGACCATGCTGAAAGATATGTGCCGGATACTTGATGAGGCTGGTTTCAAAGAATCTCGCCACGGCATTCAGGCAGAATATGTAATCGAGCGTGCGTTTGTAGAGTAAACAGCCGCGGCGCTGGCAAAAAAAAGGCCGGGAGCGTTACAGCTACCGGCCTTTTTTGCATTTTATTGTGCGCGTTATCCGCGTGCGGGGATGGACCGCAAGTGCTTAACTCAGAAAGAAACCCACCAGACAACCTTTGGCGTCAGGGATGTCATTCATGTTGACTGAACCACCGGCCATAATCGTATCCAGTGCGTCCGTCAGGTAGTGGTTGGACGCGTTGTTACGCTGAGTTTCGTAACCCAGCTGATCGTTGATGGGGCCGCGGAAATGAATCTCGCGGGTCCGCGGGTCAATGATAAAAACTTCGGCGGTACGCTCAACACCCATGGAGCGCGCGACTGACTGATCGGCATCTTTCAGAATGGGGAATTGAATGTTGAACTCTTCCGCTTCCTTGGCAATACGCGGAATGTCATCCTGAATAAAGGCGTTGATCATCAGAAATTCAAGATTTTTATCAGCATATTCCTCTTCGATCGCCAGGTAGGTCGGCACTGACAGGCGCGCAATAGGGCAGCCGGAACCGTGCACGTACATCACGATGTAATCATTGTCCTTGTAATCGTCCAGGGTATGCGTGACGCCTTTATGGTCCTGCAGCTCGAACGCCTTGATCTGCTTCAGGTAATCATCAGCGTGACTCACAAATGGCATCAGGGCAAATACCGTAAACAGTAATAATGTCATTGGCTTACGCATAGTTAAACTCCCGTTGGTGTGGCTTCTGACAACAACTGAGACTATCAGTCTGTCAGTGTTATATACAGTGTATCAGTTTCCGGTAAATCCGGATTACGTGCATCAATACTTTTCCGATCTATCAATAGACCAATTTTGCCCGCTGATATCAATACCAAGATTGTGACTATTTGTGAGATATCAAGCGCACGCTGGCAAAAGCCGGCATTTAAAGTCGATGGACCGCACTGCGCTGGCGTCGAGTTGTGGTGGCATTGCGCAAACCAGGCATTATACTGAGCATGAACGCCAGACAATGAGTCAGGGGGATGTGTATGACAGTTTCCAGACAATTGAAAGCGATGCTTGGCGCTTTGTCGCTGAGCGGATTGCTCGCCGCCATGCCAGTGAATGCCCAGCCCGTGACAGACAGCAGCGATTTTGTGCCGCCGAGAACCGAATTCGGCCACCCCGATTTGCAGGGAATCTGGACCAATGCCAGCCAGACACCGCTACAGCGGCCGCGCGACCTCGGTGAACAGCGCGCGTTCACGCCGGACCAGGCGCAACAGATTGAGCAGGGCTGGCTGGATTACATGGCTGCGCGCCAGGCGCCGAGTGATCCGGACCGTCCGCCGCCCACTGACGGCAATACCGATCTGGGTTACGACAACTTCTGGGTTGATCAGGGCACGAATGTTATCCGCATCGGAGACGAATACCGGACTTCGATACTGATTCAGCCGACCGACGGCCGGGTCAAGTATGTTGATGGGGTGACGCCGGCTTTTTTTGCCAGCCGTCCGGAGGGCATGGGGGCGTATGACGGACCGGAAGCGCGCCCGCTTGGCGAGCGCTGCCTGATGTCGTTTGGATCCGCCAGCGGGCCGCCGATGCTGCCGGTGATGTACAACAACAATTATCAGATTGTGCAGACTCAGGATCATGTCATGATCCTGGTCGAGATGGTGCATGATGCCCGCATTATCAAGCTTGATCAGAGCTTTAGTCCGCATAATATGGACAAGTGGATGGGTGACTCGATTGGCTACTATGAGGGTGATACCCTGGTCGTGAAAACACGGAATATCAATCCGAAACAGCGTTTTCGTGGCTCATCTCCGGACGCTGTCACGACAGAGTATTTTACCCGGGTCGCTGACAACAGAATCGAGTATCGTTTCGAGATTGAGGATCCGGCGGTTTTTGCCGAAAACCTGATTGGTGAAGTCGCCATGCATCGCCGACCGCAAGGCGAGCCGATGTACGAATACGCCTGCCATGAAGGCAACCACGCACTGGCCGGTATTCTGGCAGGCGCACGTATTCAGGAGCGGGACGAAGCGGCGGCAAGGGACTGACATCCGGGGCACAAAAGGCCAGTCACAAAGGCAATCACAAAAAAGGAGCCAGACCGGCTCCTTTTTTTATGGCAGCACTGGCGCGAGATAACAATTTTGTCGCCAACAGGGTATAGTTCAGGGCGTTATTTTCTGCCTTTAATTCTTACAGATGACGGATCCGTTATGCGTTTGACTCTCTCGCGCTGGTACAGCGCCCTGGTTTTCGACCGACCCTGGCTGGTCATTGCATTCCTGCTATTCGCAGTGGCAGGTTTCGGCTGGTATGCCCAGGATTTCAAGCTGGATGTATCTGCAGATTCTTTGCTGATGGAGGGAGACAAGGAGCTGGAATACTCGCGTGAGGTCAATCAGCGATACGGCGCGACTGATTCAGTGACGATTGCCTATACACCGCGTGACATGGATTTGCTGAGCGAGGAATCGCTGACCATCATGGCCAGTCTGCGCGATGAATTGCTGGCGCTGGAGCGCATCGAAACCGTCAACAGCCTGCTTAACGTGCCTATTTTTGGCGACACACCGCTCACCGGCATCTCTGAAGATTACCTGACCATCACAGATGATGAGGTTGACCTTGAAGCTGCCCGCGAAGAGCTTCGGACCAATCCGGTCTTCAGCAATGCAGTGATCAGCCCGGACGGCACCACCGGCGCGATGCTGGCCAGCTTTGCGCAGGATACCCGGTATATCGAACTGATTAACCGTCGCACAGAGCTTCGCAACAAGCAGGAAGCGGAAGGGCTCAGCAATGCGGAGGCTGAGGAGTTGCAGTCAGTCTCTGATGCATTTGATGTTTACAGCGCTCAGGCAGCCGAACTTCGGCACCAGGATATCGCAGCCATTCGCGACATTCTGGCGAACTATGATGATGAGGTGCAGCTTTATCTGGGTGGCGCACCCATGATCGCTGACGATCTGGTCACGTTTGTGCAGAATGATCTGGCAACCTTCAGCCTGGGCGTTTTCGCGTTTATTGTGGTTGCGCTGGGTCTGATATTTCGCCGCCTGCGCTGGGTGCTGCTGCCACTGGCCTGTTGCGCCGTTGCTGGCGTCATAGTGGTCGGAATTCTGGGGTTTATGGACTGGAAAGTGACGGTGGTCTCATCCAATTTCATGTCTCTTCTTCTCATTATCACTATTTCACTGACCGTGCATCTGATGGTGCGATACCGCGAATTACGGGCCAGTCGCCACTTCAGCGACCAGCAAAAAATTGTCCGACATACTGTGCGGGCCATGTTTCTGCCCTGCCTGTATACGGCCTTGACCACCATTGTTGCGTTCGGCTCGCTGGTAGTCAGTGGCATCACGCCCATCATCTCCTTCGGCTGGATCATGGTCATGGGTGTATTGACCGCTCTCATTGTGGTGTTCCTGCTGTTCCCGGCGCTGATGAGTCTGCTGCCTGCGGAAAAGCCAGAGCAGGCCAGGGCCATGCGTGCCAGCTTCACCGCCATGCTGGCAAAGGTAACGGACACGCTCGGAAACAAGTTGTTGTGGGTTTACGCTCTGGTGTTTGTTGTCAGTGCAATTGGCATTGCGCGGCTGCAGGTGGAGAACAGTTTTATTTCATACTTCAGTGAGGACACTGAGATTTATCAAGGCATGAAACTGTTTGACGAAAAGCTTGGCGGTACGCTGTCTTTTGATGTCGTCGTCAGACTGCCTGAGGAAGAGGGTGCTGACGACGGGTTTGATGATGGTTTTGATGACGGATTCGACGACGGCGGCACGGAAGATAACAGTCCCTACTGGTTTACCGCAGACAAGATGAGTCAGATTGAGCGCATGCATGATTTCCTTGATGACCATCCGCAAACCGGCAAAGTGCTGTCTTTCGGCGCGGTGGTGCAGCTTGCAGAGGAGCTCAACGGCGGGGAAGTCGACAGCTTCCTGTGGGCCTTGTTATACACCATGTTGCCGGAGACTCTGCGTTCGACTGTGCTGACCCCGTTTATCGCCATCGAGGAAAACGAGGTTCGTTTTAATGTCCGGGTTATTGAGTCCGACCCTGATCTCAATCGCAATCAGTTGATTCAGGATGTGCAAACAGGCATGCAGGAGAACTTTGATCTGGCGCCGGACCAGGTGCGGGTAACCGGGACGCTGGTGCTGTATAACAATGTTCTGCAGAGTCTGTATCAGTCCCAGATTCTGACCCTGGGCGTGGTGCTCGCGGCCATCATGCTGATGTTCCTGGCCCTGTTCCGCTCTCTGAAGATTGCCGTAATCTGTATTATTCCCAATATCATTGCCGCTGCGCTGGTACTGGGTATCATGGGATGGCTGGCGATTCCGCTGGATATCATGACCATCACCATCGCCGCCATCTCCATTGGCATCGGTGTTGATAACACCATTCATTATATGCATCGCTTCCGTCGCGAGTTCCACCGTATCGGCAATTACCGGCTGACGATGTTCTACTGTCACAGCAGTATCGCAAGGGCCATGTACTTCACGTCACTGACCATTGTCGCCGGGTTCTCGATTCTGGTGCTGTCCAACTTTATCCCGACCATGGTATTTGGTCTGCTGACCAGTATTGCCATGCTGGTGGCGTTGCTGGGGGCGCTGACCTTGTTGCCGCAGTTGTTGATTGCAATCAAGCCACTGGGGGCAGAGTCCCATCCTGACGCCCGGCAGGTACAGGGCGTGGTATCATAGTTGTTTTGACATCTCACGGTCGGGCCTGTGGCCCCGGTCGTTGGAAACAAGCCTTTTTCTGGAGAGAATTTGTATGCACATAGTGTCATCCGCCAATGAGGCGCCCGCCCAGGCTCCAAGCCGCCTGCTTGATGAAAAACTGTTCAAGGCGCGCGCGCTGACCATTTTTGGTGAAATCAATGACCGCCTGGCGCGCAGCATCACCGAGCGTTTGCTGGCACTGGCAGCGGACAGCAGCGACCCGATAACACTGTACATCAGCTCACCGGGCGGACATGTGGAGTCCGGTGATGTCGTGTATGACATCATCAAGTTCATCGAACCCGATGTTCACGTGGTAGGCACTGGCTGGGTCGCCAGCGCGGCAACTACCATTTACCTGGGCGCCAAAAAAGAGCATCGCTTTGCTTTGCCCAATACCCGTTTTCTGGTGCACCAGCCCATGGGTGGATCGCGCGGCAGTGCGTCGGATATCAAGATCCAGGCCGAGCAGATTGTGAAAATGCGGGCTCGCATCAACAAATTGATTGCCGATGAAACCGGGCAGCCCCTGGAGCGAGTGGCAAAAGATACGGACAGGGATTACTGGATGACAGTCGAGGAAGCGATTGACTACGGTATCGTCGGAAAGCAGATCCGCTCGATGTCGGAAATGAAATAAGCGCGGACGCAGAGCGCCTATTGTAGTTTTATAAATCTGGCCTGCTGGTTGCGTACCAGCGTACAGACCACATGGTAATCCGGCTGACAGGCCATTGAGCGCACGATCGCGGTCTCCGGGCTTGTCAGTTGCACCAGTACCTGCGCCACCACGCCTTGATAGCGTACCTCCACGGTGCCGCTGCTACCATTGATAATGCCCTCTCCGGCCTGCCATTCAATGCCCGCCGGAAGCATGGGCTCGAGCCGGAAATTTGTGCCTGACGGCAACACCAGCAGGGTAAAATCAGTATCCTCGGCTTGCCATTCACCATGCCAGAGATCGGGGTCAGCCAATTCGTCTGCGTCAACATCAGAGCTGAACACGATGGCCACGGCGAAAAAACAGGCCATCAAGTACGGAAAATGCGTGCTGACACAGCAAGCGGATAGCAGATGGGTACTGATGTTGGAGCGTCCGGGATCGGGCATTTCTACTGTTACCTGTCGCAGTCAGCCGATAGAAGGGCGAGTATAGCAGCTATTGCGTCAGGACGTGGAAGCGCATAAAAAAAGCCGGGAGGATCTTTGGGGATCATCCCGGCCAAGAGGGAGCGTACAATCTGGATTCGTACACAAGTCTGAACTACCTTCCCGCGAGCAGTGACAGTCACACTGTTTCGCAATAGTCGCCATATTAGGCCATGTTCTTGAATAGATAAAATCAATTAAATATATTAAAGTGATATGCATAATGTATCGCAAGGCATCCTCGGATGCTCAATCCATCAGGCGTTACGGGGAGTTGTCATGCACCACCTGCCCACAACCAAGCAGTTACGGTATTTTGTTGCGCTGGAACAGTATGAGCATTTTGGCAAGGCCGCGGAGTCCTGCTTTGTGTCTCAGCCGGCCTTCAGTGTTGCTATCAAAGAGCTGGAGAATATGCTCAATATTCAGCTTGTCGACCGGACCAACAAAAATGTGACGGTGACCAGTCTTGGTCGTGATATCGCCCGACAGGCGCGGGTGGTACTCAGGGACCTGGAGGATATGGTTGATATTGCCAGGGGTAATCAGGCGCCGTTGACCGGACAGCTGAAATTGGGTGTGATTCCGACCATCGCGCCTTTTCTGCTGCCCAAGTTGCTGCCAGCGCTGAGAAAATCCTATCCCGAATTGAAACTCTACCTGAAAGAAGACCTGACCGATCGTGTTTATGAACGCCTGATGGATGGGGAACTGGACCTGATCCTGATTGCCCTGCCCTATGAGCTGCGTAATGTCAGCGACATGCCTTTGTTTGATGACCACTTCTTCCTGGCCCACCATCAGCACAGCGCATTTGTTGACCCGGCCCGGTACAACATGAACGCGCTGCCTACGGACAGCATCCTGTTGCTCGAAGACGGCCATTGTTTGCGGGACCATGCTCTGTCCGCCTGTAATATCAAGAACGCTGACAAGGTCAGTAGTATTACCGCGACCAGTTTGCTGACCCTGGTACAGATGGTGGATGCGGATCTGGGTATCACCTACCTGCCGGAGATGGCTGTCAAGTCGCCCCTGTTGAAAAATACCGGCATAAAAACCATTGCCATGGAAAACAGCAGTTATCGACAGATTGGTCTGGTATGGCGAAAAGCCAGCACCCGGCGTGATGAATTCGAAATGCTCGGCAACTTCATAAAGAGTCATTATCAGGCAGACTGAGCCCCGTCCGCGACGCGGGTAGTTGACGTGATGTTGAACCGGGTGTTCAATGGCAGCGTATCTTGTTGACATAATGTCATTTAACAGCAGGCACAGTCATCGTATCTGGAGTGATTTTTCATGAGTATGCATTTTGGTTTTATCAACTCATTGCAGTCGGTTGCCGACAGGCTTGCCAGAGGCTCTTGTCTGGTTGCCGGGTTGCTGTCTGTCAGCCTGATCAGCGCTTTTGCTTTCGCTGATGAGCCAGGTACCCCGGTGACGCGGGCATCGGACTTTACGCTGATTGATCAGCACGGCAAAGCCTTTAACCTGCATTACCATGAACAGGCCCCGGCAATTGTATTGCTGGGGCATCAGACCGGTTCCGGAGCGGTGGCGGCAGCTGTTGCCCAATTGAGTGAGCAGTGGGCAGCCCAGGGCGTGGTATCGGCTCTGCTGAACCCTGCGCCGGGCCAGTCGCGCGCAGACATCATGGCTGACGCGGAACGCAGCGGGCTGGACTTGCCGATACTGAAAGATGAAGCCGGGCTGGTCACACAAACACTGGCGCTGAATCATGTGGCCGAGGCGCTGGTAATAGAGCCGGGACGCTGGCAGATTGTTTACCGCGGGCCTGCAGATGCGGCCGCATTCGCAACCACCGTGCAGGCGCTGCTTGATGGCGACCGCATAGATCTTAACGAGCAGGCGATGCCCGCTGATGCGGCGCTGTTGGCCCGGCATGATTCTGTGGCAGCGATGTCGGACACCTTCTACAGCGACACCATCGCGCCCATGCTGGTGGAAAAATGTGCAGACTGTCATCGCCCCGGCGGAATCGGTCCGTGGGCGATGACCAGCCACGCGATGATCCAGGGGTTCTCCCCGATGATCCGCGAAACCGTGCTGACCAAGCGTATGCCGCCCTGGCATGCTGATCCCGAGATCGGTGAGTTTCTGCATGATCTGAGCCTGAGCGTTGACGAGCAACGACAACTGGTGACGTGGATTGATGCCGGTGCGCCGCGCGGTGCCGGTGAAGATCTGCTGGCTTCAGTGGAAGCGCAGAATACCAAATGGGAATTGGGAGAACCTGACCTGGTGGTGACGTTGCCCAAGTTTGATATTCCGGCTACCGGTACTCTGGATTATCAGTTCTTCGAAGTGGAAAATCCGCTGGATCGTGATGTCTGGGTGCGCGCAGTGCAGGTATCGCCGGGTGACCGGCAGGTGGTCCATCACGCTATCGCAACATTCGGCGCCAGCTCCAATTCAGCTGGTCAGTCCGACAGCGGCGAATCATTGTTTCAGCCCCAGTTGATGACCTTTGTGCCGGGCAATGAAACCTATGAGTACCCCGAGGGCACCGGCGTTTACGTGCCTGCCGGAACCTCTTTTTACACCCAGATGCACTACACCACTTATGGTCGTGCAACCAGTGACGAGACCCAGATAGGTTTGTATTTCAGCGAGGAAGCGCCGGAGCACGTGCTGCAGCATTATTCGATTCTTAACCTTGACCTGGAAATCCCGCAGGGAAAGGCGGAGCACGAAGAAGCAGCCTACTACCAGTTCCAGCGCGATGCTGTGATCTACAGCCTGTTCCCGCACGCGCATTACCGCGGGCGTGCCTCTGAGTTCAGCATTCGTTACCCGGATGGTCGCGAGGAAGTAGTCTTGTCAGTGCCGAATTATGACTTTAACTGGCAGCGTTATTTCCAGTTTGAGGAGCCCATCGACGCACCGGCAGGTACCTTTGTCATTCATCGCACTGTGTATGACAACTCTACGGCGAATGTGAGCAACCCGGATCCGGCGGTCGATGTCAGGTTTGGTGAGCAGACCTGGGAAGAGATGTTGTACGGTGGCATCTCCTTCCGCTATGCCGAGCCAGGCGAAAATGACTTTGAAATCAATGCGGACGACTACATGGCCGGCATTGCCATGGGTTTCATGGATCTCAATATGGACGGCAAGGTTGCGCTGAACGAGATGCCGGAGCAATCACGCCAGCAGTTGGCGCTGCCGTTCACGATCATGGATCGCGACAAAACCATGGGGCTGGAATATCCGGAGTTCCGCGAATTCCTGATACAGAGCAACATGATGAGTCGCGACGGGTTCTGAGGAAGAACCCGGCTCAGACGTTTCCTGCCGCCTCAGTCGGCGGCGGCAGGAAACGATAGTTCTTCAGCGGCAGTTCGCGAACCCGCTGTCCGGTCAGGGCATAAATGGCATTGGTGACTGCCGCTGAAATCGGCGGTGTTGCCGGCTCGCCCAGACCACCGACCGGTGCATCATCAGATTCCAGCAGTATCACGTCAATGTCCGGTGACTCGGCCAGTCGCAGCATCTCGTAGTCGTGGAAATTACTCTCCTTGACGCGGCCATTCTCGATACTGATCTGGCCATACATGGCGGCGGTCAGGCCGTAGATGATGCCACTTTCGACTTGCGATGCCGCCGTGTCCGGATTAACCACGCGGCCGCAATCGATGGCGCAAACCACTTTGTTGACGCGCACCTCGCCTTCTTCGGTGAGTGAAACTTCTGCAACTTCTGCAACGATACTGCCAAAACTTTCCTGCAGAGCAATACCACGGGCGCGACCTTCAGGTGCGGCTGTTGTCCACCCGGCGCGCGCGGCTGCCTCCTGCAATACCCGCCGGTGTCGGGGTTTGTCCTGCAGCAGGGATAAACGATACTGCAACGGATCCTGGTTCGCGTGCCAGGCCAGTTCGTCGGTAAACGATTCCAGGAAAAACGAGTGCTGTGAGTGGGCCACACTGCGCCAAGCGCCAAAAGGTATATGAGTCGGGCTTTCCACGTAATCGATTTTCTGGTTGGGAACCTGATAGGCGATATGCGCGGCTTCAACCGGTTCATTTTTGCCGATATACACATTTTCCCACGCGATGAGTTGACCATTGGCGTCCAGGCCGGCGCGGAACCGACTACTCACCGCAGGGCGATAATAGTCCTGGCGAGTGTCCTCTTCCCGGCTCCACAGGGTCTGCACGGGCACATCAAAGTGGCTGGCAATGCGGGTAGCCTGGTCAATAGTGTTGGTGGACTGTGGCAGGCGACGGCCAAACCCGCCGCCCAGATAAAAAGGGTGCACCGTGACATTGTTGGCATCGATGTCGGCAACACTGGCGACACGGCCGCGAATGCCCAGGTTATCCTGGGTGCCGGTCCAGACATCGCAGCGGCCATCGTGGAAGTGCACAGTACAGTTCATCGGTTCCATGGCGGCGTGGGCCAGATAGGGCACCCGGTAACTGGCAGAGATGGTTTCCGCCGCGCTGTTGAGCGCTTCTGCTGCGTCACCGGCATAAACGTCTTCGTTACGCTCGTTGTTGTCCAGTGCGGCATCGAATTCGGCAAAGATATCGCTGCTGTTGCTGCTGTCAAATTCGGTGTCAGTGAAGACCGGCTGTAGTTGCTTCAGGGCCTCGCTGGCGCGCCAGTAGTTGTCGGCCACCACGGCGACAGCATCTTCCAGCTCAATGACACGTTGCACACCGCGACGTTGCATGACCGCCTCGACATTATCGACACGTGCCAGCTTGCCGCCAAATACCGGCGCAGTCGTTACCGCCGCATAGAGCATGCCCGCGGGCATCGCATCAATGCCGAACATGGCGCTGCCATCAACTTTGGCTGGGATGTCGACACGTGGCACAGCGGTGCCCATCAGTGTGAAGCGATCGGGTGTTTTCAGGGTCGGGTTTCTGGGTGGTGCAAATTCGGCGGCGGCACTGGCGAGTTCGCCAAAACTGGCAGAGCGACCGCTGGTGTCATGATGGACAAAACTGTTGCGGGCGTCACACTCGTCGGCAGCGACGTTCCACTGCGCGGCGGCGGCGTTAACAAGCATTTCCCGGGCAGCAGCGCCAGCGGCGCGCATGCCCATTTCACCGGTGAAACGCACCGAGCTGCTGCCGCCGGTGATTTGCATATTCATGATTTCAGCTGCTTTTAACGTTGCAAAATCGACTGTGCGATCCAGAAAAGCAGGCACGCTGAGGCCCATGGACATGGCAAAACCCTTGATCAGCACACCGTTGGCAAACAGATCGGTCGCCGGCGCCTGCTCGACACGAACCAGATTCCAGTCCGCGTCCATCTCATCTGCAGCCATCATGGGCAGCGATGTCAGTACGCCCTGACCCATTTCCGAGTGCGGCACCACAACCGTTACCCGATTGTCCGGGTCGATGCGCAACCAGGTGGTCAAAAAGGTCTGGCCGGCCTCTGCGTGGTCGCGATTGGCCAGAAACTGCCGGGTGGGGCGGGTCACTGCATAGCCGAGCAGGAGGCCGCCGCCAATGACGGTGGTGCCCAGCAGAAAACGACGACGGTTCATCTTCATACTGTTTCTCCTTCGGCAGTGCCTGCATTGCCGGAGGCATTGTCGGCTACCAGCGTTTGTATTGCTTTGCTGACACGCGGGTAGGTGCCGCAACGGCAGACGTTGCTGACGCTGCGCTCAATGGTCTCTGCATCCGGATTCGGGTTTTCCGCCAGCATGGCGCTGACCGCCATGATCATGCCGGATTGGCAGTAGCCGCACTGAGGCACCTGATGATTGATCCAGGCCTGCTGTACGGCGGTCAGTGTGTTATTGACGCCAGCGTTGGCTGCCAGCCCTTCAATGGTGGTGATCTGGCTGTTACGGACCGCGCTGACGGGGGTCATGCAGCTGCGAACCGGCTGACCATCGACGTGAACGGTGCAGGCGCCGCAGGCGGCAATGCCGCAGCCGAATTTGGTACCGGTCAGGCCGAGCTCGTTACGTAAAGCCCAGAGCAAAGGCATCTCGGATTCGATATCCAGCTGCCGGGTATTTCCGTTAACATTGAGTTCAATCATGTGAGCCTCGTATACGATACGGTTGGCAAAGACGGGCAATCGCAATTGCGCGCAAATGGCGTTTAGCCAAGAGCATATAGCAGAACATGAATTGCTTCAATTTTTAGCGTGCAATTTCAATGTTGAAAGAAACAGGACAGTACCCATGGAACCACTGCTTTTTGATTACACCGGGCTTGAGCGCGTACGTCTGGGAATGCCGGTATGCGAGGCCCTGGTGGCTGAGCTGGCGACCTTGCCCGCAGGCAGGGTGTTTGTTGTCATGTCGGGCACGCTGAGTCGGCAAACCACGTTGCCCGACGAGCTCAAACAGGTACTCGGCGACCGGCTAGCCGGGATCTTCGACACCATGGGTGCGCACTCACCACGCACTGATGTGCTGGCTGCTCTGAGTGAGGCGCGCACCGGGGCCGCTGACATATTGCTCGCCATCGGCGGCGGCTCGATGATAGATGCCTGCAAGGTCATTCAATTCTGCCTGAATGCAGGCATAGAAACGGAAGCTGATTTACTGCGCTACGCCCAGTTCAGTGACGGTGCCCGTGGCGATTTGTGTGGCACCGGGCCGGTTTCAGTGCGGCAACAGCCGGTCTACCAGATCGCAGTGCCGACGACGCTGTCAGCTGCAGAGTACAGCAACAATGCCGGGGTCACCGACAAGGCAAAAGGTGCAAAAGAGGGCTACAAGGCACCTGGACTTGCCCCTGCACGGATTGTTTACGACCCGTCGCTGGTCTTGCACACACCCGACTGGCTGTGGCTATCAACCGCGATCAGAGCGCTGGATCATGCCGTTGAAGGATATTGCTCGGCTGATGCGCACGCCTTTGTGCAGGGGCACTTCCTGCACGCCATGCGTCTGTTCTCCGCATCGCTGCCCGCAACAAAAGCTGATCCGACAGATGAGGACGCCCGCGCCCTCAGTCAGCAGGCGGCCTGGCTCGCTGGGTGTGGTCTTGGCCGTATACGGCATGGTGCCAGCCATGGTATCGGCTATATTCTGGGGGCCATGTGCGGCGTGCCCCATGGTTATACGTCCTGTGTCATGTTGCCGACCGTGCTGCGCTGGAACGAGCGGGTAAACGGGGAGCAGCAGCGTGAAGTAGGTCAGGCGCTGGGAGCCGGGCAAGGCAATACGGCTGGTTTTCTTCGGGCCTGGTTGCGTGATCTGGAATTGCCGGTAAGTCTGCGGGAAGTTGGTGTCAAGGAGCACCAATTGCCGATGATCGCCGCTGCCGCAGCGCGGCACAATGTGGTGAAAGCGAACCCCCGTGCTGTCAACTCGGCAGACGACGTCATGGAGATTCTGCAGCTGGCCTGGTGAAACCTGACGAATTTATGAGTGTTAAAGGAATTCGTCAGGGTTTTTTGTAGGTTCAACGAAAAAGCCGTTGACCTGAGATCAATTCGATATCAAAGTAAGCCAGCTTTATGGCCGCAATGTAAAAACATTTAACTAATTAGAAAGGGGATTCATCATGCGAACTAAAATCGGCTCGCTCGTCACTGGTATTATGGTGGCACTGTTTATCAGCGCTTGCGCAAGCGTATCCGAGCCGCACCCGCTGGTGGGCGGTTGGGCTATCACTATTGATACTCCAATCGGAGCCATGGATGCCAACCTGACTGTCAATGAAGATCTGACAGGGGAAATGTCATCTCAGGATCTGGGTGGCGCAGCGCTTGAGGCTGTTTCCGTTGACGGCGAAAATGTTAGCTTCAGCACAACAGTTGATGCTCAAGGTCAATCAATGACCCTGGTATTCAATGGCACTGTTGTTGAAGACCGGCTGAGTGGCAGCTTCAACACCGATTTCGGCGCAATCCCGGTCACTGGTACTCGTCTGTAACACTCGATTGCAACAACAGCCCCGGCGCCAGCCGCCGGGTGCAGAATCCGGCATCTGCTGATCCATTGATCAGGCGATGCCGGTTTCACTGTTCTGCCCTCTGCCCTCTGCCCTCTGCCTTCTGCCACCCCGTCATCTCCCTCAACAGTTTCATCCCCCTTCAATTGGATGAATAAACACCAGTTCACTGTCCGCTCGCAATGGCTCGGTCAGCGCATCGTGGTAAATGTCCCCGTCTATCGCCATGGCAGCGCCGGCCAGCGCTTTTCTGCTGCCGGGGTAAGTGTGATCCAGCATTGCCAGCAGGTTTCTGACTGAATTGGCTTGCAGTTCCAGGCAGTCACCCTCGGATAGCGCAGCACCTTGAGCCCCCAGCGCGTTGCGGAACACGGTGTTTACGATAAGTCTTGCCATAGATATACCACCCTCTGCGCACTTCTCAGGTCATCGTTACACCGATACGCGATAACGCAAAGTATGGCATATTCCTTCCACTCCCCGGACCGCCTTGGTACTCTCTAGGCAGAAAATCAGTCATCCGCAGCCGGAACGCTGCTCAGGAGAATAATAATGCTTTTGACCGAATGGGTGTCGCTGCCAAAGACCGGCAGAAGAATGGTTATGGCGGCTTCGTTTATTGTGACAACGGGCCTGAGTCTTCCTGCTTTCGGGCAGTCCCCCCAGCCTGAGCTGCCGCGTCAGATGGCCTGGACTGCCTACAATCTGGGTACCACCGGCTACAACCAGGCCGTCGCCATTGGTGCCATGCTGCGTGACAAATACAATATTACCCTGCGCGTCATTCCGGGCCAGAATGATGTGTCCCGGCTGCTTCCACTCGATACCGGACGTGTGCAGTTCTCTGCCAATGGTGTGGCCACTTATTTTGCTCAGGAGGGCATGTTCCAATTTGCCGATCCTCAGTGGGGCCCGAAACCACTGCGCATGCTGATGAGTTCCAATGGTTTGAGTAACCAGGCCGTCGCCGTCGCTGCCGATACCGGCGTTACCACCTTCGCCGGACTCCGGGGCCGACGCGTACCCTTTGTGCGCGCGGCGCCGGCACTGAATGTTTCCATGGAGGCTTATCTGGCCTGCGGTGGCCTGACCTGGGACGATGTGGAGCGTGTGGACTTTCCGGGTTACGAAGCGATGTGGGAAGGGGTCATCAACGGCGATGTTGACGCCGCTTTCGGCACCACTGTCTCCGGCCCCACCCGTCGGCTGGAGGCTTCTCCACGGGGCATTCGCTGGCTGCCGGCGCCGCATGATGATGCGGGCTGCTGGCAGCGCATGCTTGCCGTTGGACCCTACTTCAATAAATACAATGCCACCCGTGGGGCCGGCATCAGCGACGACAATCCGCAGGAGGCTGGCACCTATCCCTATCCGGTCCTGATCGCGTTGGAAAGCCAGGATGAGAATACCGTGTACTGGATGACGCGCGTCATCAATGAAAACTTTGATGAATTCAAGAATGCGGATCCCGGCGCTATCGGCTGGGCGCTGGAATCCCAGGTTTTCAACTGGGTAGTGCCCTATCATGAGGGTGCTGTGCGTTACTGGCGTGAGGTCGGCGCGTGGACGGATGAGTACGAAGCTCACAATCAGTCGTTGATCCGTCGACAGGACGTGCTTGCCGCTGCCTGGTCCGAGGTTGAGGGGCAGGATATCGGTGATCGTGAGGCCTTCATGGCGCGCTGGCAGCAGGTGCGGGCCGAACGTCTTGAGGAGGCCGGCTTCGATCCGGTATGGCGCTGATGTCCCGTACGCCCGCCATGATGCCAGTGCCGGTGCGCTGGCTGGTCGCGATTGCAGCAGTCCTGAGCGCTTTCCTGGCAATGGACTCGCTACGTCTGTTTTCTGAAAGCCCGCTGCTGGATTTTGTGATCACGGTACAGAATCATTACTACTATGCCTTGCTGGGGCTGCTGCTGCCATTGTCGTATTTGATATACCCGGCGCATGCCAGGGCAACGCATTACTGGTATGACGTTGTGCTCAGCGCCTGCGCGTTTGTGGCGTGTGGTTTTTTCTTCATCAACGCCGAAACCATGCTGGATTATGGCTGGGAGTTTTCCGCGCCGACCTACGCCGTATGGATGAGTTACCTGCTGTGGCTGCTGGCGCTGGAAGCGGTACGGCGGTGTGGTGGTATGACGCTGTTTGTGTTGGTGCTCGTATTCTCCCTGTACCCGATCGTGGCGGACCGGCTGCCGGGGGCGATATCCGGCATGGCATCATCGGCGGCCCAGACCGCGTCCTATCATGTCATGAGCATCGAAAGCATTCTGGGTTTGCCTTTCCGCGCCTTTGCCCAATTGGTGATCGGGTTTCTGATCTTTGGCATTGCTCTGCAGAAAACGGGCGGCGGCAAGTTCTTCATTGATCTTGCTTTTGCCATGTTCGGGCATGTACGAGGAGGTTCCGCCAAAGTTGCGATTGTCTCCAGCGGTCTGATGGGTTCCATGAGTGGCAGCGTGATTACCAATGTTCTGACAACGGGGCAAATGACAATTCCGGCGATGAAGCGGGACGGCATGTCCAGCGAGTATGCCGGCGGCGTTGAGGCCTGTGCCTCTACCGGTGGGGTCTTGTTGCCACCCATCATGGGATCAACCGCATTTGTCATGGCCACCTTCCTGAATGTGCCGTACACCACGGTGGCATTGGCGGCCGCAATTCCGGCACTGCTGTATTTTTTTGGACTGTTCGTACAGGTGGACGCCTACGCTGCACGGACTGGGCTGAAAGGCACACCGCGCGAGCAGTTGCCCAGGCTCGTAACTACCCTGCGTGACGGCTGGTTCTACATTGCCTCCTTCATGGTGCTGATTTTTTTGCTGGTTTTTTTACAGCGCGAGGCGGTGGCGCCATTCTACGCGACGGCGATGTTGCTGGTTCTCAATCAGCTGTCACCCAAGAACCGGTGGGATATCAAAGCGACCGGGTCGTTTCTGGTGGCGACCGGCAAGTTGCTGGTGGAGTTGCTGGCGATCATGGCGGGCGTGGGACTGATCGTGGGTGCCTTGTCCGTGACCGGGCTGTCCGGCACGCTGGTCAATGACCTGCTGTATCTGGCCGGAGATTCGGTGTTGTTGCTATTACTGATGGGGGCGTTGACCAGTTTTGTGCTCGGTATTGGCATGACGGTGACTGCTGCCTACATCTTCCTTGCCATCATTCTGGCGCCAGCCCTGATCCAGGGCGGGCTGGATCCGATGAGTGTGCATCTGTTTATCCTGTACTGGGGTATGTTGTCTTTTATTACGCCGCCGGTGGCACTGGGGGCATTTGCGGCGGCCAGTATTGCCGGTGCCTCATCATTGGCGACGGGGTTCAAGGCCATGCGCCTGGGCAGTGTGATCTATTTTATACCCTTTTTCTTTGTGCTTGATCCTGCGCTGACCATGGCCGGCAGTTTCTGGGATACCTTGTCGGCCACAATCACGGTGGCTGTGGGTATAATGCTGATCGCCGGATCCCTGCAGGACTATCTGCCGGGGCTGGGCTTTCTGGATCGTGGTGGTGTGGCAGGTACGGCAGGACGGGTGCTCACGGGCTTTGGTGGCGGTCTGGTTGCTTTGCCCGGTCTCGAGATGATTGGCTTTAACGTGGGTGATATGGCGCTTCTAAGCGTCGGTGGTGGCATGGCGGCGCTGGGCGTCCTGCTTGCCCGCCGCCCGCTCGCTAATTATCTGCCTGATAACGATTGACCGGTGAAGGCCCGAATGACAACCAGGTCTGATTGCTGCTCTGGCCCACGCCGGGGCGGCTCCAGTCGCATACACCGTCAGGGAATGCGGCCTCCAGTCGCGCCTTTTCTTCCACGCTGAATTCTACCCGATAGTCTTCGTAGTCAATGGGCTTCAACTGGCACTTCATGACGTCGTTGGTCAGCGGGCCGCCAGCCACCAGGCGCAGACCTGCGTGCGGCGGATACAGCTGATTGCAGCGACCTTCAGTGTTGTCGAATAGTCGGCTGGTATCGAATACCGCGGGTTCCACGATGCGTTCGCCATCCGCGGTAAAACAGTCATCGCTCAGTTCAGCCGGGCGCGACGTCGCGATGCGTTCCAGTAGTGGCATCTCATCGTTGGCGGCGTTGATGGCATCCAGCCAGCGGTCCATCAGCGCCAGGTTTTCGTCAGCCAGTGACAGACTGGCGGGATGGCGCCGGATAACATAGTTGTTGGCATGGTCGTTATCACGCTCCAGCCGTGCGCGGGTGGTGAACGAGTAAACGCTGGCATGAAAATTACCTTCGTGATCAAGATAGGGGCGGTCATCGATGATGGGTACGCGCGACAGACCTGCGGCACCGTTGGTAATGCGACCGGTTTCGTAGGCAATGCGAATCGCCTGCGGGTCGCCCTGGGTGCGTTCAGTGGTGCGCTGATAGTCGATATCCCAGCCGCCGAAGTTTTCATTGATATCCAGGAACAGTGCTTTGTCGATCAAACCCTGGTTCAGAGCTTCCAGTCCATACTGCACGCCCACATTGTCGTGCGGACTGCTTGCCACACTGCGGTTGATGCTGCTGTCGGGGTGCGGATATTGACCAAAAATATTACGCATGCCGTCGTAGATCGAACACCGGATGCCTGCCGGATTGTTCTGTGGGTGGTAGTGCAATTCGGCAGGAATTTCGGCGGTACAGTCAAAGGGTGATATGCGGTCAGGGCGCTCACCCAGAGATACATCACACAGATACCAGTTGGGCCAGCCACCTACGGCCGCTTTGGTGTCATCGCTCAGCGTATTGGCGGTATTGTTGACATAGTTGCGCCATGGCCCCGCGCATTCCTGTGAGTCGGCAAAGTAGGTCACCGCATCGGAAAAGGTCAGACCGACCAGCAGGCCATCCAGAATGCCAGGGTAGGCGCCGGCAATGAGCAGCTGCTGCATGGCGCCGCCGGAGGCGCCACTGCCAATGGTATGAACCGGTTCGCCGTAGTATTTGGTGAAATGCTCCTTGACCATCATGGCCGTTTCCGCTGACAGCACATCGTTACAGCCCCCCTGAGCATTGACGTTCAGGGTTGACGAGGCTACCGCGTAACCGCGGGCCAGCACGGATTCGCGCAATACACCGCCGGTACTGGTGCCCTGGAAATAACCCGATTCGCAGCCCCCGCCGAAGGTGTAAAGCAGCCGCTGATTCCACGCTGCGTTTGCTGTCAGTGCCGAGGGTGCTGCTGAGGCAGGGTCGTGCAGCATGGCTATCTGATAAATCGCGCGATTGATAGTGCCGGTTTCCACGCGCACGATAAATGGAACTTCCTCACCGGTACTGGTTTCGGTGAGCATGATGTCATCCGCCTGGCCATCGGCGGGCAAAGGCTGAAAACCTTCCTGGCCCTGGCTGCGGTAAACATAGTCTACGCGGGTGGGCAGGGCGCAGTTGTCATCGCGGGCGGCACTGTCCAGGAATTCGCCATTGCCGATAGCAAAACGGCGCGCCTGTCCGTCCGCCCGGGGTGTCAGTTCGTCAATGCACAGATAGGGTTGCTGATGGGGGCCGGAAATCACCGGGCCAGTGATGGGATAATTGGTCAGGGTCAGGCTGGCGCTGGACTCACCGGCGTCTGCTGTCAGTGAATTGTTTCCGTCAGCAAGACCTTCAAGTAGAAACCGGATGGTGGTGCCATGCTCATCGTTGCGGATTTCGGCCTGAGCGGGCAATGCTACGCTGTTGCTGTTCAGCGTCAGGGACGGTAGTCGGTCACTGCTGCCGTCGTGCCGCACCGCAATCAGGGCACTGCCACCGGTGACCAGATGAGGCTGGCTGGAGACAACTTCGAGACTGAGGTGGGTAATGTCGGGTACGCTTGCTGTGGTGCGGGTTTCGTCAGGCCCGGAACAGGCACTGAGCACCGTCGCCAGTGCGATACCGGCAGTGTAACGCACGGCGCGCTGACGCAAAGACCGGTCGAGTGGATAAGGGCAACGCTTTCTTGTTATTGGCGCGTTCATGTCTCTGGGCTCCGCTATTCTGCGTTTTGCTGTTGAAATCTGCTCCAGCTTACACCAAACTTGATCTGCGGGCATCCCGCCCGCGTAAGCCAAAGAGGCGCCCCGTCTTTAGTGAAATTGTCTCTGTACAGGTGTTGTTTAAACAGGTGTTGTTCATGGCCACTGCCAGTTTTCAGCGTTGTGTGCGTCGGCTCAGGCTTGTAGCTGTGGTTTTGCTTGCGTGTACCGGTGCGCCAGCGCTCGCCAATGGCGAAGAGGACCTTGCCGGCGAGTTTGCGTTTGTGCGTCTGCAGTACGATTCCTATTTTCGGGGCGGCTTTGGTTACGGTCCCTGGTCTGTGGATTTCCCCGATGCCGACCGCAATTTTCTGCGCGGTGTAGCCCGGTTGAGCCATGTCCGGGTCATGCCAGACCCCATCGTTTTGCGCCTGGACGATGAGCAGATCTTTGAGTACCCCTTTATCTACGCGCTGGAGATGGGGCGCAATGGCGGGCCTTATTTTTCGCCACCGGAAATAAACAATCTGCGTGAGTATCTGTTGCGGGGCGGTTTTCTGCTGATTGATGATTTTTGGGGTACGCGGGAGTGGGACGCGTTTGTCAGTTCATTCAGCAATATCTTTCCCGAGCGGGAGATCGTGCGCCTGCCCCCGGATCATGAGATTTTCCGACTGTACTATGATACCGATGGCCCGCAGATGGTTCCGGCGCTGGGCAATCCGGATAACAGGCCCGAGCGGGACATCGATCATGCATCAGTTCACGCCATTCTGGACGACAACGGCCGTATCATGGTGCTGATTAACTGGAACACGGACATGGGAGATGGCTGGGAGCACACCTACCACCCGCGTTATCCGACACAGTACGCCAATACTGCGTATCAACTGGGTATCAATTATCTGATTTACTCGATGACCCACTGATTAACTCGTCGATCGGTGTTTTAGTCTTACTGAGACTGTGATGCCCTCATGTCGGCGCAGTAATCATTCTGCCTCAGCGCCGGGGTAAACCAGATGACATCGTAAGCGTTTTGTTGCGAGAAGCGTTGCAGATAAGCCTCAGGATGGGTCTGATCCGGGTCTACTTCGAGGAATGCGATGCTCAGGGGCGGTTCAGAAATCTGATGGTCAAGCTGGTGGTCAAGATAGTTCGGCACTCCCAGGTCGTGACGAATATGATAGTTGCCGGCCAGCAAGATGGCCTGATCAAACCTATCAATGCCTGACATCAAAGCGTCCGCCATCCGCTTATCTCTGGCTTGCTGCACACGAACCATGGCCGGGAACTGGCCTGGCGGCAACATGCCACAATGGCTGCTGTCGATGTCGCGTTCCAGTTGCGCGAGTTGTTCTGTGTTCAGTCCCCGGATTGCCTCTCCGTCCTCGCTATTACTGTAAATCTGCATGACCTCACTGCGATTGATATTGCCTGCGCGTATGCCTGCGTCACGTTGCAGTGCCAGTTTGACCACCGGCCCGTATAACGCCCAGGGCCAACCCTCAGTGTCCCAGTCCAGGCGGTCGGCCAGCGTGGTATCATCGGATGGCAGCTTGCCAGCGACCAGCGTGTCGATGGCGACCTGCTGGGAGCGCTCCATCATCTCCAGCACGACCTGTGAACGGCCGTCCGGCAGCAACACTGCGCGCAGTAATTCCAGGCGCAAACGGTGGTGATCAGGGTTGTCGTGTTTTTCACCCAGCAGTAACAAAGACCTCTGTTGTACCAGGGATATCAGCTCACTGCGGGATATGAATCTGTTTTGTTCGCTCAGCCATATCCTGCCGACGAGTTCGTGGTCCCGGAGCAGCGGGCTTTGCCAGGACGTCTGTGCGGAGCAGCCCAGGCAAACAAGAACCAGTGCGGTCACTGCCAGCCAGCGAGTGTCAGATAATTTTTTTCGGATAATCAATGTACTTCAGCTCCGCCTGTCCGAACTCGAGGCTGGACCATTGACTGATGGGCAGACTCAATTCCGCGACACAACAAGTGGGCATATTGTCGAGGTTTGCGTTCCCGCACAGATCGTTGAAGAAGTCGGTCAGCGCAGGATTGTGGCCGACCAGCATCACGGAATCGATGTTGTCGTCCTGATGACGGATCAGCTGCAGCAGATGGGCACTGCCAGCCAGATATATCTGGCGCTCCAGCTGTATCAGCTCTTTGGGGATAGACAGGTGGTTGGCGAAAATTTCCGCCGTCGAGGCAGTGCGTAACGCGGGGCTGCAGAGAATCCGTTGCGGGTGCGTGCCGCGTTTGTCGAGGTTGTCGGCCATCAGTGGCGCGTCCTGGCGACCACGCTCATTCAGCGGACGATCAATATCGCGCTGAGTCTGATCATTCCAGCTGGATTTGGCGTGTCTAACCAGAATCAATGTCTTCATGATCTCTCCGGGCGCCGGGCATACCTGGTGCCCGTTTGTTCAGCATTGTACCTGCAATATTGTGGGAAAAATACCATAAAGCGGGCCTTGCGTGTCCCGGATCGGTGCTGGACTTTGCTGGCGTAATTGCTCAGAATTCAATGTTCTGGGGACTACGTCGGAAGCTCTCCGGGAATCACCATTAAAACTCACACACAAGGGGTGTTGAATGTTGTTAACGCTTAAACGACTGCTATGCACGATTACCTTAATGACAGCGGTATCTGCCAGCATGCAGTTATCTGCACAGGATTGGGATCTGGCCACTGAACTGGAGCTGGGTGCAATATTTACCTCCGGCAACACAAATGACGAGAACATTCGCTTTCGAGGCCGCTTTGACGCGATTCGTGATGACTGGTCGTATCGTTTTTCCATGGACGGTTTCCGGTCCTCAACAGATGATGAGCTGGCTGCTCAGCGCCTGTATACGGTAGGCAGTGCGACCTACAATTTTGATCCGGACAATTTTGTCCAGGGTCGGGTGGCGCACGACGATGACCGTTTCAGCGGTTACGACAGCCAGACCGATGCGTCATTGAGTTATGGTCAGGTCATATTGCGTGATATCGATAACATGTCACTCAGCTATACCGTCGGTGCCGGTGTCAGATCAACGCGTAGTTCAGAGATCGGAGCCGATGATTTTGTGGAGGGGATTATCCGTGTGTCGACAGATTACAGCTGGGACATTTCCGACAGCGCGCGATTCATTCAGATCCTGAGTGTGGAAGCAGGTGAAGAATCCAGCATCGGTCGATCAGAGTCAGGGATAGAAACCGATATCATGGAAAACCTGTCAATGAAGTTTACGGTTAACGTCAAGCATCAGACTGAGGTTCCCTTGGGCAGGGAGAAAACGGATACAGAGGCATCCATCACCCTGCTCCTGCGTTTCTAGTCTGCCGGATAGTACCAAATAGTTGATGTGTTCAAGTGCTCCATAAATAATAAACAGGTATTCAATAACGGGATGTAATATGCATTACCATGCACCCACAGAACTCGCTGAAGTAGCGGCCTTGCTGGCGTCAGCTAAGGGGCAGGGCAGGGTGATGGCAGGTGGCACAGACCTGCTCGCGCGTTTTGCATCCGGTATGCCACGCCCTGACATGCTGGTGGATATCAAGCAGGTGACCGAACTCATGGTCATTGAGCAGCATGACAACGGCAGCTTTACTGTCGGTGCTGGCGTGAGTGGCGCCGTTATCGGCGAACATGCTGCATTGTGCCGGGTGTGGCCTGGTGTTACCGAAGCAATGGAGCTGATTGGTTCGGTGCAGATTCAGGGAAGGGCGTCTCTGGGTGGTAATCTTTGTAATGCTTCTCCGGCTGCCGATTCCGTTCCCGCACTGATCACTGCTGGCGCACATTGCCGGATTCTGGGTGGCCAGGGTGAAAGACAGGTCCCGGTAGCGGATGTTATTCAGTCACCGGGTAAAACCTGTCTTGCCAGCGATGAGTTTATTGTCAGTTTTTATCTGCCACCACGTCCCGCGCGCAGCGCGGACGCCTATCTCAGGTTGATTCCGCGCAGCGAGATGGATATAGCTGTCGCGGGCGCGGCGGTTAATGTGACGCTGGATAACGAAGGCGTTGTGGTGGCAGCGTCGGTTGCCCTGGGCGCGGTATCGGCGGTGCCGTTCGCGGTACCCGGGGCTGCGGAGCTCCTCATGGGTTCGCGCATGGAGGACGACCTCATGGCTCAATTCAAAACGGTGGTCTCGTCATCGTGTCGGCCCATCAATGACAAACGCGGCACTATCGATTATCGCAACCATGTTGCCGGGGTGCTCGCTGTGCGCGCCGCCCGGATTGCCGGCGAACGGGCGGCATGGAAGGAGAAAGCATGAAGCAGCACATCTGCACCAGTATCAATGGCGAGATCACTGAGTTTCTATGTGATTCCAGTGCAACACTGCTGCAAGTGCTACGCGACAATCTTCAATTGACCGGCACCAAGGAAGGTTGCGGGTCCGGAGATTGTGGTGCTTGCAGTGTCATGTTTAATGATCGCCTGGTGTGTTCCTGTCTGGTGCTTGCCGTTGAAGCGCAGAACAGTCGCATCGATACCATCGAAGGCATGGCGACAGGTGATAAATTGCATCCGCTGCAACAGTCCTTTCTGGAGCATGCCGCGCTGCAGTGTGGTATCTGCACGCCCGGGTTTCTGGTCGCCGCCAAAGCCTTGCTGGATACCAACCCGTCACCGACAGAAACCGAGGTACGATTCTGGATTGCTGGTAACCTTTGTCGCTGCACCGGCTATGACAGCATCGTTCGGGCCATACTGGATGCGGCAGAAAAAATGCGTCATGCGGAAACTGGGGTGGCGCCATGAGTCACTCTAATGGAAAAGCCCTGCGTTCGGTGGGCACACGCCCGGTGCGACCAGACGGCATTGACAAGGTGACCGGACGCGCTGTGTTCAGCGCTGATTTCAATCTGCCCGATGCACTGTCGGGAGCGGTTTTGCGCAGCCCGTTTGCACATGCCCGCATATTGCGTATGGATACCAGCAAGGCGCTGGCACTGCCGGGTGTGAAGGCGGTGGTGACAGCAGGTGATTTGCCGACGATAAGTGATGAGCAGGCACAGATTAACGATCAGCCGCCAGACTTTCGCGATCTGTCGGCCAATATTCTCGCGCGTGGCAAAGTGTTGTATGAAGGTCACGCTATTGCTGCAGTTGCGGCTGTGGATACAGAGAGCGCACAGCGTGCTTTGCAGCTGATTGATGTTGAGTACGAGGTGCTGCCGCATGTGATTGATGTGCAACAGGCAATGGAGCCTGATGCGCCGGTGCTGCACGAAAACATGATTACCCGCGGTATCACGCCAGCGCCGACGCGGCCTTCAAATATCGCCAGCCGCCATGAGCAAATCCACGGTGATGTTGAACTGGGATTCTCGCAGGCCGACATAACAGTAACTGAAGAGTTTACCACGCAGCCGGTGCATCAGGCTTACATAGAGCCGCATGCCTGTATGGCGCGTGTTGCCAGCGACGGACAGACCGAGATCTGGTGCAGCAGTCAGGGGCAATTCATGGTGCGGGCCTATTGTGCTCGCCTGCTTGCCATGCCGTTGTCGCAAATTCGTGTCATACCGCTGGAAATAGGTGGTGGCTTTGGAGGCAAGACCACGGTTTATCTGGAACCCCTGGCCGTCATGCTGGCGCGAAAAAGCGGGCGCCCGGTAAAAATGGAAATGTCCCGGGCAGATGTGTTCAGGGCTACGGGGCCAGCATCAGGTAGCTATATCAGCATGAAAATTGGTGCGCGCAAGGATGGCACCCTGGTCGCGGCTCAGGGCATACTTTGTTATCAGGCAGGTGCCTTTGCCGGATCCCCGGTGCGGCTGGGATGCATGACGGCGTTTGCGCCCTATGATATTGCCAATGTCAAAATGATTGGTTACGACGTGGTGGTGAATCGTGCCAAAAGTGCGGCGTATCGCGCACCGGGCGCCCCCATGGCTTCCTTCGCTGCCGAAAGCCTGATAGACATGCTGGCGCTCAGGCTGGATATGGATCCAATTGAATTACGCATCAAAAATGCTGCCCGCGAAGGCACACGCACTGCGTATGGCCCGGGTTTCAGGGAAATTGGTTACCTGGAGACGCTGGAGGCAGCCAGGGCTCATCCGCATTATTCGGCACCACTGGGCAAAAATCAGGGTCGGGGTGTGGCGTCAGGGTTCTGGTTCAATATCGGCGGGCAATCGAGCGCCGCAATCACGCTGAACGAAGATGGTACGGTGATGGTTGCTACCGGCAACCCGGATATTGGCGGCTCACGTGCGTCCATGGCACTGATGGCGGCAGAGGTGCTGGAGATTGATGTCAATCTGGTGCGTCCGCAAATAGTCGATACCAGCTCCATTGCCTACTCCGACCTGACCGGTGGCAGCCGCGTAACGTTTGCAGTGGGTATGGCTGTAACGCAGGCCGCTACGCAGTTGGTCGCCGAGCTCAAACAGCGCGCTGCCAAACTGTGGGATGTGCCTGACGGGCAAGTGAGCTGGCGCGATGGCTGCGCAATTGCCATTGTGGATGGCAGCGACGAGTGTTTGTCACTGGCCGCCCTGGCGGCGCAGGCCGGTAAAACCGGCGGACCCGTTGCCGCGCATGTCAGCCTTAATGCGCAGGGCGCCGGCCCGGGTTTTGGCACGCATATCTGTGATGTGGAAGTGGACTCCGATACCGGGCGGGTGACTGTGCTGCGCTACACCGCCGTGCAGGACGTTGGCAGGGCCGTGCACCCTTCATACGTCGAGGGCCAACTGCAGGGTGGTGCTGCGCAGGGCATTGGCTGGGCCCTGAATGAGGCCTATCTTTATGATGACAACGGCGCGTTGCTGAACCCCGGTTTCCTGGATTACCGCATACCTGTTGCCTCGGATCTGCCCATGATCGATACCGTGCTGGTCGAAGTGCCCAATCCCCGGCATCCGTTTGGCGTGCGAGGCGTTGGTGAAGTACCTATTATTCCGCCGTTGGGCGCCGTCGCCAATGCAGTATCCCGTGCCACTGCTGCCCGTCATGTTGACCTGCCGATGTCACCGCCCGCTGTCCTGAAAACGATGCAAAGGGCGGCACGCAGGCGCCGCTGACGGGCAGATTGACAACATGCGGTCAGAGTGACAACATCCTCACATCTTAATTATTGAACGGGTGTCTGTCGTGCATTCTCCAAAACGTAAACTTTTTCTGGATCTGGTGCGCTCCATTTTCCGCGTGAATGGTCTGCTGTTGGCGGACGGGGATCGAATGGCTGAAGGTGTTGGTCTGACCAGTGCGCGCTGGAAAGTGATCGGTGTGGTGGCATTAACCAGCGCCGGCGTGACCGTCCCCGGTATTGCGCGGGCCCTGGGGCAATCACGGCAGGCGGTACAGCGGATCACCGATGTCATGCAGACCGATGGTCTGGTTCGCTATGAAATCAATCCCCGCCATAAACGTTCGTCTCTGGTGCAACTGACGGATCTCGGGCAGCAGGTCTACAATGAGTTGCGTTCGGTACAGGACCCCTGGGCCATCAGTCACACTGAGGAGACCTCAGTCGAAGAGCTGGAGACGGCATTGCGCCTGATGCAGCGGCTCATCAACAAAATGGAGTAAGACGTGAGTTTTCCCCTCTACACAGCCGGACAGGTCCGCGCCATGGATCAGCGTGTGATCGCTTCCGGCATCCCGGGAATCAGGCTCATGCAGCGTGCAGCCGAGGCGGCGCTGACAGTTCTGCGTCAGCGCTGGCGGCAGGCTGCCGCAGTCGTCATCATATGTGGCAAGGGAAACAATGGCGGCGATGGCCATGTTCTGGCTGGCCTGATCCGTCAAACCGGCGGGACCGTGCACCTGTTGCAGATCGGTCATGCGACCGACCTTTCAGGAGACGCCCTGCAGGCGTCGACAAACGCTGAGGCTCTGGGTGTCGAGGCTGCGCCCTACAGTGCACAGTATTTGTCGGATCTGCTGGCACAGTACCGCGACCGGCAACTTGTTATTGTTGACGCCATGCTCGGTACGGGATTTCATGGCGTGTTGCGCGGCGACTTTGCGGATGCCGTAAGACAGGTTAATGCCAGTGGCCAGCCCGTGCTGGCCATGGATATTCCCAGCGGCCTGCACGCTGATACCGGCCATGTCGCCGGCGAGGCAGTCAGGGCTACGACCACGGTGACCTTTATTGCCCGCAAGCGCGGCCTGTATACCGGCAGTGGGCCGGATTGCACGGGCGAAATTGTATTTGATGACTGCGGTGCCGGGTCTGAACACGCAGACCCTGAGAGAGCCACCACGCGAGCGATTGATGTCAGCGTGCTCGGAACCACTCTTCGGCCGCGTGCCCGCAGCGCGCATAAAGGCCATGCCGGTAGCGTGCTCGTGATCGGGGGTGATACTGGTTTTGGCGGTGCTGCCATCATGGCCGCTCAAGCGGCCGCGCGCTGTGGCGCCGGCACGGTCAGCCTGCTTACCCGCCCGGCCCATGTGCCGGCGATGCTGGCGCGGCAGCCCGAAGTCATGGTCTGCGGACTGGATGCGTGGCAGGGCGAGACGGGCCTGCTGGCGCAGCGGTTGGTAGAAAAAGCCTCTGTACTGGTGATTGGTCCCGGTCTTGGTCAGTCCGCGTGGTCGCGACAGCTTTTGCAGCAAAGCGTTATGTGGGCAGTCTCCTTGCAAAAGCCGCTGATACTGGACGCGGATGCGCTCAATCTGGCGGCGCAGGATGACAGGTTCTGGCAAGAATCAGCGCCAGTGTTGCAGCGACGGAACTGGATTATTACCCCGCATCCCGGTGAGGCGGCCAGGTTGCTGGCAACCACTACCGCCGGGGTGCAGGCAGACCGGTTTGCCGCGGTTGCACAGTTGCAGGCCCGGACCGGCGCAGTCTGTTTGCTCAAAGGAGCCGGTTCACTGTTGGCATTTGCCCCGGACACGGATTTTCCAACAGATACCGCGCCGCCCGTTGATGTGTGTACTGAAGGCAACCCCGGGATGGCAACTGGGGGCATGGGTGACATTCTGACCGGTGTTATTGCGGCCCTGGTAGCACAGGGTCTGTCGCCGGCGGATGCTCTGCGTTGTGGCGTCTGTGCCCACGGCGAGGCTGCGGATATTGCCGTCGCTGCCCGCGGTGAGCGCGGTCTGTTGGCAACTGATCTGTTGTCTGAATTGCCCAGGGTGTTGAATGTCAACGAAAAATAGACCAACAACAGTCGCGCTGGCAAGCGATGATGAGACCACCCGGTTTGGTGCCTGTCTGGGGCAGGCGCTGGGCTCGCGGGGTGCCATCATTTACCTCAGCGGCGACCTGGGGGCTGGCAAAACCACGTTGAGCCGTGGTCTGATTCGTGGACTTGGTTATCAGGGGCCGGTCAAAAGTCCGACCTATACCCTGGTGGAACCTTATGAATATTTTGACTTTCCCCTCTATCACTTTGATCTGTATAGACTATCAGATCCAGAGGAGGTAGAATTTCTCGGCGTTGATGAATATTTCGCGCCGCCAGCTGTCTGTCTTATCGAATGGCCCAGCCGGGGGCAGGGATTTCTGCCCGCGCCAGACCTGACTATCAGGCTGCAAATTGACGGTCGCGGACGCCGTCTGGTATGTGAAGCCGGCTCTCTCGCCGGCCATGAAATCGCTGATCGCTTACAGGCTTTGTTGCACGATGCTGGGATACAGGAATTGCCATCACAAGATTGATATAGCGCGCCTGCTGCGGATGATTGGCGCCTGCGTCCTGTTATGCACTGGCCTGCTGTCTCCTGCCACGACATTTGCCGGTGATATTCGCGACCTGCGGGTGTGGCGCTCGCCCGACTACACCCGGGTGGTGATCGATGTCGACAGCCGGGTGGAGTACAGCGTATTTGTGCTGAACAACCCGCACCGGGTGGTCATTGATGTCAGTGAGTCGCGTATGCATGCAGATGTATCGCAGGTGGATCTGGGGGACAGTCCGATCCGGTCGGTACGCAGTGCTGCTCGCAACCAGAACGATACCCGTATCGTGCTCGATGTTGACGGTCCGGTTAACCCTTCCAGCTTCACCTTGCCCCCCAATGATGAATTCGGCAACCGCCTGGTAGTCGATCTGTACGACATCGGCACAGAGTCTCCTGCCCGGGCAGCGGAGACAGCTCCTGCCAGTCCGGCTGAGCAGCAGACGGTGTCATCGACCGGTCAGCGCAATATCGTGATTGCCATCGATGCCGGGCACGGGGGCGATGATCCGGGCGCCATCGGCTATGACGGGCGTATCCGCGAAAAGGATGTGGCACTGGCCATATCGCGTGCCGTTTATGAGCGTCTGCGTGGCATTCCCGGTTACGAACCGGTGATGATCCGGCAGGGTGATTACTATGTTCGTCTGCAGCAAAGACCCCAGCTCGCGCGACAGAACCGGGCAGACATTTTCCTGTCCATTCATGCCGATTCATTCAGCACGTCGCGGGCGGAAGGGGTCACGGTTTATGCCTTGTCACAGACCATTGCCGAAGATGAAAACATCCGCCGCGTGGCCGAGAAAGAAAACTCGGCAGATTTGCTTGGGGGAGTGTCCGGTGATACCAGCCTGAGGAATTTTGAAGATGACCTGGCGTTGACCCTGCTCGACCTGTCCATGGCCTGGAGCATCGAACAAAGCGTGGCGGCCGGGTCCTATATCCTCAACTCGATGGGCAGTGTCGCCAAGCTGCGCCGTGATGTTCCCCAGCAAGGCAATCTTTGGGTATTGCGTTCACCGGATATCCCCTCCCTGCTGATCGAAACCGGCTACCTGTCTAACCCGAGTGAGGCGCGGCGCCTGAACTCCGCCGACTACCAACGACGGCTGGCCGATGCCATCGTTCAGGGGGTGATGAATTATTTTTACGAACGCCCGCCAGAAGGCACGCTGGTTGCCTGGCAGAAAGCCAATAATCAGGGGCCGGATCGACAGTATGTGGTGCAGCGAGGCGACAGTCTGTCGCTGATTGCGCAGCGCCACAATGTGAACATGGCGCAACTGCGCGCAGCCAACAATCTGCGCGGCGATGTCGTCCAGTTGGGCCAGACTCTGACCATTCCCGGCGGCGGACCGTTGCCGGTTGTGTCCGCACCACCGGAGGTGTCAGAGCATACCATCAGCCGTGGCGAGACATTGTCCGGCATCGCGCAACGCTATCGCGTGAGTTTGTCGCGTCTGCGCGAGGCAAATGACCTGCGCAATGATACAATCCGTGTCGGGCAGGTTTTGTTGATCCCTGCCTTCTGACAGGCTCGCATGCCCACACCGAACAGGTCTGCTGATGAATAGAATTGCATTGCTCAGCCAACGGCTGGCGAACCAGATTGCCGCCGGAGAGGTGGTAGAGCGGCCGGCTTCCGTGGTCAAGGAATTGCTGGAGAACAGTGTTGATGCCGGCTCGGCCCGTATTGATGTTGAAGTCGAGCAGGGTGGCAGCAAACTGATCCGGATTCGTGATGACGGCCAGGGCATTAACAAGGACGACCTGGCGCTTGCCTTGAGCCGTCATGCCACCAGCAAGATAACAGACCTTGACGACCTGGAGAATATCGCCAGTCTCGGGTTCCGCGGTGAAGCCCTGGCCAGTATCAGTTCGGTGTCGCGTTTGCTGCTGGCATCACGGTCTGCCGATGCCACCGATACCGGTGGCTGGCAGGTAGAGGCCGCCGGGCAGGAGATGACACCAACATTGGCACCGGCCGCGCATCCTCAGGGCACCACGGTCGAAGTGCGTGATCTGTTTTTTAATACCCCGGCCCGGAAAAAATTCCTGCGTACTGAAAACACTGAATTCAGCCGCATCGACGAAGTCGTCAAGCGCGTTGCGCTCAGTCGTTTTGAGCTGGCGTTTTCACTGCGGCACAATCAGCGCACTGTGCATCAGCTGCATGCCGCCCAAACCATGCAGGAGAAGCAGCGGCGCATCGGTCTGGTGTGTGGTCCGGCTTTTCTGGAACATGCTGTTTATATTGATATTGAGGCGTCCGGCCTGCGACTCTGGGGCTGGGTCTGTCTGCCCACTTTCTCGCGCAGCCAGCCTGATCTGCAATACTTTTACGTGAACGGCCGGGTGATTCGCGACAAACTGGTCTCGCATGCGGTCAAGCAGGCGTACCGGGATGTCCTGTTTCATGGTCGCCATCCGGCGTTTGTGCTCTATCTTGAGTTGCAGCCGGCCCTGGTCGACGTCAATGTGCATCCGACCAAGCACGAAGTCCGCTTCCGCGACCAGCGTCTGGTCCACGATTTTCTGTTCCGCTCACTGCACAAAGCGCTGGCAGATGTCAGGCCCGCTGATCATATGTCGGGCCCCGCTGCCGCCGGGCAGTCCCCGGTCGGGCCGGATTCATCAGGACAGCAGGCTCAGCAGGTGCCCTTGGGTCTGCGTCTTGATGAAAGCACGGGGGAACTTTACTCACCCCCGGATGCGCAGCCGGCATCCTATTCTGGTGCGTTTTCGGGAACATCGTCGGGTATGGGAGGTGCCGGGTCAGCCGGCGGCGATCGTGGTGGAAGCTGGCGCCCAGGCACCGCGCCAACGACCAGCCTGGCTGATCAGTCAGCGCTGTATCAGCGTTTGAGCGAGGATGCTGAAATACCACCGCTGGGATTTGCCCTGGCCCAGTTGCATGGTGTCTATATTCTGGCCCAGAACCAGCAAGGGCTCATTGTTGTTGACATGCACGCCGCACATGAGCGCATTACCTACGAGCATATGAAAGACGCCAGCGACAATCAAAGCATCAAGGCGCAGCCTTTACTGGTGCCGATTTCAATTGCGGTCAGCCAGGCGGAGGCGGAATGTGCCGAGGCCCAGGCTGATGAGTTGGCCGCACTGGGATTTGATATCGCCCGCGTAGCCGAAGAGTCGGTTATTGTGCGGCAGGTGCCCAGTATCCTGGCGCGGGCAGACATTGAGCAACTGGTACGTGATGTGCTGGCAGATGTCAGAGAGCATGGCCGTAGCGAACGCATCAGCGCGTATCGTGATGAATTGTTGTCGACCATGGCCTGTCACGGATCGGTGCGCGCCAACCGGCAGTTAAGTATTGCGGAAATGAATGCGCTGCTGCGTGACATGGAGCGCACCGAACGTAGCGGGCAATGTAACCACGGGCGCCCCACCTGGGTTTACCAGAGCATGTCCGACCTGGACAAACTTTTTCTCCGTGGGCAGTGATGCCGCGTCGGCAGAAGGCGGGCAAAATTTGCTGCTGAGCGCGCACAACTGCCCTGCAATCTGTCTGCTGGGTCCGACCGCATCAGGCAAGACGGCGCTGGCCGTTGAGCTGGTGCAACGCTTGCCATTTACGATCATAAATGTTGATTCGGCCCAGATATACCGCGGCATGGATATTGGCACTGGCAAACCGGATGCGGCCACGCTGCGTCTGGCGCCACATCGCCTGATCGACTTTATGGATCCGGCGCAGAGTTATTCCGCTGCGCGTTTCCGCACAGACGCCATCCGCGAAATGCGCGATATTCGCAGCCAGGGCCGCATCCCTTTGCTGGTCGGCGGCACCATGCTGTACTTCAAGGCGCTGCGCGATGGTCTGGCGGTGCTGCCAGAGGCAGATCCCGATGTCCGCGAGCAGATTAGCAGACTGGCGCAACAGCACGGTTGGCCCGCAGTGCATGCGCGGCTGGCGGCCGTTGACAAGGTCGCAGCTGAGCGGATTCACCCCAATGATCCGCAGCGACTGCAGCGGGCGCTTGAGGTTTATATGGTGACAGGCCGGTCCATGACCGACCTGCAGTCCCGGAACCTTGTGACTGACAGCTTGTCAGAAGAACTGTTGTTTGTGTCGATCCAGCCGACTGAGCGTAGCGTATTACATGCAAAGATCGAGAGCAGATTCCGGCAAATGCTTGATGATGGCCTGGTAGACGAGGTGCAGCGACTGCGCCGGCGCGATGATCTGCACGTTGGTCTGCCGTCGATCAGGAGCGTTGGGTACAGGCAGGTCTGGCAGTATCTGGACGGTGAAATCAGCTTTGATGCCATGGTGGAAAGAGGTATCATTGCCACACGACAGCTGGCTAAACGGCAGGTGACCTGGTTGCGAAGCTGGGACAAATTGCACAATTTCGACAGCGAAAGTCCGGAAACCATGACTAAGGTCTTGAAATTGATCCACTCGGTCTCCATATAAGCGCTATACAGAGAATGACGAGTCCTTGAATTAACGAATTGCCGGACGGATCCATACTGCTTTTTAACGTTTTTTAGCTGAATTTTTAAGGAGAATATCAATGTCAAAAGGGCACTCCCTACAAGACCCTTTCCTGAATGTGCTGCGGAAAGAGCGCATTCCGGTTTCCATCTACCTGATCAGCGGTATCAAGCTGCAGGGACAGATCGAGTCTTTCGACCAGTTTGTCATTCTGTTGAAGAACGCAGTTAACCAGATGGTATACAAGCACGCAATTTCCACTGTTGTTCCGGCGCGCACGGTGAAAATACCGGCCACCAACGGCGGTGAATTCACCCATGAAGACGATGAGTCTGCACCAGGTAATATGGCCTGAATCGAGGGCATGATTGTTTTTTGAGCGTCCCGAGGGTGGAGAATCCTCAATTCTTGTTCACATTGATCTCGATTCTGAGCGTGAACAGGAAGATCCCGTAGAATTTGAAGAGTTGGTGCGCTCATCCGGCGCTGATCCGGTCGCCTTTATCAAGGGCAGCCGCAAATCGCCGGATGCACGTGTATTCGTGGGTTCAGGCAAGCTGGCGGAAATTGCCGCTGCCGTTGAAGAGCACGAAGCCGCACTGGTGCTTTTTAACCATTCCCTGTCCCCCAGCCAGGAACGAAACCTCGAACAGGAGCTTAAGTGTCGGGTACTGGACCGTACCGGCCTGATCCTGGATATTTTTGCGCAGCGCGCCCGCACCCATGAAGGTAAGCTTCAGGTTGAGCTGGCCATGCTGCAGCACACGGCGACCCGTCTGAAGCGCGGCTGGACCCACCTGGACCGACAAAAAGGTGGGGTCAATCTGCGGGGTGCTGGTGAGACCCAGCTCGAGATGGACCAGCGCATGATTCGTCAGCGCATCAAGAACATCAACAAGAGCCTGGCAAAGGTGCGCGCCCAGCGCGAACAAGGCCGTCGCTCCCGCAAGCGTGCGGAAACCCCGGTGGTGTCCCTGGTCGGGTACACCAATGCCGGCAAGTCTTCCGTTTTTAATGCGATTACCGATGCCGGCATCTACGCGGCCGATCAATTATTTGCCACCCTGGATGCAACCATGCGTCGTATCCAGCTGCCGTCGTTCGGGGAAGCCGTGCTCGTCGATACTGTCGGGTTTATCAGCCACTTGCCGCACAAGCTGGTGCAGGCATTCCGGGCAACACTTGAGGAAACCGTGCAGGCGGACCTGTTGCTGCATGTGGTCGATGTTGCCAATGATGCGCACGACTACTACATTGAGCAGGTCAATGAAGTGCTGACAGAAATTGGCGCAGACGATATTCCCTGTATTCAGGTGCTCAATAAAATTGATCTGGCTCAGGGGTTTCAGCCCCGGGTGGATCGGGGTGAAGATGGAAAACCAACCCGGGTCTGGGTGTCCGCGAAGACGGGCGCCGGCATGGATCTGTTGCTGGCAGCCGTCAGCGAGATGCTGGGCGAGGACGTGGTCGAGCAGGCGCTGACCATCAGTTCGGACGAGGGTCGGCTGCGTGCACGACTTTACGCCAGGGGCGCGGTTACCACCGAGGCCACTGATGACAAAGGACAGGTTGTCCTGCAGGTCAAATTGCCGAGGCTGGATTTTGAGCGCCTGCTGCAGGAAGAGCGCCTGTCGCAGGAATAACGCCTGTCGCAGGAATATCGCCCGCTGCACGATTCATGACTATATGACCGGCTTCCGGTAAGTCGTACAATGTGAGCCCGGTCTGCGGGCCAAACGTTGCATGCTTGTGTGAAAAGCTGGGTTAATGCGTAATAATTCGTTAAAATCATCCGGCATTCGCTGGGTACGGAGTAAACGATGGCTTGGAATGAACCTGGAAACAACGGTAAAGACAAAGACCCCTGGGGCAGTGGCGGCGGGGGCGGCCGACGTGGTGATGACCAGGGTCCACCCGACATTGATGAACTGATCAAGAATCTGAGCAAAAAGTTCAATGGTCTGTTTGGCGGCAAGGGGGGCAGCGGCTCCTCTGGTGGCAGCGGCGGCAGCGCTGGTGCGTCGGCAGGCCTGCTGGGCGGACTGGTTGTCCTTGCCGCAGTGGTCTGGGCAGCCATGGGTTTTTACACCATCGACGAAGCCGAGCGGGGCGTGGTTTTGCGCTTCGGCGAGTTGCGCGATGAGGTGGTCATGCCAGGTCTGCGCTGGAACCCGCCGTTGGTAGACGACGTTCAGAAAGTGAACATTTCCCGCGTCAACACACGCTCCTACTCCAATGACATGCTGACTACGGACGAGAATATTGTCACCGTGTCGCTGTCGGTGCAGTACATTGTGACCGATCCCATAGAGTATGTGGTTCAGGTGCGAGACCCGCAGAGCGGCCTGGATCAGGCTGTTGAGTCGGCAATTCGCCATGTAGTTGGCGGCACCACGATGGATCGCGTGCTGACGCAGGGGCGCGCCGATGTTGCCGCCGAAGTGCGTGAACGTGCCCAGTCGTATATGGAAAATTACCAGACCGGCATCCTGGTGACTCAGGTCAACGTTGAGAACGCTCAGCCACCAGTGGCTGTGCAAGGCGCTTTTGACGATGTCATCCGTGCCCGTGAGGACGAGCAGCGCGTGCAGAACCAGGCACTGGCTTACGCCAACCGGGTGATCCCTGAAGCGCGTGGTGAAGCTCAGCGTATCATCGAGCAGGCCAACGCCTATCGTGACGAAGTGGTGGCCAGGGCGGAAGGTGAAGCCTATCGTTTCGAGCAACTGCTGACCGAGTATCAAATCTCTCCCGAGGTGACCCGGGAGCGTATCTATATTGATTCCATTCAGGAAGTGCTGCGCAACTCCAGCAAAGTGCTGATTGATGTTGAAGGTGGCAACAACATGATGTTTCTGCCGCTGGATCGCATGATGCAACAGGCGGGTACGGGCACCGTGGGTGGTGTGACCAGTCTTCAGCTGAACAGTCAGCAGCTTCGTGAGCTCGCCGATCAGGTCAGCCGCGAAATCTCATCCCAGTCAACGGCAGACCGGTCTCGCACGCAGATGCCGGCCAGGGGGCCTCGTTAATATGAAAAATTTTGTTGCAGGTGCAGTTTTATTTCTGATTGTTGTTATTGGGGCCAACTCGGTTTTTGTGGTCAAGGAAACCGAGCGGGCCGTGATGCTGCAATTTGGTAACATTGTTCGCACGGATATTGCTCCGGGTTTGCATTTCAAGATTCCCTATGTGAACTCAATACGCAAATTCGATGCCCGTATCCTGACCGTGGATGCCACGCCGCAGCGCTACCTGACGCTTGAACAGAAAGCCTTGCTGGTTGATTCCTACGCCATGTGGCGAATCATTGATGTCGAGCGTTTTTATACCGCCACATCCGGTGATGAGACACGGGCCAATGCTCTGCTGGCACAACGCGTCAACGACGGCTTGCGTAACAAGTTTGGTGAACGTGATCTGCAGGAAGTGGTGTCCGGCCAGCGTGACGCCCTGATGAACGAATTGACGACCGAACTCAATACTTACGTAGCTGATGAATACGGCATTGAAGTCATTGATGTTCGTGTCAAGCGTATTGACCTGCCAGACGATGTGCGGTCATCGGTCTATGAGCGGATGACGTCTGAGCGTCAGCGCGAAGCCCAGCAGTTGCGCTCGCGTGGTAACGAGCTCGCTATCGGTATCGAAGCCGACGCCGATCGTCAGGAAGCGGTGTTGCTGGTAGAGGCATACCGTGACTCCGAACGTATCCGTGGTGAAGGCGACGCTGAAGCCGCCGCCATCTATTCTGCGGCCTATACGCAGGATCCTGAGTTCTACTCGTTTACCCGCAGTCTTAATTCGTATCGCGATACCTTTGCTTCCAAGAGCGACGTCATGCTGCTGGACCCGGAGAGTGACTACTTCAAATATCTGCGCAGCGACGAGATGCGTTGATCAACACAATGCCGGCTAAATGCCGGCTTTGTTTGACGGCGCCGGGACCGTGGCAGCGCTCGGTTTGACGGTAGTGATTTGTGGACTCATGTCCTGTCCACAGTTTCATCACACAAAAACAGTTTCAGCACAAAAAGACTAGCAGGAAGGGATACATGACACGCGCTGACCGCTGGCTGCTGCCGGAAGGGGTTGAGGAGGTTTTGCCTCCGCAGGCCCACAGACTGGAAACTCTGCGCCGCGAGATACTCGATTTGTATCGGGGCTGGGGCTACCAACTGGTGATCACGCCCATGATCGAGTATATCGATTCATTGTTGGTCGGATCGTCGCACGATCTTGATTTGCAAACCTTCAAGATTACCGATCAGCTCAGCGGCCGGATGATGGGTGTGCGTGCAGACATTACGCCCCAGGTTGCCCGTATTGATGCCCGCAACCTGCATCGCGAAGGCCCGGCGCGCCTGTGTTACGCAGACAGCGTCTTGCACACGCGCCCACAAGGGCTGCTGAACTCCAGGGTTCCCATTAAAATCGGCGCGGAATTATTCGGCCATGCCGGCGTTGCCTGTGACATCGAACTGATATTGCTGATGGCGGATACCTTGAGATTGGCAGGTATTCGGCCAGTCCACCTGGTATTGGGTCATGTCGGCATTTTCCGTGAACTGGTCGCCGCGGCAGGTCTCAATACGGATGCTGAAACCGAGCTGTTTGATCTGATGCAGCGAAAAGCGCACGCAGAAACCGATGCCTGGCTGGATATTAATGTTCAGGACCCGAGCATCTGTCAGATGCTGCGTGGCCTGTCGCAGCTCAGCGGTGGCGCTGATGTGATGGACGCTGCGGAAAAATTATTGCTGCAAGCGCCGGACTCCGTGCGTAATGCCCTTGATGAGCTGCGCCAGATCAGCGCCGCGGTTTGTCAGCGCAGCAGTGATATAAGCCTGGGTTTTGATTTGTCCGAATTGCGCGGTTATCAGTACCATACCGGGACAGTGTTCGCCGCCTACACGCCGACGCATGGCCGGGCGGTGGCCAAAGGTGGTCGTTACGACGAGATAGGCAAGGTATTTGGTCGCGCACGCCCGGCGTCCGGTTTTGATGCCGACCTGAAAATTCTGGCTCAATTGAGCGAGCGTGATTATCCGTCATCTCGGGTCGTGCTGGCGCCGGATCTATCTGATAAAGCGTTACAGGCATTGATCGCGCAACTACGCAGTGGTGGCGACATTGTGATTCAGCATCTGGGGGCCGACGAGCCTGATGAGAGCCTGATGCGAGAATTGCAATGCGGAGCGCGCATCGTCGCCGATGACAAACACAACTGGCGTGTTGTCGAGCGTTAGGGCGTGTTTGGCTACCGGTCATATTTAATTGAATTTTAAGAACATTTACTTCAGCACAGAGTACGGGGAACATGGGTAAGAGCGTTGTTGTTTTAGGCACCCAGTGGGGTGACGAGGGGAAGGGTAAAATTGTAGATCTGCTGACGGAGCAGGCCGCTGTTGTTACCCGATTTCAGGGCGGCCACAATGCCGGTCACACGCTGGTCATCGGCGGCAAAAAGACAGTATTGCACCTTATCCCTTCCGGTATTCTGCGCGAAGGCGTTACCTGTGTGATTGGCAATGGCGTTGTTGTCAGCCTGCCAGCGCTGATGAAAGAAATCGGCGAACTGGAGGCGCAGGGAATTCCTGTTCGTGAACGCCTGAAAATCAGCGGTGCCAGTCCGATTATCCTGCCGTCGCACGTGGCGCTGGATCAGGCACGGGAAATCCGGCTGGGTGATGGTAAGAAGATCGGCACCACGGGGCGTGGTATCGGCCCTGCATACGAAGACAAGGTGGCGCGCCGCGGCATCCGCATGGGTGAATTATTCAACCCCGCGCACCTGGCAGTGCGTTTGCAGGAAGTGATGGAATACCACAACTTCATGTTGACCAACTATTACAAGGTCGCCGCTGTTGATTTTGAGCAGACCCTGGCTGAATGCCTGGCCTATGCCGAGCAGGTGCGTCCAATGCTGGCCGATACGGTTGAGCTGGTGCACACACATCGCAAAGCTGGTGACAACCTGATGTTTGAAGGCGCTCAGGGCTCGTTGCTGGACATCGATCATGGTACCTACCCCTTTGTAACCTCCTCCAATACCACGGCCGGCGGCACAGCCACAGGCAGTGGTTATGGGCCGCTGTATCTGGACTATGTGCTGGGTATCACCAAGGCCTACACGACCCGCGTGGGATCAGGCCCCTTCCCCACAGAGCTGTTCGACGAAGTGGGCGCACACCTGGCCAATGTTGGCATGGAAAAAGGCGCAACAACCGGCCGTGCGCGGCGTTGTGGCTGGTTTGATGCTGCAGCCGTGCGCCTGGCGATTCGTATCAACAGCGTGTCGGGAATCTGCCTGACCAAGCTGGATGTACTGGACGGCCTGGAAACCATCAAGGTCTGCACAGGGTATGAGAGTCTCGCTGATGACAGCAATGCGGTATCGGCCTGCATGACCGTAGACCGCTATGAGAAGCTCAAACCTGTGTATGTTGAACTGCCGGGCTGGAGCGAATCGACGGTCGGGGTGCGCTCGCTGAATGAATTGCCGGAGAACGCCAGGGCCTATATTCGTTATATTGAAAAAATCATCGAAGCGCCGGTTGATATTATTTCGACCGGTCCGGATCGCGACGAAACCATTATTCTGCGGCATCCGTTCGGCAGTTAAACCTGGTTATGCCTGGAATCTGTGATTTTGCATAATCAGTCTGGGACATAACATGGATTTATTGGCCATCAACAGTTTTTTTCTGGTCGGTGCCTTGCTGGTGGGGTTCAGCGTGCTGTTCAGCGCTGTCTCCTCCCGGCTTGGGGTACCGATCCTGTTGATTTTCCTTGGGGTCGGTATCCTGGCCGGTGAAGAGGGTATCGGCGGCATACTCTTCAACGACTATTCTCTCGCTTTTTTTGCCAGCAACCTGGCGTTGGCCATCATTCTGTTTGACGGCGGCATGCGCACACGCGTGGCCAGTTTCAAGGTGGCGCTGTGGCCGGCGTTGTCGCTGGCAACCTTTGGTGTGGTTATTACCGCTGGTCTGACCGGTGTTGTCGCCGCCTGGCTGTTTGACCTGGACCTGCTGCAAGGGCTGCTGATTGGCGCCATCGTTGGCTCCACGGACGCCGCTGCGGTATTTTCCCTGTTGGGCGGTCGCCATATCAACGAACGTGTGCGCGCGACGCTGGAGATTGAGTCGGGCAGCAACGATCCGATGGCGATATTTCTGACGGTCACCCTCATTGATATGCTGGCCACAGCGCAGGACGGCAATACAACGTCGGCGCTCGGTTTCATCATCAGCCTTGTGCAGCAGTTTGGTCTGGGCGTGCTGCTTGGCGGTGCCGGTGGCTGGCTGCTGTGGCAACTGATCAATCGCAGTACGCTGGCCAATGGTCTGTATCCACTGCTTGCGGTCAGCGGGGGACTGTTCCTGTTTGCCCTGACCGCAGTGGCCGGAGGCAGTGGTTTCCTGGCCATTTATTTGTGTGGCGTTTTTCTGGGCAACAAACCCTTGCGCAGCCGTACCTCCATTCTCAGTGTACTGGACGGACTGGCCTGGTTGAGCCAGATCGGTATGTTTCTGGTGCTCGGTTTGCTGCTGACGCCCAGTCAGTTGTTACCGATTGCAGTGCCGGGGTTGTTGCTGGCACTGTGGATGATCCTGTTTGCCCGTCCTCTGGCCGTTTTTCTCAGCCTGGCGCCGTTCAGTCGTTTCAAGATGCGGGAGCGCTGGTATCTGTCATGGCTGGGCTTGCGCGGAGCGGTGCCGATCATTCTGGCAGTGTTCCCGGTGATGGCGGGTTTGCCGGATTCAGAGCTGTATTTTAATCTGGCATTTTTTGTGGTGCTGGTGTCCTTGCTGGTGCAGGGTACATCAATTCCCTTTGTTACACGCCTGGCCAAAGTACAGGTACCGTCACAACCGATGCCGATTTCGCGGGCTGGTCTGGAGATTCATCACACCAGCGAGTGGGAACTGTTTGTTTATCGCCTGGGCGCTGAGAAATGGTGTATCGGGCGTGAGCTGAGACGACTGAAAATGCCCGATGGCACACGCATTGCGGCTCTGTTTCGGGGCCGGGAACTGCTGCATCCGACCGGCAGCACACGCCTGCTGGCGGATGATATTCTGTGCATCATCGCGCACGAGCACGACCTGTCGGCGCTGGGCAAGCTGTTCAGTGTGGCGCCGTCCAGCGGCATGGATGACTGGTTTTTTGGCGACTTCATCCTTGATGCGTCGGCCAGCATCGCTGATCTGGCGCCGGTCTATGGCTTGCACCCCGATCCGTCAGTGATCGGTTTGAGCATCGGAGATTTCCTCAACGAGCGCATGGGAGGTAAACCCGTTTTGGGTGACCAATTGGAATGGCAGGGGTTTATCTGGACCATCGCGGCCATGGAAGAGGGCAAGGTCAAGCGTATAGGTATGAAACTGGCGCAATAACACGCCGGTCGCTTTCGTGTAGACTGGTCTTAATTAATAACAACAGGAGAAAACAATGCCGATATCAATATCACATCACAGCTTCCGATGGTTGGCGCTGGCTGGAGCGCTGCTTGGGAGCGCCAGTATGGCACTGGCTCAGGGAGAACCACCGAGTGAGCCACCGGCGGACTGGGGTCCTGTCTCCGCATCCATGGCAGAAATTCCCTACCCGCATCCGGTAGATTACATGCAGGTAACCCATTTCGGTCAGGATGGCCTGAAGGCGTATATGGATGTCGCACCCACGGGCGAGGCCAATGGCCAGACGGTGATGCTGTTTCATGGCATGAACTTCGCGGGCATCGGGTTTGCACCCACAATCGAAGCTCTGACGCAGGCCGGTTTCCGTGTCGTGGTGCCTGACCGTATTGGCTACGGTCGTTCATCCAAAATGGATATCCCCTATAACCTGCATATCTTTGCCTCGGATTCCAAAAAACTGCTCGATCACCTGGGCATAGAGAAAACCGCGATTGTTGGTCACTCCATGGGGGGCATGCTGGCGGCCCGTTTTGCCATGACCTATCCGGACACCACAACGCATGTGGTCTTCGTGAACCAGATTGGCATGACTGACCAGCGTCCGTATCGCCCCTGGCGTGATGTTGAGGAAGCGGCACAGTCCGTGCGTGAAAACACCAGTTATCAATCGATTCTGGCCAACCACATGCGTTACTACAATACTGAAATCAAACCAGAGTACCTGGAGTTTGTGCGTTATCAGTACGGTCAGACTCTGACTGCGGACTGGCCATTGCTGGCGCGTATCCGCGCCTGGCAACAGGCCATTCTGTATTTCGATCCGGTGGTTTACGATTGGCAGCATATTGATACCAAGGCCCTGGTACTTGGCGGTGCCGATGACAGGCTGACCAATGATTTTGCCGGGCAGGCACGCAATCTGGCGGAAAGTCTGCAGAACGCTGAGCTGAACCTGTACCCGGGCATAGGGCATAATCCGCACTTTGAAAACCCGGAACAGTACCATGCCGATCTGGTTGAATTCCTGCGTTCGGATCCGGATGCGCCAGCCAGCAAGGACTGGTAAAAATCGGGCGAAGGCCTGATCAGTGGGTGATCTTATGAGATCACTGATGCTGACATGTTGCGCATATGCCATGTCTGGTTTATGAATTGGCATTCCGGTGGGCATCAGGGCTAAAATATGGAGATCGGCCCGTCGGTCATGCTATCGCCCTTTCGAGGGCGATAGCTTTTTTGGCTGCGACCATGCCTGCCATGCTCAGAAAAAGGAATGACCTAAATGTCAGACGATTCATTCAAGGACAGTGCCCTCCGTTATCACTCCGAACCTACGCCCGGCAAACTGGCTATCCGGCCTACCAAACCGCTGGCAAACAATCGGGATTTGTCCCGCGCTTACTCACCGGGCGTAGCATTTGCCTGCGAGGCGATCGCGGACGATCCGAAGGAAGCGGCCAATCTGACCGCCCGGGGCAATCTGGTTGCCGTCATCACCAATGGCACCGCGGTGCTGGGTCTGGGTAACATCGGGCCGCTGGCAGCCAAGCCGGTGATGGAAGGCAAGGCCGTGTTGTTCAAGAAGTTCGCTGACATTGATGTGTTCGACATTGAAATCAACGAAACCGATGTCGACAAGCTGGTAGACATCATTGCATCGCTGGAGCCGACGTTCGGGGGCATTAATCTGGAAGACATCAAGGCCCCCGAGTGCTTCCTGGTTGAGCGGCGTCTGCGTGACATCATGAAGATACCGGTATTTCACGATGATCAGCACGGCACCGCTATTGTGGCTGCCGCTGCAGTCTACAATGGTCTGCGCATCGTCAATAAAAAGTTCGAAGACATCAAACTGGTAGCCTCGGGCGCCGGTGCTGCGAGTATCGCGTGTGTCGAGCTGCTGATCAGCATGGGCGTGAAAAAAGAAAACGTGCGCATGCTGGACAGGAACGGCGTCATCTATCAGGGCCGCACTCAGGGCATGAATCCCTGGAAAGAACAATTTGCAGTAGACACACCTGATCGCACCATTGAGGACGCAATCGTTGATGCCGATCTTTTTCTCGGATTGTCCGGTCCTGGTGTACTGAATGGTGCCATGGTCAAAACCATGGCCAGGGATCCCCTGATCCTGGCAATGTCCAACCCGATTCCGGAGATCATGCCGGAAGAGGCACGGGCCGCCAGACCGGATGCCATTCTGGCGACCGGTCGTTCCGATTATCCCAATCAGGTCAACAATGTGCTTTGCTTCCCGTTTATCTTTCGGGGCGCGCTGGATTGTGGTGCGACGCATATCAATGATGAGATGAAGCGTGCCTGTGTGCGCGCCATCGCTGATCTGGCCACACGCGAAATCTCTGAGACAGTGGCCAAAGCCTACATCGGTGAAGAGTTGAAATTCGGACGTGAGTATCTTATTCCGAAGCCATTTGATCCGCGGCTGATTGAAGAAGTGCCATTGGCGGTGGTAAAGGCAGCCATGGCCAGTGGCGCGGCAACACGTCAGATTGAAGATCTGGATGCCTACCGTAACAAGCTTAGCGCTTATGTAAACAGCAGTCGTCTGTTCATGCAGCCGTCAATTGATCTGGCCAGTAAACACCCGGCGCGCATTGTGTATGCCGAGGGTGAAAACGAGGATGTACTGCTGGCCATGCAGGCTGTTGTTGACGAAGGTGTTGCCAAACCCATTCTGATTGGTCGCCCGCAGATCATCGATGCAAAAATCGAAAAAATGGGTCTGCGCCTGGTCCCGGGTACTCACTTCGAGGTTTTTAACTCGGAAGAGGCGGATGTTCACAAGAAGTACTGGCAGTTCTACCATCATCATGTCGGACGGTCAGGGGTATCAGTAGACGCTGCCAAAACCGCCGTGCACAGCAATACCACGGTGCTGGCAGCGCTGATGGTGGCCATGGGTGAAGCTGATGGCATGGTTTGCGGCAAGGTCGGACGCTTTGATGCGCATCTGAAAGACATCCGTCCCATCATTCGTTCCACCAAAGCAGGCGGACGGCTGTCCTCGGTCTGTGTGTTATTGATGGACGATGGCCCGCTGTTTTTGACCGATCCCTTTGTTAACGTAAATCCGAATGAAGATGAAATTGTCGATATCGCCAAAGATGCGATTCATTTTGTCCAGCAGTCCTTTGATATTGAGCCGGTGGTGGCGTTTCTGTCACATTCCAATTTTGGCACGTATGAGGATGAGTCGGCGCTGAAAATGAAAAGTGCAGCGCACCGTTTGCGTATCGAAATGCCGGATGTCCAGATTGATGGGGAAATGCATGCGCTGACCGCGCTGAACCCGGATTTGCGCGCGACGGTGTTTGAAGGGTCAACCATCAAGGGCCGGGCCAATGTGCTGGTCATGCCGAATATGGATACCGCCAGCATCGCACTGGGTCTGCTGCGCTCCTTTACCAACGGGCGATTGATCGGGCCTTTCCTGTGCGGACTGGAGAAACCGGCCCATATCCTGATTCCATCGGTGTCGGGCCGGGGCATTCTGAACCTGACTGCGCTTGCATCAGCCGATATTTATCAACACAAACAAAACCTTTGATGCCTGGCCGATCATTCAGTTCCCGCTGCCGTCAGATCGTCAGCATCATGGCGGCCTCGTTGTTGTTGCCGTCAGCTGTCCAGGCCGAGAGTCCCTGGCGGGATCCGCACCCCCAGCGACTCGACGGCTTTGTAGAGGGGCGGGAGTTCCTTTATAACAGTTCCAGTTTCATTAACCGTTTCAGTTACCGGCAACTATCGGACTCGCCGCCCCCTGGCGAAGATGGTCTTTCCGGCACCGGTGGCAGCGTTACCGGCGATGAACTCTATCTGGAAACCAATCTGCAAAAAACGCTCTATTTTGACGGTGATCGTTATGGAATCATCGCTCGCATGCAGCGCCGCGAAGATTTTGATGGCCGCTTCGACCGTCAACTGATCGGTATCGTACGGCGTTTAGGGGACGACTGGCGCGCGGCACTGGTAGCTGATGTTGCCGGGGATAAAGGCGAGGTAGACTTCCAGTATGAGGCGACCTGGCAGCCGGATGAATCGCAAAAACTGCGCCTGGCGCTGATTCAGGTTGATCGTCTGTATAACAACAAGAGCAACAGCAACAATAGATATGAACGCACGCCTGTCACTCTGTTTGCCCACTATCACCGGCAGCTGGGTTCGCAACTCAGCGCTGATCTTGCCGTCAATTACTCGCCGCATGCGCAGTATGAAGATCGCAATCACGGCTTGTACATTCGCGGTGATCAACTGCGTATAGCCGGCTCGGTGACGTTTCCGTTGACGCGCCAATGGCGCTCTGAATTGTCATTCAAGTATGAAGACACGGATCGTGAATACCGCGGACTGGGCACGGAAATCAGTGTCGGACAGGACGGTTTCAGTCGTCGCATGCGCAGCGCCACCTGGCAAATGACATCTGAGTCCGATGCCCGCTACCAGGGTGGTCTGCACTATTTCACGCTGGACGAAGAGGGCTGGTTTGGCCAGAATCTGGCAAGTTCCGGGTTTCACCGGCGTGATGAGATCCTCTTGTTTGCGGGCATGACACTGGGGCGTCGAGCGTCAAGCTGGTGGCAACCAACATTGTCAATCGGCAGCATTGATGTGGACAGAGTCATGCTGCAAAGGCCGCAGGATAATCGGCAGGACGACGAATGGCAGGCGCGACTGACTCTGCCATGGCGTTACGTGGTGCACCAGCAAAGTGGAGCTGTGCTCACGCTTAATCCGACCCTGAACCTTGATTCGCTGAAATTCGGCGGCGGCAATATCCAGCTGCACTGGCCATTCTGAGACGCCCTGTTGTCACGGGAACGTCATGGACGTTCGACGATGGCCGCTACGCCCATGCCGCCAGCAGTGCAAATCGAGATCAGGCCACGACCGCTGCCTTTTTCTTCCAGGATGGCGGCCAGGGAGCCCAGAATGCGTGCTCCGGTAGCGGCGAAGGGGTGGCCGAAGGCCAGCGAACCACCTTTGATGTTCATCCTGTTGCGGTCAATGGACCCCAGCGCCTGGGACAGTCCCAGTTTGTCACGGCAGAAAGCATCATCTTCCCAGGCTTTGAGGGTGCACAAGGCCTGGGCTGCAAATGCTTCATGTATTTCGTAGCAGTCGAAATCCTGCAGCGACAGATTGTTTTGCTGTAGCATTTCACTGACTGCAACAGTCGGCGCCATCAGCAGGCCCTCGCCGTGCACAAAATCGATTGCGCTGCTGCGCCCGGCGCTGAGGTAAGCCTGAATGGGCAGGTTGTTGGCGTGGGCATACTCCTCGCTGCATAACAGCACGGCCGCTGCACCGTCGGTCAACGGCGTGCTGTTGCCGGCGCTCAGAGTCCCGGTTTCGCGATCAAAAGCCGGCTTCAGCGCAGACAATTTTTCCAGGCTGCTGTCCGCACGGATGTTATTGTCCCGGCTGACGCCCTGATAGGCGCTCACCAGTTCGTCAAAGAATCCCGCTTCATAGGCCGCTGCTGCTTTCAGGTGGCTTTCCAGTGCCAACTGATCCTGTTCCTGGCGTGTGATGCCCCATTCCTGAGCCATCAGTTCGCAATGCTCTCCCATGGACAAGCGGGTGCGCGGTTCGCCGTTGGCGGGTGCCTGTGGCGCCAGTTCGCCCAGACTGAAGCCCTTGAATGCGCGCAGGCGAGCCTTGAATGTCCGTGCCTGACCGAGTTTGATCAGGCGGCGCGCGAATTTGCGCTTGAACACAATAGGCGCATCGCTGGTGGTATCAGTACCTGCAGCTATGGCACATTCAATCTGTCCCGTTGCGATTCTGGCGGCTGACATAAGCGCGGCCTGCAATGATGTGCCACAGGCCATCTGCAGGGTGATGCCGGGTGTCGCCGGTGACAGATCCGTGCTCAACACCGCCTCGCGTGCCAGGTTCCAGTCCTTGCTGTGGGAGGTGACTGCACCTGCCAGTACTTCGTCAATTTTTTTGCCAGCGAGACCAAATTTGCTGCTCAGTTGCTGCAGCGTGTCAGCCAGCATGTCGAGATTGGTCAACTCTGCATAGGCAGTATTGGAACGACAGAATGGTACGCGGGTGCCGCCGGCGATAACAACGCGGCGCAGGGTCTGCGAGGTTTGTATTGGATTATTCACGTGTCGATTTCTCCTGCCCGGTTTCAGTCGCCGGATTTGCCTTTGGTTCAAGTTCTGGTTCTGGTTCAGGTTCTGCAGGCTTGAACGTGCTGGTCACTACCGGCTGGCGTTCGCGATGTTCCAGATAGTGCAGCGGGCCGCCACGAAACGGGGCAAAGCCGGTGCCAAAGATCATGCCTGCATCCAGCAGGTCGGCGTCGGCAACCACACCTTCGGCCAGCGCTGCTTCGCACTCTTTGATATAGGCACCGATCAGTTTGTCTGACAACGCTGCCAGATCATGTTCAGCGGCGATGCCATCGCGTTTTTTGGCTTTGTCCTTTTCCCAGATATAGATCCCTTCGCCCGACTTCTTGCCCAGTTTGCCGTCATCTACCAGAGATTTGATAAATGTTTTTTCCTTGCTGTCACCTTGCTTATCTGCACTTTGTTCACTGGCGTCATCCTGCAGGACGCCTGTCACCATCAGGCAGACATCAAGACCGACAGTGTCCGCCAGTTCAACCGGCCCCATGGGCATGCCAAAGGCTTCGGCGGCGGCGTCCAGAGCCTCAGCAGGCACGCCTTCCTGATGCAATTGCAGTGCTGTCATCATGTAGGGCGCCAGCACACGATTGACCAGAAAGCCGGGGCTACTTTTGACCGGCAACGGGAAGCGGCTGATCTGCTGACAGAAGGCTGCGCCTTTCTGGCGATAGCCGGGATCAGTGTCCGGACCGTAGACAACCTCCACCAAAGGCATTTTGGGTACCGGGTTGAAAAAGTGCAGGCCAATAAGGCGCGAGGGATTTTTCAGCACACTGGCTAGTTTCTCCAGCGGAATGGCGGACGTGTTGGTGGCCAGGACAGCCCCTTTTTTAAGTTTTGGTTCAATACTCTTGAACAGTTCCTGCTTGGCCTCGGCATTTTCAAAAATCGCTTCAATCACCACATCTGCGCGTGGCACCAGACTGGCGTCGACGTCGGGTCGCAGTCGCGCCAGCGCAGCCTTGACTCGGGCCGGGTCCCGCAGTTTTTTGCGGAACAATGTTTCGGCACGTTGCAATGCCGGCGTGATGTATTTCATCTCGCGATCCTGCAGGCTGACGTCCATGCCGCGCAGTACACACCAGGCGGCAATGTCTCCACCCATGGTGCCGGCACCGATGACATGCACGTGTCGCACGGTGAAGTCGACACCTTTGCCCTCGGACTTCAGGCGCTCCATCAGCTGAAATACCCGGCGCAGACCTTCAGCCGTCGGGGACACCATCAACTCGCCGACAACCCGGGCTTCCTCGCGCATCATCTTCCTGCGACTGCCACCGTAGCGCTCCCAGGTTTCTATCAGGCGATAGGGTGCCGGGTAGTGCTCGGGTTTGGCCTTGCTGCGGGTTTGTTTACGCATCTGCGCGGCGAGCAATTTGCGCGCTGGCAGTAAATTGCTTAAACGGGCGACCAGACCCGGCCCACGGCTCTTCTTGCCGGCCATGATGGCGCGGCGAGCAGCCCAGAGAAGTTCTTCGTGACGCCCGATGACCTCATCTACCAGATTTACGGCTTTTGCCGCCCTGGCATTTATCTGGCGTGCAGTCAGCATCAGCTCCATGGCCTTGAGGCCGCCCATGGTGTGTACTGAACGGGCTGAGCCCCCGAAGCCGGGGAAAATGCCCAGTTGGACTTCAGGGAAACCCAGTCGGGTAGAGGGTACATCTTTGGCTATGCGGTAATCACAGGCCAGAGACATCTCCAGCCCGCCGCCCAGGCAATAGCCTTCGATGGCGGCAACGGTTGTGCAGGGCAGGTTCTCCAGGCGGGTAAACATCTCGTGTACCCGCGAGATCTCCTGAGTGACGGTGTCGGCAGAGCTGAAGCCCTCGAACTCTTTGACATCGGCGCCGAACACGAAGCCCGTGGTTTTGCCGGACAACAGAACAAGGCCTTTAAGTTTTTCCTGCTCGGCCAATATGATCAGCTGCTCAAACTCTTCCAGCACTGCGCGTGACAGGGAATTGACGCGCTCACCTTCGCGGTCCAGGTAGGCATAGATGATGTTGTCGCGGTCGCGGGTCAGACGCCAGTGACGGAATTTGTCCGCCATGACGTCGTGGACTGCTTCTTTGAGATCAGTGTGTGCGGATGTCTCGCTCATGAATACCTCGAACAGTGGGATTGCTGCTGAATGTATTCATTTTGCCTGAGGCCGGTCAGCGTTACAAATGCCGTCGGCTTTTACCTTACCACCCCAGAGCATGGCGCATGACATGGTAGATGTAGTGCTGCTCATGGGTGCTGTGAAACAGGTGCGACCAGGGGCCGCGGGCGTAAATGGCAACATCTTCGCCAGCGTGGCCCTCAGACTCCAGTGGCACCAGTGCCTCCTGGTGAAAGTCCGGGTGTGTAGTGTCTACTTCGCGCAGGTCATGCCTGCCGCCCGCGATAGGCATCAGGTAGCGGTTGTCACCACCCGCATCTTCGGCAAAGCCCAGTCCGTCGCGGTAGCCCAGTGTTGTGTAAGGCATATCGTCTGTAGCAGTACTGACACCGGTTTGCGGATGGCCGTGAGCATCGTTGCCAACCACCGCGCCCAGAATCGGGTTGCCACGGGTGGCATAACCGCCAATCGTCAGCGAATGGCTGTGATCGGCGGTGACGATGATCAGTGTGTCCTGGTCGCTGGTCAGTTCCATGGCCTTCTGCACGGCAGCGGAAAACTCCCGGGTGTCCTCCAGCGCGCGGTAGGCGTTGCCCGCATGGTGTGCATGGTCGATGCGGCCACTCTCAACCATCAGGAAAAAACCATCGTCCTGAGCCTGATTTTGCAGCAGTCTGATGGCGGTTTCCGTCATCGTGGGCAAATCAGGTTCGCTGGCCTCATCATCGGCACGGTCATGGGAATAACTCATCTGCGAGCGATTGAACAGACCCAGCACGTGTCTGGTGTTGGCGACATCGACAGCTGCCAGCTGTTGTTTGTTCCAGATAAACGCGCTGTTGTCATATTTATCCAGCCACTCTTGCGTCAGATTGCGGCCATCCTGGCGTTGTCCGGCGTTCCCGGTCAGCGGTTCGGTTTCCGTGGTCGGGACAAAAGCCGCCAGCCCGCCGCCCATGGCAACATTGATGCCATCACCAAAATCGAAGGACAGTAATTGTGCCGCAATATCCTCGCAGCCATTGGCAATGGCTTCTTCGGGCAGGTTGGCGTCACTTTCCCAGTTGCGCTCAGAGCTATGGGCATAGGTCGCTGCGGGTGTGGCGTGAGTGACACGGGTCGTGGTGACAAAGCCGGTGGCCATGCCGCGGGTCGCGGCGTCCTGCATCAGGCTGGGTATCTCAGTGCCTTTTGAGGACTGACAGTCTGCGCGGTCTGCGTACTGGTTCACGCCAATGACGCCGGCCCGCGTTTTGATACCCGCCATCATGGCGGTCATGGTACCGGCCGAATCGGCAGTCTGTTGATTGGTATTGTAGGTTTTGGACAGGCCTACATAAGGAAAGCTTTCGAATGACAGCAGGTTCTCCTCGCCGGCACTACCGCGCAACTGGGCATCGAATATGCGCGCGGCGGTCACCGTGGAAATACCCATGCCGTCTCCGACGAACAGAATGATGTTTTTTGCCTGGCTGGTGTTGGGGGTGCGCGCCAGTGCCCGCTGCAGCTCGGCTTGCCCGAGCGCCTGCCAGTGCTCCGGTGATTCTTCGGTCGGCGCCGGGTAGAAAGTCTGTGCCCAGGCCAGCGATGTGGTGGCAGTCAGGGTCAGCGCCAGGGCCAGTTTCAGGCGAACCGAGCCGGTTCCGGACCGGGTAAGAGTGGCCGAAAGTGATTGCAGGTGGCGTGCAGCTGACATGGATTACCTCTGATTCATCGTTATAGTTGCATTTATTGGTTGTAACGCAGCTTACCCAGAGAACTTATCAGTTAGGTGACAGGAAGTCCTCGGTTGTCAGAACAGACAAACAATCTAGCGTGTTGATTATTGCATCAGGCATGATCCGTGACAAAAAAATGAACGCATTCCAATTTCCGGCAAACCCAGTTATTCTGTGGGCTTTGGCAATGATACTGCGAACTTTGCTGATTCGGGTCTGCTGATGCAGGCTCGGAGGCAATGCGTGCGAGGAACACGATTTATGTTTTCAATGATTATGAAGTTCATGCGGGATAACAATGTGCTGCCACGCATCTCCGACACTGAGAAGCAGGCGCTGGAAGCCGGCACGGTCTGGATCGACGGGCAGATCTTCTCCGGTAACCCGGATTTTCGCAATATACTCGAAGAGCCCTATAACCAGTTGTCCGCAGAAGAGCAGGCGTTCATGGACGGGCCTACGGAAGAATTGTGCCGGATGATCGACAGTTACCAGATCACCACCACGCGCAAAGTACCCGATGACGTGCTTGATTACATTAAACAGCAAGGCTTCATGGGCCTGCTGATCCCGAAACAGTACGGTGGCAAAGAATTTTCCACCCTGGCCATTTCCTCAATCATGGCGAAAGTGAATGCTTACTGCCCCACGGCGGGCACTTTTGTTGTTATCCCCAACTCGCTGGGGGCAGCTGAACTTCTGAAGCACTACGGCACCGAGGCGCAGAAGGATGATTACCTGCCAAAACTGGCCAGTGGCGAGTATGTACCCTGTTTCGGTCTGACCGAGCTCACCGCAGGTTCAGATGCCGCGTCAATCAAGGCTGAAGGGGTGGTTTTCAAGGACAGCGATGGTGCCACCAAAATACGCATGAACTTCCGTAAGCGCTATATCACGCTGGCACCCGCTGCCAACCTGATTTCGCTGGCGTTTCAGATGCACGACCCCGACAACCTGCTGGGCAAGGGCGAGTATCCCGGCATCACGGTTATCATGTTGCATAAAGGCACTCCGGGGCTGACAAACGGCGATCATCACCTGCCCATCGGCATGAGTTTTTACAATGGACCCATCATTGGTGAAGATGTGATTGCCTCACCTGAACAGATTATCGGTGGTCCGGAGTATGCCGGTCAGGGCTGGCGCATGCTGATGGAGCAACTGGCTGGCGGGCGCGCAGTATCGCTGCCAGCGGGCGCCATCGGTGGCATGAAGCTGGTGGCCGCCGCAACAGGTGCCTATTCCATGATTCGTCATCAATTTGGCATCCAGATCGGTTTGATGGAAGGTGTGCAGGAAAAAGTGGCTCGTATAGCCGCCTTTGCCTACATCTTCGAAGGCGCGCGGGTGTACTCCTGTTCGGCGCTGGACAATGGCCAGCAGCCACCAGTGATCTCCGCGTTGCTGAAATCCAGCAGCACGGATTATGGTCAGCGTTCGTTGATCGACGGCATGGATGTGTTCTCAGGCGCCGGCGTGATGCAGGGGCCAGGCAATATACTGGGTGGCGGCTACAGCAGCGCGCCGGTCAGCATCACGGTGGAAGGGGCCAACATCATGACCCGGACCCTGATAACCTTTGGTCAGGGTGCAACGCGCTGTCACCCGTACGCGCTGCCCCTGGTCAAGGCCGTCGAGGACAATGATGCCACAGCATTCCGGCAGCGATTGCTGGGCTGGCTGTGGCACACCGTCAGCAATTTCTTCCGCAGCAAGGTGCGGGGCCTGACCCGTGGTTTCAGCGCCGGCAGTCCGGAGCCCGGTGAGGTAGCAACTTATTACCGGCGTCTGGCCTGGGCTTCGTCTCGGTTCGCGCTGTTGGCTGACCTGGCGCTCTACCTGATTGGCAGTAAACTTAAAGCCAAGGGCAGTCTGGGTGGCCGTTTTGCCGACGCGCTGACCTGGCAGGTGCTGGCAATTTCCGCGCTGCGCCGCTTCAAGGCGGAAGGCAACAAGCCGGAAGATCTGCCCATCCTGAAATACAGCTGCGAGTTCGCGCTGGCACAGGTTCAGGATGCCTTTGAAGGCATTCATGCCAATTTTGACGCGCCGGTGGTGGGTTGGTGGCTGCGCGGGCCGTCGTCCTGGTTCCTGCGCCTCAATCCGCTGTCGCGCGGTCCTTCAGATGACCTTATACCGGAGACTGCGGGCGCGATTCAGGAATTGAATGATCAATACAGACGTCTTACCGATGGCATCGCTCCGTTCGATGAAAACAAGCCTGGTATGGGGCGCCTGATGAAAGCTTTCCGTCTGCATTCGGAAGCTTTGCCGGTGATGGCGAAGATCCAGCAGGCGCAAAAAGCACGCAAACTACCCAGGGGGCTGTCGTTTGAGGTAGTGGACGAGGCCCTCGCGGCCAATGTTATCAGTGCTGAAGAGGCGACGAAGATGCGTGCAACCAATGCGGCGGCAATGGCGGCAATCGAAGTCGACGTGTTCTCGGCGGAGGATTACTTTCAGGACGCATGACATCGTCTCCCGATGTCATTCCGGCGAAAACTGAATGAATTCATTTGACCTGTTCCGGTGCCCGTGTTACTTAAAAACGTGACGACTTAAACGTTACGCTTGGCAGCAACCCGGGTGCCAGACACCATCAACAATTCAAATAAAGATGTGGTCCTATGAAACGAATCGCCTGCAAGTCAATGCAACACATACCGTTGTCCGTCAGGACAATCACTCTCTCCATGCCGGTCATGATCGCTGTTCTGCTCAGTGGTGGCGCCAACGCTGCCGATGAGCAGGCTGGTGCCGGACAGGCAGCCATGACGCCGTGGGGCGTACCGGATCTGCAAGGTATCTGGGATTATTCGTCAAGAACTGCCGTTGAACGACATCCCCGCTTTGAAGGTAAGTTGACCATCAGTCAGGAAGAGGCAGAGCGGCTGGTGCCAACGTTGCAGCAATATACTGACGCTCTGGAGGCCACCGGGGCTGAGGCACCAGGCCCGGATAATGTGGGTGGGTACAATGCTTTCTGGATCAACCCTGGTGACTGGCTGGCAGTAATTGATGGTGAACTGCGCACTTCACTGATTATTGAGCCGGAAGATGGGCGTATTCCGTGGACAGAGAATGGACAGCAGATTCGGGCCGCGCAGCGCGCGGCAATGGCCTACCCGGACATGGACGAAAATGACGGTCCGGAAGGGCGATCACTGGCAGAGCGTTGCCTGCTCAGCTTTGCCTCCATCGTGCCGTTTACGCCGTCTCTGTATAACAACACCACGCAGATCGTGCAGAGTCCGACCCATGTGATGATCCTCGCCGAGATGGCGCATGATGCCCGCATCGTGAAAATCGATGGGGAGCATGATCCACACGCAGTGCCCCGCTGGCATGGTGATTCCATTGGTTATTATGAAGGCGATACCTTGGTCGTCGAGACCATCAACTTTCATCCGGAACAGGTGGCGCGTGGCAGTGGCTACACCTCAGCCAACGCCAAAGTTACGGAACGTTTCTCGCGTGTCAACGAACGGGAATTGCGCTACCAGTTCACTATCGAAGATCCGGAACTGTACGAAACCCCATGGACCGGCGAGCTACCAATGTTTGCGGCGCCGGACCTTTATGAATATGCCTGCCATGAGGGTAATCACTCCATGCCGGGTATTCTGATGGGCGCGCGGGTGCTGGAGCAAATAAGCGAAGACGGCAGCGACTAAGCGGGAATGAGCGGTGCACCGGCCGGCGCCTGGCATCACATCAGTTGCAGGCACCGGTCTGGTCAGCAATCCAGCTGTTGACCAGTGCCAGACCTTCCTCATGCACCAGGCTGCGCCCCAGTTCGGGCATCAACACACCGGTTTCACTGCTTTGTATCCGATAACTCAATATCGATTGCTCCGGATGCCCCGGCAGAATAGAGAAACGGTGACCACCGGCGCCTCGTCCTGCGGCAACCGGCGGTTTGCAAACCCCCAGGCGCATGGCCGACGTTTCCGCTGCATGCAGAAACAGGCCGGACGTGTCGCCGCTGCCGCCGGGCTGGTGGCAGTGGCCACAATTGATATCGAGGTAGGCACGGGCGCGTTGTTCCGTTGTGTTACCTGTATTATCCCAGCTCGAATTGACCGGGATTCGTTCTGTCGTCGGCAGGCCTGACAGCCAGCCGCGCTGTTGCCACACATCCAGCTGTGGAACCTGTTCGCCATCAGTGTGCGTGACCAATCTGTTGAGGTGTCTCGCAGCTGGGCCAATAGGTGACAGGTCACCTTTATTTTGATCCGTAACATGACAGCTCGCGCACTCATTGCGATTCGGGACCACATAGGCGAACGTCGAGTCTTCAAGTTGCAGGCGTTGAATATCACCGGTTATCTGCAGGGTGGCGTCTGTCTGGGTTTCGTTCCAGACATAGGGCAGTGCTTCCCAGCCGCCGGGCTGGTGGACCAGTAGTCGGGTTTCGATCAGTCGGGCAGCATCCAGTGCCAACGAGCCACTATTCATTAGCGAGGTGTTGGCGCTGGCCTTGAGCAGACGAGGTTCATCTGTCGTGGTGGTATCCATCGGATAATAAAAAGTTTTGCTGATAACGGTGCCAACGGGAAAATCAAAGGGTTCGTTGTCCCGGTAGCGGGCAGAGCCGCCATCTGGTAGCCAGACAGTTCTCAGCTTGAGCGCATAGTCACTGAACAGGGGCGTTGCCAGTTCATAAGGCAACACGGCATCACTGAGCTCAAGCTGACCGCTGCGTACCTGCAGCAGTTGCCATTCTGACAACTGCTCAGGGTAGTTGCTGCTGTCGAAAAAGCGCGGCCCCGAATCCTGACAGGAGCTCAGGATGCCCGATAAAACCAGTGTTGCGCCTGCCGTTAATCGTGCTGCTATTGCTGACCACCGGGGCATGACCTGGCCTCTTCTGCAAATGTTACTCAGTAATCAACCCTGCCGGCAGCTCGACAGCGGCCAGCCTGGGGTGTTCACAGTTGTGCATGCTCATATCGACACGAGGGGATGCGTTGTTGTTGGCGGCATCAATGTTGAGGACTTCAGCATCGCTGTTGTCAACACAAATGGCATAAGTCATGTCGGTGCGTTCGGGGTGGGTGACGCCGTCCCAGATGATGTCCGGAAAACTGCCGTCTTCACCAAACAGAGCCTGACGCAGCATGTCCAGTTCTGGCCGCCCCGGCGCATTGCCCCCATCGGTGAAGGTGTTGTCATAAATGAAAATGGTCTCCGGATACGGGTCAAACGCCTCGGCCATTTCCCGTTCCGAATATCCCGCGCTGAAGTAACTTGAGATCAGGATGTTGGCAGTCTGATTGTGGCCCAGGTCGTTATTAAAAATCTCCACCTTGTCATTGGAGTTGATGATAATGCCGGAGCCGGCCGGGACACTGGCGACCGCGGTGCCGGGAGGGGCGAAGTTTTCCGTGTTGTTCTGATGTACCCGGTTGTTATAGACGCGGGTGGTGTGGCCTTCGACCGGCAGGTTGGGCATATTGAAAATCAAGATGCCCCCGGTATTGTTGACCGCTACGTTGTCATAAACATCGGCGCCAATGGTGTTTTCAATCTCGATGCCTGCCACGTTGTATTCAGCGCGGTTGCCACGCACGATCACGTTCTGCGATTGCCCGACGTAGATACCGGCATCGGAGGCGGCAATCGCAACCGAGTCCTCAATCAGTGTGTGTTGTGTCTGCACCGGGTAAATACCGTAGGCGCCGTTGCTGGTATCCGGGCCATTGGTCCATTCTGTGCGGACCCGACGAATGACGATGTGATCACCACGGGCTATTTTGAGGGCATCACCGCGGGAATCCTCAATAGCAAGATCCTCAATGGTGAAATTGCTGGCGTTGACCAACAGACCTTCACCACCGGTAATCTGATCCTTGAATGACAGCACGGTTTTGTCCATGCCCGCACCGCGCAGGGTAATGTTATCGACATTCAGGGTCAGGCTGCGTTCAAAAGTAAAAACACCGGCGGGCAGGGTGATGACATCGCCCGGCGTGGCCTCCAGAAACCGCAGTTGCAGTTCCGCTGACGGATCATTGACCATGTCCGCGCTGGTGTCTGTGGTAGTGGGTGCTGTGGTCTCGGGTGAGCAGGCGGCAAGCGCCGTGCCCAGCACAACCGATAACATGAAAACATGACTTCGTGAAAGGTGCTGATAATGACGCGTGAACATTCGCATGAACTTACGCATGAAATCCCGCATGAACTTTCGCATGAACGTCGCCTCTTGCAGATGCCGATTGCGGACAACCGGGCATGATGAACAATCGTTATTGTTGTCGTCCTGCTGCTGCTCAGAAACTACCGCTTATTTCCTGTTTTTGCAACTTGTACACCATCAGGCCGCGCTGCTAAGCTTCTGTCATGACGCAGAACACACCGGCAAGCACCGCTGACCCACTCCCGCCTGACGCCCCGGACGACTGGAAGACCCTGCTTTATGAACGTCTCGCCGAAGATGATGAAGGCCGGGTGTGCAAGGATATAAGTGATGCCGCCTGCCGGGAAACGCCGGGCAACTTCATTGCAACCCTGGTCGCCAATGCCGCGAGCAATGTGGCTGATCGCCTGGCCAGTGCCAAGACCACGCTGCCATGGCTGTTGATGCAGGTGGGCGCCCCGTCATGGATCATGAGTCTGCTGGTGCCGATTCGCGAATCCGGCTCAATGTTGCCTCAGATGTTCATCGGTGCCTGGGTGCGGGGCCAGGCCATTCGCAAATGGGTCTGGGTGGGTGGTGGTGCGGTGCAGAGCCTGATGTTGTTGTTGATGGTCTGGTGCGCTTTTACATTGACGGGTATCAGCGCCGGGCTGGCAATTGTTGGCCTGCTGACGGTATTCAGTCTGGCGCGTGGCGCCTGCTCGGTGGCCTACAAAGATGTGCTGGGCAAGACCATCCCCAAGACCCGGCGTGGCCGATTGTCTGGCTGGATCAGCGCTATCGCCGGGTTGCTCGCATTTGCCGCCGGGGTCTGGCTAAGCATGGCAGGTGATGGGGCGTCGACAGATTTCTATGCGGTATTGCTGGCTGCCGGTGCCGGGTTGTGGTTGCTGGCGATCGTATCCTATGCGCGCATCAGGGAGTTCCCGGGCGCCACTGACGGCGGTGCCAACGGTTTTGCGGAGGCGTTTGCGCGCCTGTCGCTGCTGCGCGATGACAGGGCTTTTCGTCAGTTTGTCATCGCCCGTGCCCTGGCGATGGGGTCAGGGCTGGTTGCGCCTTTTTATATTGCGCTGGCGCGGGATGACCTGGGCAACGCAGCATCCTTGCTGGGTATTTTCATCGCCGCCGAAGGTCTTGCCGGATTGCTGAGTTCACCCCTCTGGGGGCGGTGGGCCGACCGTTCCAGTCGCCGGGTCTTTGCCATCGCCTGTGCGCTGGCGTCAGTCACGTCCTTGATGGTTGCGGCCTGGTCGGTGCTCAATGTTTCCGCGACGGCGTCGCAATGGTTCTATCCGTTTGCATTTTTTGTGCTGGGTGTGTCGCATGCCGGTGTGCGCCTGGGACGCAAGACCTATCTGGTCGATATGGCCGGTGGCAATAAGCGCACGGACTATGTGGCGGTGAGCAATACCGTGATCGGTCTGTTGTTGCTCGTGTCGGGGGTGCTGGGTGCACTGGCGGCCCTGGTGTCAGTGCCATTGGTGATTGTATTGCTGGGGCTGGCAGGTTTGCTTGGGGCAGGTTTGAGTCTGCGCTGGCATGAAGTGTCAGGTTGACGGTATCGGGTCGGGTTGCGGTGTGCGGGCCAGCGCCGAATTGAAGTAGCGCGGATCACCGGACACCTCACGGCCCAGCCATGGGGGCAGATCGAAGCGGGTGTCTTCACTTGGCAGCTCAATCTCGGCGAGGATCAGACCGCTGTTGGCACCCTGAAAGACATCCACCTCCCAGATGTGCCTGGCGTACCCGATCCGGTACCGGATTTTTTCAATCAACGGTTGCTGACATAAACTGCTCAGCATTTCCTCGGCGTCCTGCAGCGGCACGGGGTATTCGTACTCGGCTCGGGAATATCCATGGGTGGGGCCTTTGATGGTGACAAAAGCCTGCTCACCGGCGATTCTGACGCGCACGGTAATGCCGGTGCCGGGGCACAGATAACCCTGCCGGTAACGGACACCTTCAACCCCTGGTTGTTCTCTGGCGTTGTCCCACAAAGCCCTCTCCGACAGAGCCCTCTCCCACAGAACATGGTCAACCAGGAATTTTCGCTCTATTTCTATCGCCATAAACTCACCGTTCAGCCCTGGGCGTCCGGCCCACCCAGGCAATCATAATGTGTTTTGGTTCTGTTCGATAAAACGGCGCAGATCATCTGCACTGTCCGGACGGCCCATGGAGGCGAGCGCATCGCCATTGCCATCGAACAGCACCAGCGAGCCATCACTCAGGTTGTGGGTTTCGGCAAGCGCGATGCCGTCAGGGTGGCCAGTGTGGACCAGCAGAAATACGGTCTGCTCTTCAAAGTCGGGATAAATGGCCTCCATGTATGCCAGCGTGCGTTCGCCGCCCATGACATGAACCTCCCGCAACATCACCAGCGCGGGCCTGCCCTGACCGACCTGGCTCAGATCGCTGGAAAAAGACGCCCGGGGCAGCAGTTGCCAGAGCACCAGGCCAACAACACCCAGACAGGTGAGTACGACCAGGAATTTTACGATGCCGGAAGAGGCCGATCTGGACACAGTGCTGCTGCTCATGAAAATACATTCTCCTGTCAGGTGCCGGACGGCGCCGCCGATAATGCGTATTGAAGCGGGGGCATCGTCAATGATGGCCAAGAATATCACGGCTGGTGCCCGGTTCACGACTATTGGCGCCCAGTGTAGGGTACGGCCCGCGGTCTGCGTTATACTGCCGTCCACACCAGAAGGGGATTTATGTTTAGTTTGCCAGACTGGCTCAGGCAGCGCTCGCAGAAGAAAAATGGCATATCGCTGGACCGCGAGGACAGTGAGCGCCTGGATCAATTTACGCGCAGCGTGCGGCGGGTACGAATGTCACGCAGTCTGCTGGGTCTGGCCTGGACGGCAGGGCCGGTTACTGCGATCGGCCTCTATGGTGGTTATTACATCGGCTTCGGTCAGGCGCCATCAAATCAGCAGCTTGTCTATTTTGTCAGTTTTACTGTGCTGAGCGGACTGATCGCGCTGGGTGCCAAGATCGTCTACGACAGCACGCTGGGTTATGCCACCGAGCGAGCGCAGCTATACGTTGTCGAAGTGACCGATAAACTGGGCGACCTTGTGCTTTCGGTGCGGAATCTGATGATAAGTAGCCTGGAAGGGGATGTGAGACAGCGAGAAGCGGCGATTCAGCTTCTGCAACGGGTGGATCTCTCACCCGGTGGCGTGGCAATGGCCTGCGAGCAGCTTACCGGCAATGACCGGTTGGGTCGTTTGCTGGCCGGTATAGACAGTTTCAGACGCGCCGGTCTGTATTCGCGCGTTGCAGACATGCACGAAGAACATGGCGCGGCCTTTGAGCAGACCATAGCCGAGTTGTATCAGGTATCGCCACAGGCGGCTGATGTGCTCAGGCAACGTTATCTGGGTGAGATCGCCAGCCTGCGCCATGGCACACCGCGCACAGAGCATTTCATTTCCCGGGTGCTGGCTGCCATTGAGCAGGACAACCTGCTGCTGATTACCATGCAGGATGTGGAGTCCATGCTGGTGCTGTGTTTTGAATTGATCAACGGCCGTGAAATCCCGATGCTGACATTCGATTACCGCGGTCGCTGGCGACTTGCTGCTGCACTTGATCGAATGGAACGTCGCCGCAGCCGTTATCGTATCGCGCAGGCCGCCGGCAGCAACCGAATCAGGGGGCTGGCGTCGTGGCTGGTCGAGGTGGATATTATGGGATATGACGAGGTGCCTGAAGGCATCTCGTCAGCACTTCTGATCGAGCGCGTGGGCGAAGCGTTGGACAAGCTGGCGCTGCGGATGCGCAAAGATGTCGATGCGATCAGGAAAGGCAACGTCAGTTTGCGCCCGGAGCTGCGTCGTCACGCGGAGATCATGACCAGTGCACTGCGCCTGTATCGAATCGCCCATGAGTCATTCAGGCGCGTTGGCGAACTGCACGCGGAGTTCCTGGTCACCGCTGAAAGCTGGAACCGTGTCATGGATGCGGCACATCTGGATGCGGAAGAACTGCAGATCGGCCCGCGTGGCCGTGGTGTAAGAATTCGGGAAAGAGTTGTCCGCCTGGACGATGAGGAGCGTAAAGAAGTCTGTCGGATTCTCGCGCATTATCTGCGCGAACAGCATCTGGAAGCACATGAAACCAAAGGTCTGTTTGAGCGGCGAAGTGACAAGGACAACCCCCTGACTTTTGATAGTGCCCGGCAGCTGGCGATAGAGGTGGCACTGGCACTGGAACCGCATATTCATCTGTCGTATCCGGAAATTCAACGCGGCATCGGTGCGACACTGGCAACCTATCTGGGAGACCTGGAACCTGGCATGAGTGCCAATGAGAAAAAGGTGCTTGCCGAATCAATGGCGCAGGATGTTGTGGAAGACATGAGTCACGCGGCCGAGCATCTTGCCGTGGCGCTGGTGCGTCACTACCGGGTCAATCTGACTGACGAGGCCAGCCAGTTTCTCCATGAAACCTACGGTGCCCGCAAGTCGGTACTGGACATCCTGAGTCAATACCAGACCGGTGAGGGCGTGTCACAAAGCCTGCTGGCTGGCAGGCCTGCTGTGGTGCCCCCGGCCCAGCGCCGCTGGTATCGGGCGCTGGTGCATGCGAAGCGGCTGGTTGGCAGCGAACGCTTTACGCCGCCCTGGGCAGAGCGTCAATAGACGTAAAAGGTACTGGGTCAGGCTTTGGCTGACGGGCGTTGCGACACTCTGTCGTACCAGGCTTGCAAATGGGTCTGCTCCGGTTGAATGCGTTGGTGGATGACCCGATTGAAGTCTACTGTACACAGGGCATTGATATCGGCGGCGCTGAACTGGTCTCCGCAAATGAACTCGCGTTCTGCCAGTTGCTTATTGAGGAAATGCAGGAATTTTGAAGCCTGGATTTTACACTCCTCGCCCCATTCGGGATAAGGTTTCATGCGGTCTTTAAAATATCCGGTGGTGTGCTGGAATGCCATGCCGGTGGGGGTCATGAAATAGAAATCGATCCAGCGCAGCCACTGCTCAATCTGGGCTTTTTCCAGTGGCGTACGCCCCATTAGCGGAGTGGTGTCAGGGAAGGCTTCTTCAAAGTAGCGGCAGATGGCCATGGTCTCTGCGATACAGACGCCATTTTCCAGTTCCAGAACAGGTACTTTTTTCATGGGGTTGCGGGCGACAAATTCAGGGGTCAGATTTTCTCCTTTCTGCAAGTCCAGTTGAATGATCTCAACATCATCCAGTAATCCTTTCTCTGCCAGGAATACGCGAACACGACGTGGATTGGGGGCAGTGCGGGTTTCAAACAATTTCATGCGTTACTCTCTCTGCTGTGGATTGTTGTTTGTTATAGTATCAGTCAGTGATGTGTCAGTTGCCAGCGAGATGGCATGAACCATCGCTTGCTCTGGCGCTAAAATGCAGGTCTGAATAAGCGGCGCTGAGTCTGCTGTTGCTGTCATCGCCATCAGTCATGATAGCGATGCCGTCAAGGTGATCAATGTCTTCACTAAAAGCCTGCTGCCAATCCTGTTGTATATCCCGGCTGTGGCTGACCCATTCACCTGCGTTGGTATTGCCGCTGTTGAGCGCCCACATCCGGGCATTGTCGCCGGCGTAGGCATTGGGCCAGCGTTCGCCGATTGCCTGTGACGCTGACCATACGTAGTTGATGGTTTTGGTACGCCAGAATGCCAGGCCGCCACGTTTTACCACGTAAACTCTGGCGGCATAGTCATCGCCCGCTTTGCTGCGTTCATCGAGGCTATCTGGTGCACTGCCGTTGACACGCCATCGCCAGCTCAGACAAGGCGTGGCATCAAGATCAATGCGTGCCTGGCGATAAAATGCGCTGGCGTTGCCCCGGGCCTCAGCCTTCAGCACCGGCGCTGCATCGTCATCAGTGGTGATGGTATATTCAGTGTTGCCACTGAAACTGCGTTCCTGCCAGTTTTCGAAATCAGTGACATTGACTTCATCGACCGCACTGACGGTGCTGCAGAGCAGGGCAGCAGCAAGCGATGTCGCAATCGTTCCCGCACCTGTCATTCAGCGATCCTCACTATGCATGTGGTCGCTGGCACGCAGGACCAATTGCTGAATACTGTCATCGGGGTGCTCAAGCAGCGACCAGCCTGCGTTGTAACTGATGGGTTGTTCCTGATCGATAGCCTGGGCCACCGTCCGCAGGCGTTTCAGTGCAGTCTCCGGACCCAGGGGATTTATGTCGACCATCAGAATGACGAAATCATCATCGCCATAGCGTGCAATGAGATCCGAGCCGCGGAAAGTTTCGCGCAACATTTGGCTGAACTCTATCAGCGCCCGGTCTCCTGCCGCCGGCCCATGATGCTCGTTGAAGGCTTTAAAATGCACCAGATCAAACAGGTATAGACAGGCCTGAAGGTCGACATCGTGGCACATCGCAATCGCTTCCTGCGCCCGCGAATCAAAACCGCGCCGGTTGAGCATACCTGTAAGTGGGTCAACGTGGGCCAGAAAATCCGCTGTCAGTTCATTTTCAATCATCTGTGCGGCGTGACGCAAAACCGTCTCATCGTACTCAGAGAACTCGCGCGGCTCCGGGTCTATCAGGCATAGTGTGCCCAACCGGCTGCCGGTGTCAGCATGGACCGGACAGCCAGCGTAGAAACGGATATAGGGGTCCTGCATAACCAGCGGGTTATTGCTGAACACCGGGTTCAGTTTAGCGTCGGGTATGATCATGACGCCTTCCTGCTCAATGGCATGTGAGCAGAAAGAGACATCGCGAGAGGTCTCTTTGATATCGATACCGATGGATGACTTGAACCATTGTCGGTTGGCATCTACCAGGGTAAATAATGCGACCGGGACCCGGAACAGGCGTGCGGCCAGGCGCGTGATCCGGTCAAAACGTTCATCGGGAAGTGTGTCCAGTATGTTCAGTGAGTGCAGCACTCGTAGGCGCTTTGACTCATCTGTCAGTCGTCCGTCGCGCAGCCAGTCAAGGACGGACGCGGGTGTCATCGGCCGGGCAATGGCGTAGCCCTGCGCCAGGTCGCACCCTATGGTGCGCAGATACTCCAGTGTCTCCTCGCTTTCGATACCCTCGGCTGATGTGTACAGCCCCAGGCCATGGCCGAGATCGATAATGGTCTTGATGACGGTACGAGACTCTTTGGATTCGGCGGCGGTCATGACAAAGGACTTATCGATCTTTATTTCGGAAAACGGCAGTCGCGCCAACTGCAGCATGGAAGAGTAACCGGTGCCAAAGTCATCAATGGATAGATGAAAGCCTTTCATACGCAACCGGGTGAGTATATCAAGCGAACTGATCGGATCTTCCATGGCACAGGATTCGGTAAGTTCGAAAATAATGCGGTCCGGCCGGATGCCCATGCTCTGGCAGTACTCGTCCATGCGCTCGAACAGATCAACATCGTTCAATGAGCTGGCAGATATATTGATGGACAGTGTGATTTCACGCAGACGTCGGCGCAGATAGTCGAACTCAGGGGACTCATCCAGTTGCCTGGGCAGGTGCGACAGCCAGCGCAGGCTTTGCACCATCACTGAATCCGTCAACTGGTCGATCAGACCATAACGTTCTGCCAGCGGAATAAACCGGTCAGGCCCGACCGGGCCCAGGCCGGGATGGGTCCAGCGAGCCAATGCCTCAAACCCTGCCAGCAATCCGGTACGACAGTTTATTTTGGGCTGGTAGACCAGTGTGATCTCTTGGTTGTCCAGGGCATTCAACAGATCCTCCCGGCTGATGCTGTCAGGTTCAGTGGAGAGCATGGTATTGCCACTCGCAACCGGTGCAGGGGGCGGGTCCACACTGGCGTTGTGACTAAGCAGCGCTCGCAGCCGCGCGGGCGAAAATGGCTTGGCCAGAACGCCCGCGATGTTCAGTCCGTGCTCGGCGGCTGAGCGCGCGGCAGCATCGAGTACACGGCCACCGACACCGCTGGAAATGATGATCTCGGCGGTGCAATCCAGTCGGGCCAGTTCGACCATCACCTGCACGCCGTCCATTCCGGGCATAACCAGATCAAGGGCGATAAAATCCGGCTGCCAGTCTGACACCAGCCGGAAAAATTCCTGTGGCTCGTCGACATGCCGGGCGTCCACGCCGGCCATGATGGCAATATTGGCTATGGTCTGACCGGTCAGGGTGTCATCGTCAAGAATCAGCAAGCGAGTGATGGCTGTCATCTGTCTAGTCTCCCGGATCTGGGCTGGTCGATGCATTGCATCGCCATCAATTTTGCCCGCAGGTCTTCGCGGCGCCAGGGCTTGCCGAGCAAGTCCGTGTCTGCGTCCAGGCGTCCCTGGCGGAACATGGCGTTCGCGGTATAACCGGAGGTAAAAAGAACCTTGAGGTCTGGTTGCATTTTTCGGGCTGCGTCGGCAAGTTCCGGGCCGTCCATACCATCGCCCATCATGACGTCAGTGAACAGCAGGTCGATGTCGCCTGAGTCTCTCAGAATGTCCAGAGCCTCTTTGCCGCCACCGGCGCTGATGACCTCAAAGCCCAGCGCCTGGAACTGTTTCTCGGCATATTGCCTGACCAGCTGTTCATCTTCAACCAGCAGAACGACCCCGGGCGTCAGTGCCAGGTCGGTCGCTGCGAGATGCTTGCTGTTTCCCTGGTCCGGATCATGACTTGCAGGGTCAAGGCTGACAGGCAGGTACATGCGCACAGTGGTGCCGTGACCGGGCTCTGAGTAGATAGAAATGTGCCCCCCCGACTGTTTGATAAAACCATAAACCATACTCAGGCCCAGACCCGAACCCTGCCCGCTGGACTTGGTGGTAAAGAACGGGTCAAACGCCCGCGCCTTGGTGTCCTGACTCATTCCCGAGCCGGTATCGCTGACTGATACCAAAACGTAGCGCCCAGGTTCCACTTCCGGGTGCTGGCGGGTGTAGTCGGCATCCAGCTCACTGCTGCCAACTTCCAGTAACAGCGTGCCACGGTCCGGCATTGCATCGCGAGCATTCAGGCAGAGGTTGAGCACGGCGCTCTCCAGTTGCGGCGGATCAATGACGACGAGCGGCAGATCAGCTTCCGTTATCAGTTGTAGACTGATACGTTCAGGGACGGCCTGCCGGACCAGTGCCTGAATGTTGATGACGAGCGCGGAGATGTCGGTTGCCCGTGGCGACAGGGGTTGTTTGCGGGCAAATGCCAGCAGGCGCTGCACCAGGTCGGCGGCGCGCTGACTGGCATCGCTGATCATGCTGACCAGTGGTTTCTGCTGTGTGGTCAGGGTTGCATCTTCGGTCAGTAACTCGGCATTGCCCTGGATGACCGTCAGCAGGTTGTTGAAATCGTGAGCCACGCCACCAGTCAACTCGCCGACTGTTTGCAAACGCTGCGCATGGCTGAGTTGTTCCTCCAGTTGACGCTCCTGCGTGATGTCAGTCATGCCGCCAATCAGCCTGATGGCAATGCCATCCTTGTCACGAATGACAAATCCATGTTCTTCCACCACAGCGATGGAGTTGTCTTTGCGCATAAACCGGTACTCGCAGTGCAGGCGTTCGCGATCCGAGTTCAATGTGTCATAGATAGTGGCCAGCGCCTCTTCCTTGTCGTCGGGGTGCAGGCGCTCGGTCCAGCTGCCCGGTTTGGCCATCATCTCTGCGCGCGTGTACCCAAACAGATTCGTCACTCCGTGGTTCCACCAGATCTGATTGGTCTGGATATCCCAGTCGGAGACCGCATCCACAGTGGCTCTGGCAACATGTTCAAAACGTTCGGTATAAACGCGGATATCGTGGATGTCAACGGCCGAACCGCACCACTTGATCACGCTGCCATCGTCATCTCTGACCGGTGCGCCCTGCAGCAGGTGCCAACGCCAGCTGCCATCATGTCGGCGGAGCCTGCATTCCAGCTCGTAGGTAATTTTGTTTTCTACCGCCTGCGCCCAGTTTATCCGGAGTTGAATCAGGTCGTCCGGATGGATCACGCTGGGCCACTGCTTGCCTGTTGCGAGTACATCCCTGGGTTTGCCAGTGTAGCGACTCAATGCCAGATTGAAATAATCGATATTGCCGTCCGGGTCAGCGGTCCAGATAATCTGCGGAATTGCGTCCGCGAACAGCTGGAACTGTTGTGGATACTGGAACGGCGCCAGGGGGTTGTCAGGGGACGGAGTCAATTGCTGCAGAGCCTGATGTTCAGACTCAAGGTGTCTGGATTCACGTTGCAGGTGTTGGAACCGCTGCATGATGTAGTCACACAGGCCGGCAATGATGATGATCCCGGCGATGGAAATCGCCCGATTGCTGCCCCAGTATCGGAACTCAAGTCCCGGGGGCGAAATGACGGTACCAAGCACCGTCAGTAAAACGCTGGTCAGCGTGATGCCAATAAGAAAGCGACGACTCCCGGAAAGCGCGGCCAGAATAACACTCAGCAGGTACAGATCGCCGTGAGCGAAACCCAGCGGGGTCGTGGAGTCCAGGATCAGGATCAGCAGCGCGCTGAGGACGCTGCCGGTCTGTAACAGAAGTCTGTGCTGCATGGGGAGTGACTCGTTAACCCGGTGGCCAGCCTGTTATGCGAGGTGCTTTGTGCAATTTGTCCTGTGCCAGGAGTCCTGTGCAAGGCAGCTGCGCGTTGGCGTTATATTGTAACAATCTAACACAGCAAGGTCTGTTCTGTATCGGCAAAGATGCATACGCCCACCATGCGCGTTATGATAAATCGCAGTGACGACCCAACTCCTGTCTCTGCTGATCTGGCCGGGCGGGATCAACAACGGAGAGTTTTATGTCGGATATCCTGACTGGCGCGCTAGGTCAACTGAAGAAAGCCGCCCGCTACACTGATGTACCTGATGAAGTTCTGGAAGCCCTCAGTTTTCCGAAAGAAGTATTGACCGCGCGCATCAGTGTCCGCATGGACAATGGCGTGCGACGATCGTTTGAGGCCTGGCGTTGTCGCTATGACGATACCCGGGGGCCAACCAAGGGAGGCATTCGTTTTCACCCGGATGCCAATCTGGAAGAAGTGGTGACGCTGGCGTTCTGGATGACGTTCAAATGTGCTGTGGTTAACCTGCCCTATGGCGGCGGCAAAGGCGCCGTGCGCGTCGACCCGAGGGAATTGTCCCGGCGCGAACTGGAGCGTCTGTCGCGAGCCTATGTGCATGCGTTCGCCGCCATGATTGGGCCGGACCGGGACATACCTGCGCCCGACGTTTATACCAACGCCAGGATTATGGGCTGGATGGCAGATGAATATTCCAGCCTGGTCGGGTATCCGTGTCCGGCTGTGATTACCGGCAAGCCCATACCCCTGGGTGGTTCACTGGGGCGCGATGATGCGACCGCGAGAGGTGGTTTTTATGTTCTGAATAATCTGTTGGCAGAAATCGGCCTGGAAAACAGTGAGCGACGCGCTGTAGTCCAGGGTTTCGGTAATGCCGGAGCCGCCATCGCTACCATGTTGCACCAGGATGGCTGGAAGATCATTGCCGTGTCCGATACCGGCGGCTGCGTTCACGATGACAGCGGGCTGGATCCGCACAAGCTGGAAGAGGCCAAGAAGGCACACGGTTCGGTGATTGGCTATGCCAGCGACGCGCCCGGAAACCAGGTCAGAACCATGAAGCGTGACGAGATGTTTGCACTGAGCTGTGATTTGCTGGTGCCTGCGGCCATGGAGGACCAGATCACCCGTGACAATGCTGGCAACATCAAGGCCTCAGTGGTCATGGAGTTGGCCAACGGACCGGTGACCTCGGACGCTGACAGGATTCTGGAGAAAAACGACGTCACGGTGATCCCCGATATTCTGGCCAATGCCGGTGGTGTAACGGTGTCATATTTTGAATGGGTGCAGAACCGGCAGGGTTTCTACTGGACGGAAGAGGAGGTGCAACACAAACTGCGGCCTATTATGGAGCGCGAAAGCAGTGCTGTCTGGCGCCTGGCGCAGAAGAAAGGCATTACGTTGCGCACGGCAGCGTATGTGCTTGGCCTGGAGCGGATAGCAGAAGCCATTCAGGCGCATGGCACGCAGAACTACTTTTGTCCATGATTCGGATTTACTGCTAAAGACTCGCGAGCTTGCCAAGTGACAGGGTAAGGTGGGTTTCGGTTCCCTGGTGGTGGCTTTTCCACTGCACATGGGCAGAAATTTCAGCGGCCCGGCTTTTGATGTTCTTCAGGCCATTGCCGCCGACGTCATCACTGACAACGGTGTCGAAACCGACACCGTTGTCAGTGATGCGAATTGTTAATGTATCGTTATCAAGGGCGACATTGATTTCAATGTGACTGGCATCTGCATGACGGATTATATTGCTGACCAGTTCTTTCATAATCCGGTTGACATTGAATGCTGCCGCTGACGGGACCAATAAATCCGGCAGTTTGCCGTGCTGCTGCCAGTCGACGCTGTGGCCTGACCCCTGCAATCTGAGCTCGGTCTCCTCGCGAATATCATTAAGCAAAACGCTCAGCTTCTGATCAGGTGTATTTGCTTTGGATACCGACTGGCGTAGACTTTCCAGTGCCGATCGCGCCATATCACCCATTTTGTGATCTGGCTCGGCGTGTATAATCGACAGCAATCTGGAACCAACGTCGTCATGCAGATCACGGTATATCTTGAGTCGTTCGTGTTCTGCCGCCTGCTGTCGCTCCAGCACACGTCTTTCTTCGAAGCTGCGCGCAATAACCTGGCGGCTGAGTTCCACCTTTTGTTCGAGCTCCTGATTCAGGGTTTCAGCAACTGACAGCGCATCGGTGAAGCGTTTGAGCAGCACTGCGGAGAATACCAGCAGCAAGACAGGTATGCCGAAGTGCGCATAGGACAGGGCGCTATCCCAGCGCTCCGCGTTATCGAATAACATCTGGAATGCACTGTAAGCAAACAGGATCATCTGCGCCAACACAGCCAGGGTGACCACAATCGCCTCAGTCTGGCGCTGGCGAGCGGCGATAAGCGCGACCCGGAAAACGATGCTGCTCAGTATCACCAGACCTGTCAGATGCATGCCGTAGGCGCTGTACCAGAACCAGGGTGGTGGCACCAGAAAATGTGACACGCAGGCAAAAATGGTCCAGGCCAGGAACAGGCGTTCGCGCCCTGCTTTGCGTGCCCGGGTCACACGGCCGATAAAGCCGTAAAGAAAAAACGTGCAACTATCAATGGCGGTGTGCACCAGCGGCAGCCAGATGTTGTAAGGCACAGGGTTGTGGTAGATAACCGTGTGCAAGGTACCCAGTGTCCAGGCAAGACCGGCAGCACTGAACCACAGGTAGGCAGTATCCTGACGCCGGAGCAGCCAGAGTGCGAGCGTGAAGGCGCTGATGATGACGGAAAACGATAACAGTATCCGGTTGATATCAACCTGCCGGAACAGACGCGCATCGTGGATTCCTTGCAGGGCAGCTTCGGGGCCAAACAGCGGCGGCGCCAGATTGCCACCCCACGCGGTCGTGTGCAATCGTATCAATACCTCATTGTCTCCCGGCTGCCACTGACTATTCAGAATATTGGCCAGCAAGGGCCGGTTCCACGCCATCGTCAGTCGGCCCTCACGATCGCTGTTGGCGGCGATTTCATGACCATTAAAATACACTGCCGCTGACAGATTATAGCGCCAGAGCAGCAGGCTATAGTCCGTGTCGTCTGGCGGCGCCTGCAGATAGAAGCGAAACCAGACGTCATGGTCTTGCTGTAACGGACTGTGCTGCGGTGGCAGGTCCGCTGTCATGAATGGCAAGACTATTGGTTGCCAGCCAGGCGGGTTCAATTCAGGGGGTTGCCCGCCAGGCGTTGTTGTCGGGGGAGGGTAGCTGTCATAAACGGCATACTCGACCTCGACAATTTCGACCGGTGTGCCGGGGGGTACCGAAACGGGGTCATGTGCCAGGCTTTGCGGACCGCTGACAATCAGCAGGCAGACCAGAAGGATGCCCGTTACCACGAGGGCAGCGGGAAATCGTTGATCTGCCGTTTTTGGGGTCATGCGAAGTTCCTTTCGCAAATCTGTCGGCGCAGTGCGCGCGAGCCCCCCTTTTTGTGGGGGTGTACAAATATACTGTCATTGTCTACAGTCAGGCCGGAAAAGCAATCCCCTGGAAATGGCATACTATGTGGTCTTCTGAGCAAGGGCTGGCGCTGGTGGTCGAGGATAATCGGGAAACCCGGAGCTGGCTGGTTTCCTGCCTTTGCACGGCGTTTCCGCTGATGCAGGTGCATGAGGCAGCAGATCTTGCAACAGCGCGCGACTTGCTGCAGCGCCATGACTTTGATCTGGCACTGGTAGATCTGGGGTTGCCGGACGGCAGTGGCATGGAGGTGATACGGGGTTTGCAGGGGGGGGAGCATCCCTGTTATGTCGTGGTGGCGACAATCTATGATGATGACCGGAATCTGTTCGCCGCCCTCAAGCTCGGCGCCAAAGGGTATATCCTTAAAGACCAGGACAGGGAACGGATAGTCAGTTATCTGCAGGGTATTAAGAAGAATCAGCCGCCGATATCGGCAGCAGCGTCACAACGCCTGATAGACCATTTTAATCATAAAGGAGAGGCCAGGCAGGCGTCGCTGCTGACTCCGCGAGAAACCGATGTGCTGTGCCTGGTGGGCAAGGGTTACAGCGTGGAAGATGCAGCCGCAATGCTGGGCCTGTCCCCGGACACCGTCAAAGGCTACGTTAAAAGCATATATGCCAAACTGGGCGTGTCGAATCGCTCCGAGGTTACCCTGGAAGCGATTCGACTGGGTATCATTGACCCTGACTAGCCAGCCTGTGGGTTATTTACCAGGTTGACACCAGTTTGGTGCCTTCATTTCGGCGTGGTCTGGCGCTCTGGCTGTTGCCATTGCCTCGTGCCGGGCGTGGGTTTCTGGGCTTGGCAGCAACGGGCCGGTCACCATCATTCATGGTGTTGCCGTTACGCTGCTTGCGTTCTTCTTCACGGTAGGCGCTGGTGGCGCCCTGGTGAGCAGGTGCCTGCTGTGGTCGGCTGTTGGCAGCGCGAGCAGTATTGCCACGCGAGCTTGCAGGTGATCCTGACCCTGCTGAGCGACCGGCGCCCTGACGCCCAGCGCCCTGGCGAGGCGCACCCTGACCGCGACGTTGCTGTGGGCGCCGGGTTTCGGTGTCCTTGACATCTTCCAGGCGTTCTTTCAGCTCAAAGCCGGGCACGATTTCGCGTTTCATGGTGGTTTTTAATACGCGTTCAATCTGCTTGAGCTGTTTAAGCTGGTCACCGCTGAGCAGGGAAATGGCTGCGCCTTCGGCGCCGGCACGGGCGGTGCGACCGATACGGTGAACGTAGTCTTCGGGTACATCCGGCAGATCAAAATTGATGACGTGCGGCAATTGGTCAATATCAATTCCGCGCGCCGCGATGTCGGTTGCGACCAATACCTGAAGCTCGCCGTTTTTGAACTGATGCAAAACTTTTGTGCGTTGTGGCTGGCTCTTGTTGCCATGAATCGCGCCGGCATTGATGCCGTCGCGCTCCAGCATCTGCACCAGCTTGTTGGCCCCATGTTTGGTGCGACTGAAGACCAGTACCTGGTACCAGCTGTTGGTGCGGATCAGGTGGCTGAGCAATTCTGTCTTGCGTGACTTGTCGACCGGGTGCAGGGTCTGGGTGACGCGATCGGCCGTTGTGTTCAGCGGCGCAACATTGATCTGTACCGGGTTCTGCAACAGGCTTTTGGCCAGCTCACGAATTTCACCTGAAAACGTTGCCGAGAACATCAGGTTCTGACGTTTGGGTGGCAACAGCGCCAGGATTTTCTTGATGTCGCGGATAAAACCCATGTCCAGCATGCGGTCGGCTTCGTCCAGCACCAGTACTTCAAGCTTGTCAAAGCGCACAGCATTTTGCTGGTACAGGTCCATCAGGCGGCCGGGGGTGGCAACCAGTACATCAAGGCCACCGCGCAGAATCATCATCTGCGGGTTGATTTTTACGCCGCCGAAGATCACGGCGGAGCGAACTTTCTGGTACTTGCCATAGGTCTTCAGGCTTTCGTGAACCTGAGCTGCCAGTTCGCGGGTCGGTGTCAGGATCAGGGCGCGGATCTGTCCGCCGCCGGTACGTTCGCCGCCATCCAGCTTTTGCAGCAAAGGCAGGGTAAAGCCTGCGGTCTTGCCAGTGCCGGTCTGGGCGGACGCCATGACATCCGAGCCATTCAGTATGGCGGGAATGGCCTGGGCTTGAATGGGGGTAGGGGTGGTATATTGCTGGTCAGCCAAAGCTTTCAGCAGGCCATCTGACAGGCCTAAATTATCAAAACTCATTGAATTCCTATTAGTCTCTAATAAGGGTGGTGTTTGTTTCGCCAGCCCTTGGTACACCTGTAATGTGAACACTTGAAAAGCTATTGTGAACACGTTCCGGACCGTGCTTGAAACGTCAGTTTCAAGGGGGCCTGAGGTGAGCACGCCAGTGTGGATTGTTGTCCGGGGGCACCATCATGGCGTGCGGACCAGCCCACATAAGTGACAGGTACCCGACAGGGCGGGTACGTGTAATGCAGTATTGCAGGATCCGGATGATACCGTATTACTACGCAAATAGATACTTTGTCACAATTAGCGGCAATAAAGTCGTTGCCTGCCCCGCCCTTTTTGCTTACCGTACCGTCCCTTGGGAGTTTCTAAATAGCATCCGTCTGTACCAGAACCTAAAAAAAGAAAGAGCATTAGTCTAATGAAATCAAAAATATATATTGATCCGAAGCGCGTAGATCGGCTTTCTGCCAGTGTCCGCCGCACCCTGTCGGTGTCTGCCATCGGTATCGGCTTTGGCATGTTCATCTCCATGAGCCATGCGCAGGTCGAAGGTAGCGCCGACGATTCAACAGTCACATATCCGTCTGCCTATTTTGAACAATGGGCGCCTGTCACTGCGCAGGACATGATCAATCGTATTCCTGGCGTTGGCTCCGCCACTGGCAGCAACTTCGGTGGGTCCAATGATGGTCGCGGTCTGGGTGGCGGTGGCGGCAATCAGATTCTGATTGATGGCAAACGAGTGGCCGGCAAGAGCAATGAAGCCAGCAGTCAGCTTGCGCGTATACCGGCCGATAAAGTGCAGCATATAGAGCTTATTCGCGGCACCTCGGCGGATCTGGACGTGCGCGCTGACCAGATTGTCAATATTGTATTGACTGAAGCCCTTTCCAGCCGTTCCTTCTCCTACGAGATCAATACTGACCGATACATGGACTCGCATGTACAGCCAGGCGGCAAAATGTCACTGAATGGCCAGCAGGGTGATTTTAACTATGTGCTCAGCGCCGAAGCTGAGCCGCGTCACGACTACCGCCCCAGTGCTGAGAGCAGTGTGTTGGGTGACTTTTCTCCCAATGACACAATCGCCGAGGAGCGCACGCGCGACCAGTACACCTATAGCTACGCTGCCAATCTGGCCTACGATATCAATGCAGACAGCAGCGCGCGCCTGAACATGCTGTACTCGGACTACGATAATACGGTTGAGGTTGATCGTCGTATTACTGATCTCACTGCCAGTCCGGCACAAAGCGTTTTTGAACGGGAAGATATTCCCGGCGTCAACAACAACTGGGAGATTGGCGGGGACTACGAAATACGGTTCAGTAACAATCACCGCTTCAAGATATTGTTCATTGCCAATGAAGAGAATGAAGAGACTACCCGCGAACGCTTTGTCCGTGAAGGCAATGGTGGTGAAAGCAAGGATTTGTACCTGAACTCTGATGCCAAAACCGAGGAGCGTATCGTACGTACATCATATTCTCTGGGGCTGGCTGACGGTCAGGATCTGGAGCTGGGTGTGGAACGCGCTCAGACCACACTCGATTCCAGACTGCGCCTGGGTTTGCCCGGCACTGGTCCCGGCAGTGACAATCACGGCGGACTGACCCCGGTTGCAGTGAGCAATGCCAACTCGACTGTGGAAGAAATCCGCTATGAACCTTTCGTTGTGCACAACTGGCAGATCAACCCGCGCATGACACTGGAAAGTTCGTTGATTTACGAAGCGTCCGAGATTACCCAGACCGGTGATGTGTTCAACCAGCGTGACTTCGACTTTTTCAAACCCAAGCTCGATCTGCGTTATGACCTTGGCAATGGCAAGCAACTGCGCGCCACGGCCACCAAGTCTGTACGTCAATTGAGCTTCTCCGACTTTGTCGCCTCCAGTGATACGCGTGATGACGATGCCGAAACCATGGCGGGGAACACCAATTTACGCCAGGAACAGGTATGGAACTTTGATGTTGGCGGCGAGTATCGGCTGCCCAATGACCTGGGTGTTATCGACGGCAGTATCTTCTACATGCAGCATATAGATGTCATTGAGCGTATTGACGTGTCCGTGACGCCCGATAATCCGGTCTCGGCCAATGGCAATATCGGTGACGGCGACATGTACGGGTTGCGGCTTAGCGGCAGTGTGCGCATGAACGCGATCAATATGCCTGATTTGATGATAATTTCCACGTTTGAAGTGAAAGACTCCGAGATCAGGGACCCGTTTCTGGGAATTGATCGCAGGTTCGAGGATTTCGAGCGAGGTCGTTTTCAACTGGGCTTTCGTCATGACCTGCCGTCGCTCAGAATCAACTATGGCATGAACTGGAATAACCGGTTTGATGGCAACATCAAGCGTTATGACATTGATAATATCGAACGTACCTACGGCGATCCTAACGTTACCGCATTTCTGGAATACGTGACGCCCAGCAATATCCGGATCCGTTTTGATGCGCGTAATGCCACCAACAATATTCAGTGCCGGGAGCGTACGCGCTTTGATGGTGTCATCAGTGGCGGTGTGATATCGGAAATCGAGGATTACTGCTTTGACGCAGCGCGGGTGGTGTCTATCAAGATCAATGGCACTTTCTGATAGTACCGTGTTGATAGCACTGCACTGATAGCACCGCATTGATATGCGGCACAGACAATACTGGCGTGCCGGTCAGCCAAGCTGACTGACCGGCAACAGTTGTACACCTCGCGATGTCAATGATTCAACACTGTGCCGACACACGCCCGCCTGAGTGATAAGTTTGCTTTCGCAAATATCACAACGTACACATTCCTTGAAATCAATCTGCTCATTGCGAATAGCACCGGTGGGGCAGGCATGTTCACAGACTTTGCACACGCTGCACTGAGGCACGCGCTTTATCCGGCGCAGACTGATAAGGGACATTACCCCCAGCGCCGCGCCCAGCGGACACACATAACGGCAATAAAAGCGTTTGACAACAGCCGATGCCAACAGAATTAATACAAGAATTGTCCATAACACCATCGAGGTGCTGTAGAAAAACAGAGTCCCGAAGGGTTCAAAATACTGGAAGATGCTGATGTCGCTCCGGACCAGCGCCATGACAATTATTAACGCAAGGAGGGCGTACTTCAGGTAGAGGGCTTTATCATGAATATAAGCTGGCACCGTTTTTTGCCAGCGCCTGGGTACGATGCGGGTGATGATGTCCTGCAGCGCCCCGAACGGACACAGCGAAGAACAGAATACCCGACCCCAGATCAGGGTAGTGATCAGCGTGAAGACAACAATCATCCACAGCGGCAGGTCACTGAAAAGCATTGATGGGCCCAGGTTGATGGTGTTGGTAATATGCGATACCGACAGGAAACCGCCGTTGATGAACCCCAGGTAAACCAGTGTTAGGCCAAGCGTGATCCAGCGCAGACGGGCATCCTTGCGCAGGAAGGCGGCCATGACCAGTGTGAATATGATCAGCAGCGGCAACACCCGCGTCCAGTTGATGTCGGTGAGCAGACCGCCGACAGAAGACTGCATCATCTCGTCCAGGGCAGGGTCACCCGGTGCACGAATCTCACGGCCCAGCGCCAGGTCCAACGGAATGCCCTGTATCTGTATATCGACCGAATAAGGTGGCTGACTGTTTTGCGGGTCATACAACACGGTAAAGGGCTGGCTCAGGTCCAGCGTCGGGTCCAGGATCATGGCCACCGCAAAATTGGCCTGACCCGCGATTTTGCCTTGATCGGCGCTGCCGGCATATACCGTCCGACGCCGCGGCATGGGATAGACAGCATCCCCTTGTTGTATCGAAAAACGTTCCTGTCGGAACGGGTCAGAGGCATTGCCGCCAATCCCCACCAGCATCAATTTGCCCTCATCAAAGCGGCTGCTGGCATCACGTTCGGCGCGGGAATAATAGTCATTGCCGACCAGTAGTTCACCCAGTACTTCATTGCCCATATAGGCAAAAGACAGGGTTAAAGCCGTATCGTCGGGCAACCTGGCCGTCATCACCTGTACCAGCCCCTGCGCTGTCATGTCCTCCCAGCTCAAAGGGGCCAGGTGTGCGCGGGCATTGCCGGCAGCATCGGCGGCGGCGGAAAAGCCGCTGCCTGTGAGATAGGCCTGTGCCACGCGTCGGGCGGCATTGTAGACACCCCGGCTGGTTGCCCAGCTGGTGATGGTGGCGCGTGACACGCCATCGATATCGCGGCCGACCCGGAACGGATCGCTCAGGGGTTTGCGGCGAAACTGTTCCTGGAACGGTGGTATCGACAAAAAATCGCCACGACTGGAGAGAAAAGATTCGTTGTAGTCCAGCACCTTGATGGCGGTGACGGTGGCATCCACGGTCAGACCCACCAGTACGTCAATGGTTGAACTGAAACCCGTCTCTTCCGGAGGCAGATCGGAGGTCTGAAAGACATAGCCGATAATGACGTCGCTGCCGGACGCCGGGTCTGTCGCATAGGCGGTAAACACCGGTGGCGTGCCGGCTTTTGGGCTGAAGCGTTCTGCGGCAGGCATGACCTGTTTTAGCTGGCTTTCGTTAACCACGCGGCTGAATGGGGTGTCAGCGATCGCGACGGGGTTGCCCGCCAAGAGGCCCAGCAGCAGTCCCCAAAGCAGGCCCGAAAACACGAGACGGGCATGGCTTCGGCGCCTCATGCGGCAAGAAATACGCTACGGATCAACCAGCCGGTGTAGGCAACATAAGCCAGCACCAGCAACAGGCCTTCGGGGCGATTGATGCGGCCCTGACCCCGGAAGCCATAACCGATGACGAACAGTGACAGGGTAAGACCAACCATCATCGCCATATCGCGGGTCAGCACTTCGTGCCCGACGCCCATGGGGTGGATGACACCGGCGATGCCCACCACGGCAAGGGTATTGAACATATTGGAGCCCAGAATGTTGCCCAATGCCATGTCATGTTCGCCTTTGCGCGCAGCGATGACCGAGGACGCAAGTTCGGGCAGTGAGGTGCCGACAGCGATGACAGTCAGGCCAATGACCAGGTCACTGACACCCAGGCCCTGGGCAATGGTGACAGCGCCCCAGACCAGTATCCGGGAGCTGACGATCAACAGCAGCAGGCCGACCACTGTCCACATCACCGCTTTGCGCAAGGGCAAAGTCCTGGTGTCAAGTTCAGCGATGATCTCCTCGCCCAGGGAATCATGGCTGGCAGCCTGCTGGTCACGTTTGCCCTGGATCACTGTCCAGGTCATGATGCCGGCGAATACGCCAAGCAATACCAGTGCATCAATACGGCTGATGGTATCGTCCAGCAATTGCCAGGCTGCCAGCAGGGTGGCCGCGGTGAGTATGGGCAGGGTCCGGCGCAGCACCTGTGAGTCAACCAGTATCGGGCTGATCAATGCCGTGATGCCCAGAATCAGGGCAATATTGGTGATATTGGAGCCGTAGGCGTTGCCCAGCGCGATACCGGGATTGCCTTGCCATGATGCCAATGCAGACACCACCATTTCCGGTGCCGAGGTGCCAAAACCAATGATCACCATGCCGATGATCAGGGGCGGTATATTAAAATGCCGTGCCGTAACGGCAGCGCCTTCGACAAACCGGTCGGCGCTCCACACCAGAATGACAAGTCCTATCGCAATTGCCAGTAACGCAAACAGCATGTGATTTTCCAGAAACAAGGTGGTTGATGATGCAGCCGCCTAGTGTAGCGATTGTCAGCGGAAAGACCAGTACTTGTGACCTAAAAAACTGGTGAACACCGGGACTACAATACCAACCGCGTGGGCAATTTCAAGACTGAAGCGGGTCACGCCCAGAGCGGGCAGGACGGAGTATGCCATCAGCAGGCTCACTGCCCAGGTCTGAAAAATGGCCAACAGATTGACCAGCGCAAACAGGATCATCGAGCGCTGCAAGGTCTGTGTGCTGCCCTTGAAAACAAAAATGCGGGCCAGTATGTAAGCGGTCACCATCCCGGTTAAGTACGCCAAAACAACCGATGTCGAGAATCCCAGCCAATTGTTGTAGAAAATACGGGTAAAAAAGTTGACCAGGGCTGCGATGCCGCCGGTCACTAAAAAAGCCACAAATTGTCGGGACATAAAGGGCTTGATCATGCACTACTCGCTGGGTGGACAGGCACGTTGCGCCAATCGGCGACCAAATTCGATACTCTCCGATATGCCGCGGTCACTGGGATAATAGTGGGATGTGTCTGCCACCCACAAGCCCTGCACCGGCAGTTCAGCCGCCGGCAGCCGATCGGCAAAACCCGGCTCGCAGATTGGTTGTGCGTAGCGATAGCGACTGGCGTGGATATCAATAAAGTCATCGTCATGCAGGCGCGGGTTGATTTTTTTCAGGTAGCTGCGCACCTTGTTGATGAACGTTGCATCGCTGTCGCCAAACTTGGCGTGTTCTGCTGGCAGATAAAACGGTACATAAACCAGGTGATTTTCCATGGGGTACAGGTTGCTGTATTCGACCAGGCCGGGGATATCCATTTCCGGATCATTGATGTTAAGCCAGAACTTGTCCGACACCGGCTGGCGCAGTTTGACAATCACGCAGACCACAGCGATGTTGCGCAGGCTGGCGTAGGCGGCGCGTGTTGCGTCCGGCAGCCCCGGCATCAATTTGGGTACGTAAGGCAGGGGGATGGTGCTGATCACCCGGCCGAAATGCTGCAGTTCGGGAACAGTAGCCAGGCGCACACCCTGAAGTTGCTGGTCGTTGATGACCACTTCGGTCACCGGCGTGCTCAGGTGGATTTCACCGCCACCGGCTTTGATGGCTGCAGCCAGCGCTTGCAGCAGGGTTTCAGAACCGCCCTCCAGGTACCCCAGGCATTCCCGCATCAGACTGCTGCGGGATCGGCCCACGCGGTGTATCCGGCTCCATATCCAGGCGGCTGACAGGTTGTCCGAGTAGTGGTAAAACTTGTAGTCGAACAAGGTGCGCCACACCGCCTGCCAGGCCTCGTCGCCTACCCAGCGACGTATCCAGCGGCGGGCATCCTCCTTGTCAAGATCCTGCCAGCCGGTGCGTTTGGTAGATACAAATGCGTGCAGACCGTAGCGGATCTTGGCGCTCAGGCTCAGGCCTTTAAAGCGCAATAAGGCCAGGGGGTTGCCCCAGTCCTGTAGCTGGTTGCGATACCAGTAACCCATGCGGGTTTCCGTCCAGCGCATGCGGTCGGCAATGCCCAGATCATCCAGCGCCTGCAGCAGGCCGCGATCAGAGAGACAATGGAAATGGTAATAACGTTCGATTTGCAACCCGTTGAAGTCGAAACTGGCAGTCATGCCGCCGAGCCGGTCATCTGCCTCGAATACGATGGGTTTGTAACCTTGTTGCACTAATTGCCAGGCCACCGCCAGTCCCATGGGGCCGGCGCCCAGCACGGCAACGCGTTTATCTGATGATGTTGATTGTGACTGCGCTGGTTGCGACTGTTCCATGTCCTAAAACTCCAATGCAATATCGCTGTAGCGCGAATCGTTAAAGGTTTCGTGAATCGCTGTTTTGAAGGGCGTATAAGGCACAGCAAAAATGCCCGGCCAGTCAATCACCTCAAATTCGTCTTTGGCGGTCAGGGCGGCCAGTTGCTGCGTGGTGAAGGGTGGGTTTTTGTCGAACCGCGCCCAGGTCCATAACAACATATGAAACAGCGAATACGGAATGCGCAGTATCAGTGTGCGAGCGCCAACGGCCTGTTTGATATCGCGGATCATGTCGATGTAGTCTATTTTTTCGTGGCCCGAAATATTGTAGATGCCGTGCCCGCGACGTGACTCGATGCAGCTGATGATGATGTCGCAGAAATCGCCCGCATACAGCGGCTGGCGCATGTAACGTCCGTGTCCGGGTATGGGGAACACCGGGACTTTTTTCATGAAACGCGACAACCAGCCCAGGTGTTTGCGATCAAACCAGCCGAACATCAGGGTGGGGCGCAGTATCGGGCAGTCGATGCCGCTGGCCAGCACCATGGCTTCCTGTTCGCGTTTGCTGCGGGTGTAAAAATCATCGGCCACGGATTCCACCACCGAGGAACTGATGTGAACCAGGTAAGGCGGTGTCGGGCAGGACTTGATGGTATCCAGGATCAGGCGGGTTGCGTCGACGTTATTGTGCTGAAAATCGGCGTAGTCGATGCCGCCAATCTGTGCCTGCAGCATGACCACAACATCGGCGTCGCGAATGTGGCTCTGCCAGTCGCCGGCCTGAGCCAGGTTGCAGTATTCGCAGGTGATATCCGGTTGTACCTGTTGCAGGACACGAAGATTGGCGTGATGTTTGTCGAGCACAACGATATTGTGATAGCCACGGTCGCGCAGCCGGGCCACCAGATTCTGACCCACCAGGCCGGCGCCGCCGGGTAGCAGGATTCTTGCGTCTTTATTCAGTTCGTTCATGGTAATTCCGTGGTCAATTCACAAGGCGCCGTGTCTCCCACAAATATGGCAGTGTCACCGGTCATGTTGGCGCTGACATATCCCCTGAAACCGGCCAGTCCGGCATGTGACCCGACGGCATCAGCAACGTCAGGCCTGGGCACCCCGGTCAGTGCATAACCTGCGATTGTGCCGCTGGCGTCAGTGATGGTGATCAACCCGGGAATTACGCGATCTTCGTTGTTCAGTAACCAGCCTTCGACACGGATATAGCCCGGATCAGTTTCGATGTCTGTCACGGTATCCAGGTAGCCTATGCAGGCAGGCAAACTGGCGGGACGGGCTTGCCGACCCAGTGTCTGCTTCAGATCGCGCCATGGATAGATGCCAAAAATTGTCAGATTCTCTTGTGATGCGACTTCGACCGTGCGCAGAAGGCCATCCGTCATTTCATGTACATTGAGAATCTGGGTCTCGTCGTTTATACCAAGTTCCAGGGCCAGTCCGGCGATGTTTCTGTTGGCGACCAGTGCATGCTGAGCGCGGGCGGCTGCAAACTGTTGCACTGACATCAGGGCCAACAACAACAAAGCAACGCCGGTTCCGGAGCGCGGGAAGCGGCGAAGGGTTTGCCACAGCACGGGCAGCATCAGCATCAGGATGCAGGCCCAGGCCATCAATGCCGGGGTGGTGTAACGATAACTGATAGCCTGGTATACACCAAACATCAGGCGCCCGCCGGCGGTGCCAACGGCGGTGCCAACCAGATATATCACACAAAATACCAGTGCCAGCTTTAATGTATTTTCGCGCGGATTTCTCAGACTCTGGAACAAACAAAGGAATGCGATGATAGCCATCACGGCTGTAGCGATACCGGCGGCAATATCTCCACTGATTCCCTGGCCGAACAGATAAAAAAATGGGGTGCCGAGGTAAAGCGCTACGTAGTGCGCCAGTTGCAGAGGCTGCTGCAGAAGCGCGTCGGTGATGGAGCCGTGGTATTCCGGCGAATTGTAGTCGTGCAAATACAGACCCAGCGTGACCGCTGTGAACACCGCCAGGATCAGCGTCTGCCACAGTCGCATACGGGTAGCAAGAGCGTAAACTGTCATCAACGGCAGCGCCAGAATACCATTGGCCATGGTGCCCGCCGAGGCGGCACCTAGCAGGCAGGCTGCCGCAAACGTCAGGTGCGCCTTGTCATTCGATGCTGATTTATGCAAGACATAAAAAGCGCACAAGGGCAGCAGTTGTGCCAGGAAGAACTGGCTCTGAAAAGCCCAGGCCAGGTTCTCGTGCTGTATCCATTGATACAGCCAGGCTGTTATAAAACAGGTGGTAAAAAATACAATATGTCGGCGCGCCGGTTCATTTGCCATGCGCGCATGACCGATACGGTAGAACAGCAGAACACCCAGCGCCACGATGACATAGTTCATCACCAGCAAAAAGACACTCAGGCCACCAAAGACTTCGTAGTCCAGCCAGAACAGCAAGCGGGAGAGCACAATACGATGTTCATTGTGTTGTGCCCACCACAGCCAGCTGGCGCCATCATTAATGGCAATATAGAAACCGAGTGTGGCGCCCCACATGTCCCAGAACGGCACCGGTGTGTACATGCGCGCGGTGCCGACAACGGCGAGTACAACAAAAGCAGTGGCAAACAGGGAAGCGAGTGCTGCGGCCACCCGCGTCCGTCCGTGTGTCAATAGAAAATCTTTCATCCTTGTCAAACCTTATATGTCCATTTTGTTGAATACGAATCTGGGCAGGTGGCGAATGATCATCATGATCAACCACCATTTGCCCGGGGCATAAATGACCGCGCGGCCCTTTTGCACGCCGTCCACGATGTTGGCGGCAACCGCCTCGACACTGGCCAGTTTGGCCCCGTCCTGCTTCAGATGCGCCGTCATTGGGGTGTCGGTCGGACCGGGTTTGACCAGAACCACACGCACGCCGCTGCCTGCCAGCCGGTGCTGTAACCCCTGGGCATAACGGGTGACCAGACCCTTGGCGGCACCATACACGTAGTTGGACTTGCGGCCACGGTCACCCGCCACCGAACCGATAAGCACCAGCGTACCGGTGTTGGCGGCCTGCATGGCGCCGGCAAAGGCCTCGGCAAACAATACCGGGGACAGACCATTGATGTGCATCGCCTCAGCGGCCATGCCAATGTTCTGCTGGCAGGCCTGTTGATCGGGCAGGGTCCCGTGAGCGATGAGCACAATATCAGGCGTGCCGCCTGCCACAATTGACGCCACTGTTTCCCGGATGGCGTCGGCCGAGGTGAAGTCTGACTGCATGGTTTCGCAATGAGCAGCCGGATTGCGTACGGTGAGATCGGCGGCAATGGCGTCCAGCCTGTCCTGGTTTCTGCCCAACAGCACAAACTGCTGCGGGTGCCCTTGTGCCTGTTGATCCGATTGTCCGGGCCATTGTTCAGCCCATTGTCGGGCGCAGTGCTCAGCGATGGCTGAAGTGGCGCCAACAATCACAATACGTTCAGGTTGAGTCATATCACATACCTTTTGTTGGTCAGGTGTCAGGAACCCAGCAAGCGCCGCGACATGGCCGAACTGATGCCCGGGTCGCGGAATGCAGAAAACTGTGTCAGCGCCGGGTAGCCTGCGGCAAACATTGACGCCGACATGCGTGCGTCCTTGGCGGCGTACAGCCGTCCGCCGGCCTGTGACACCACTGCGTCCAGTCGGGCAAACAGGCGTTCAGTTGCTGCCCCTTTGTTGGGAAAGTCCAGCGCCAGCGTTGCCCCCGCCATGGGGAAGCTCAACAGCCCGGCAGCAGGCCTGTCAGCGAATGTCTTGAGCACAGCCAGGAAAGAGCCTTCCCCAGCCGCTGCGATTACCGCCAGCATATCCGCGATCACAGATTGTGCTGTCGCGCGCGGCACGACACACTGATACTGGTAAAAGCCACGGCGTCCATACATGCGATTCCAGTTCTGGATTTTGTCCAGCGGGTAGAAAAATTTTTCGTAGTGAGCAACACCAGCACCGGCCTTGCCTGCGTTCATCGCGTAATAGGTCGCATTGAAGGGGCGCAAACTGAGTCTGTTGACCAGTGATACCGGCGGTGTCAGCGGCATGTTGATGCCCGGGCGTCGGCGCACTTTATTGCTGTCTGGCAGGTAGTACGGCAGCGCGTCGATGTCCTGTTCGCTGGCGTGGTTGGCCCGCAGGAATATCCCCCGCGTTTGTGGTCCGGTCAGGCAGTCTATCCATGACACGGTGTGTTCCCAGTCTGTTTCCGAGGCATCAGCCAGTGCAAAAAAATCATCCAGGCTACTGAATGGCACTGTATCTGTCAGCAACCAGGGGCTGTTGACGCGGCGCAGTTGCAGTTGCACGCGGCTGATAACACCGGTCAGGCCAAGACCGCCAATGGTGGCACGGAACATGTCTGCGTTCTGTTCGCGGCTGCAATCCAGCGCTGTGCCATCGGTGCGCTCCAATGTGAATCCGGCGAGGTGTTCGCCAAATGTGCCCATGACGTGGTGATTCTTGCCGTGAATGTCATTGGCAATGGCGCCGCCCACGGTTATCAGTTGGGTGCCGGGTGTCACAGGCAGCATCCAGCCACGGGGCACAAAGCAATTCTGGATCTCCTTCAGCATGACACCGGCTTCGCAGGACAGCAGACCCGTGTGCTGATCGAAACTGATAAACCGGTTCATGTTTCGGGTCTGCCACAGCGGGCCGCCCGGGTTCAGGCACACGTCACCGTAGCTGCGACCCATGCCGTAGCTGATGCCAGGTGTATTGTGCTGAATTTGTGCTGACAGTGTGCGGTGATCGGTGAGCGCAATGGCTTGATGCTGTTCATGGCTGAGCCGGCCCCAGGACGTGATTTTCATGACGATGTGCTACCTCGCATAATCAGGCCACCGATCCGATCACGAGGACCATGGCAAATCCGAGCCCGGCCAGCAGGCTGGCTTTGTCCTTGACGGCAAACACCAGGGGATCGTCATGCATGTTGCCCCGGCTGGCCTGCATCCACATCCAGCTGATCCAGAACAGCATGAATGGAATGGCGGCCCATACCAGCGTCGGGTTGCGATATAGTTCCAGTACTTCGTTGCTGTTCAGATAAAGCGCCAGCACCACGACCGCGACATAACCTGAGGTGACTCCCAGGGTCTGGATGAGGGGGGCATCGCTGATGTAATAACCCCGGCCGTGAGCCTTGTCGGCGCCGCTTTGTGATTGCAGCGCCAATTCAGCGTAGCGTTTGACAAAGGCCAGGGACAGGAACAGGAACACCGATTCCGCCAGCAGCCAGAAAGACAGGTCGAGACTGGCAGCAGCAGTGCCCGCGATGATGCGCAGCGTGTAGAGCATGGCCAGCGTCAGACAGTCCACCAGCATCAGGCGCTTAAGACCAAATGAATAAGCGCAGGTCAGTGCCAGGTAAAGCAGCAACCACTGTACAAAGGCGACACTGACCAAAAATGCCATCGCCAGCCCGGCGGCTAACAGCACCGGCATCAGCAGCACGCCCTGCCAGGCCGGAAGCAGGCCCGATGCAAAGGGACGGAAGCGTTTGCGCGGATGCAGGCGGTCACTTTCCAGGTCCAGCAGGTCATTGGTAATGTAAACGGCAGAGGCGCACAGGCTGAAAGCAACAAATGCCAGGGTCAGCGACAGCCAGGTGTTCAGGTCGCTGACCTGATGGGCGGCGATCATCGGAATGAACAGCAGGAGGTTCTTCAGCCACTGATGGGCGCGGATAACGCGCAACCAGGTCAACGGGCCTCTGGGGCGCAGCGGAAACTCATGTTCTATGTCACACAGGGCACGCGTTTTGTCGCTGAGCCCATTGGCACCATTGACCACCACCGCACTGTGCGCCACCCGCCACACGGGCAGGTCCTTGTCGCAATTGCCGACATACACGAACCCGGTGTCGGCATAACGGGCCGTCAGCGCTTCGGCTTTATTAGAGCCAGACAGGTTGGTTATGCCATCGCTGGCCATGACGTCATCAAACAGTTGCAAATGATCTGCGATGGCCTGCGCAATTGACTGGTCGGAGGCGGTGCAAAGCACGAGCCTGCGTCCGGTCTCTTTCTGTTGTCGCAGCCAGACCAGCAACTCTTCGTTGTAGGGCAGGCTGCCCGGGTCGAATCGCGACTGGTCAGCCAGGCGCTGTTTGAGAACCGCTTTGCCCCGTGCCAGCCAGACGGGAATGCACAGCGTCGCCCACGGTCGCTCCCGCAGCACTTTCAGTGCTGACTCGTGAAGCATGTCCGTGTGGATCAGCGTGCCGTCCAGGTCGACTATAAGCGGTTGAGTCAAGAATTGGCCTCCCGTGAAAGACGTCAGGGTATCAGGTTTGACGCTCTGTGGGAATTTTTTACAGCTCCGGCCCCGTTAATTCCTGTGTCTGTGCTTCATTTGTTGTTGTCGACCTCGTCAAGCACTCTGCGCACCTTGGCTGCCAGCTCCTGGCGACGATAGGGTTTGTTCAACAAATGAACCCCACGATCCAGACGACCATGATGCACAATGGCGTTTTCGGTGTAACCCGATGTGAACAAAACCTTGATGCCGGGCCGCAACTGCTGCGCCAGATCCGCGAGCTGGCGACCATTCATGGTGCCGGGCATAACAATGTCGGTAAACAGCAGGTCGATATTGCTGAGCTGTTTCAGGATGTCGTGGGCCTCATCGGCGTTGCTGGTCTTGTGAACCCGATAGCCAAGTCCCTTGAGTTGTTCGCTGACGTGCTCGCGGACCAGTGGGTCATCCTCAACCACGAGAATGTTTTCCTTGCCGCCCTCGATCTGAGGCGCCAGGTGGCCGTCATAAATCCCACTGTCGTCCGACATCGCGCGCGGCAGATACAGTTTAACCGTGGTGCCTTCGCCGATTTCGGAATAGATTTTGACATGGCCAAGACTCTGTTTGGCAAAACCGAACACCATGCTTAAACCCAGACCGCTGCCCTTGCCAATCTGCTTGGTGGTGAAGAAAGGTTCAAAGGCCTTTTGAACGACTTCCGGCGCCATGCCCGAACCCGTATCGGACACGGAAATCATCACATACTGCCCTGCCTGAACCTCGTCGTGGTTGTCGGCGTAGTCCTGATCCAGCAACGTATTGCGGGTTTCGATAGTGAGTTTGCCCCCTGTCGGCATGGCATCGCGAGCGTTGATGGCAAGATTCAGCAGTGCGCCTTCCAACTGGCCCGGGTCGACTTCTGACAACCAGAGTCCGCCGGCATAAACGGTTTCGATATCGATGCTTTCCTGCAGGGTGCGGCGCAGCAGGCTATCCATGTTCCGGATCAATTTGTTGACATCAACGTTCCTGGGTTCCAGCGGCTGCCTGCGGGCGAATGCCAGCAGGCGATTGGTCAGCTCGGCGCCACGTTCTGCTGCTGTGGCCGTCATCTCGGCGAGAATACGCAGTTGTTGCTGATCGGTAAGTTGTTCGCTGAGCAGCTCGGCGTTGCCCAGAATGACCGTTAGAAGATTATTGAAATCGTGGGCGACACCGCCCGTGAGCTGGCCGACCGCCTCCAGCTTCTGCGCCTGCTGCAGACGTTCATTCATTTCCACGCTGTCAGAGATATCGGTCATGCTGCCAACCATGCGTATGGCCTGGCCGTGGGCATCGCGGATGACAAAACCCCGGTCGCTGACGGTGCGCGCCGCGCCACTGGCATGCATGAAGCGGTACTGATCCTGCCAGCTGGTGCCGGTCCCGTTGATGACCGCGCGTATGCCCTTGAGCACGCGCGCGCGGTCATCGACGTGAATGCGATGAGTCCAGGATTCGGACCCGGGTTCCACCTTGTCCGGATCATACCCAAAAACCGTCAGCAGGTTTTCATTCCACCAGATCGTGTTGTTGTTGAATTCCCAATCCCAGATAACGTCATTGGTGGCTTTGGCGATGAGGCTGAAACGTTCATTGCTGATGCGCAGCGATTCTTCCCGGGCAACCCGCTCGGTGACATCACGAAAGTAGACGGCCAGCCCGTCGTCCGTTGGGTAGGCGCTGACATCAAACCATGCATTCAAAGGCTCAGGATAATACTCGGTAAAGCGCACCGTGCGTTGCTCGCTGACAGCCAGTTCGTAATTTCGGCGGAAATCAGAGTCGCGTGCTGCGGGGAACTCGTCCCAGATATGTTTGCCCTGCAGATCGTCTCTGCGCCGTTGCAGGAGGATCTCGGCCTGTGTGTTCATGTAACCAAAACACCAGTTCTTATCGATCAGAAAAAATGCATCGCTGATACTTTCCAGGGTCTGCTGCAACTGGCGGGACAGTGCCTCTGATTTTTCACGTGCCGCGATCAGATCGGAAATATCCTGGAATGCGCCATTGATGGCGATAATGGTACCCTCTTCATCCCTGACCGCTTCGCCAATGGCACGGGCCCATAAGCGCCGACCTTTGCCGGTGATGAATTGCAGCACCTCGTCAAACGGTGCGCCCTGGGTGGCACATTTGTTGAAAACTGTCTGGATCTGCTCCCGATATTCGGGCGCGTAAAAATCCATGGCCTCGTCCAGCGTCGGCTGGTAGTCAGGGGCAACTTCGTGTATCGCCCGGGTTTGTGAGGACCAGTAGATCTGGCCCTTGATCAGGTCTACGCGCCAGCCGCCCAGCTTGGCGGCTGCCCCGCCAATCCTTAGCAGTTCACTCATGTCGTGAATATCAGTGTGGCTCATCAGGATGCCTTCAGTCCTTCTCTGTCGCGCAACCACACTAACGCAGATTCCGGTGGCATCGGACGCGCAATAAAGTAGCCCTGAGCATGCGTGCAGCCCAGGTCGCGCAGAAATTCCAGAGTCCATGCGTCTTCCACGCCCTCTGCGGTGACATTCAGGTTGAGCGCGTCGGCCAGCCCGATCACGGCGGCTGCGATCTTTTGGGATTCGATGGATGTTGCTGCCGACATGACAAACATTTTGTCGATCTTCATTTCCGAAAACGGCAATCGGGCCAGTTGTACCAGTGAAGAGTAACCCACACCAAAATCATCGATGGACAGGTTGAATCCCTTGATGCGGAACTGGGTCAGGTATTCGAGCATGGCAACCGGGTTTTCCATACTGCTGGTTTCGGTAATTTCCAGCGTGATCTGGGACGGCGCCACACCGTAACGGGTACAGGCCTGCTGGATCCATGCCGGGAACTGAGCGTCTGCCAGCACAATAGGCGACATGTTGATGGCAAGCTTCAGGTCCGAACTCAGGAAATTGGCCGCAAACCAGGCCAGGCTGATATCAAACACCTGTCTCGTCAATTCGGCAATATGTCCATGGCGCTCCGCCAGGGAAATGAACTGGTCCGGGAATATCATGCCGCGCTCCGGATGCTGCCAGCGGACCAGGCTTTCGAAACCCACAACTTTTTCGGTCGCGCAGGTAATCTTCGGCTGGTAGTGCACGCACAGTTGTTTCTGCGCCAGCGCTGCAGCCAGCATCTCGGCACTGACCGGCGCCGGTTCGTCGCTTCCTCCTGGTTTGCGTTTGCTGTTTTCCGGCTCATGATGCAGCAGGCTGCGAAGCCGGGCGGGCGTGAACGGTTTGGGCAGGACACCGGAGACCCGCAAACCGTTCTCTGCGGCGGCCCGGCTGGCGGCCTCCAACACACGACCACCCAGGCCGCTGGTCACAATGACGATACCCTGGTGGCCGGATAGCGCGAGACGATGCAGGGTCTCAACGCCATCAACATCCGGCATCACCAGGTCAACAATCAGATGGGACGGTTGCCAGTCGGCGACCAGTTGGAAAAACTCTTCTGCCCGGGTGGTTGATCTGGTTTCGAAGCCTGCCCTGTCGGCAATGGCGCAAATGGTTGCGCTAACACCGACGTCATCGTCCAGCACCAACAGCCGGCCAGGGAGGTTTGCACTGTATTCTGGCGACTCCATTGACTCTCCTTGTTGTCGCAGAGCGTTGCAGCATTTTTGTCACAAAAATGCCATCGAACTGTCGCTCGTTTGTTATATGCAGGTCTTAGAGTACCCGTTTCGACAACACTATCTGGGGTTTTACCTAATGACAACTAAAAAATTGTATCGTGGCGTGTGTCTCGCACTCGGCACGCTGGCGGCCGCGCCGTTGGCGCTGGCGCAGGGCACACCAGCCGTTGAGGAAATGGTGGTCACTTCGCAAATGCGCACCTTTGCCAGCAGTTCGGTCAGTGAAGAAATGTTGAACCAGGTGTCCGGTGCGTCCAGCGTATTGGGTGCCATTGACTATATCCCTGGCGTACTGGTGAACGAGGGTGATGCCTTCGGCGGTGATGACTGGTCCACAACCATCAGCATCCGCGGCTTCCAGGTCAGTCTGGACGAACAGCAACTGGGCATGACCATCGACGGCATTCCCAACGGCAATTCCAACTACGGCGGCGGCTCCAAGGCCAATCGTTTCCTGGACACCGAAAACCTGTTCGCTGTCGATGTTGTGCAGGGCACCTCCGATATCGCCTCCTGGTCCCACGAAGCCCTGGGCGGCAGCATGAACTTCCGCAGCGTAGATCCGACGCAGGAAGCTGGCCTGACGGCGTCGACCACCTTCGGTGACAACAACGCGCGAAAGGTGTTTGTGCGTTACAACACCGGCGAAATTATGGACAACACCTATGCCTGGATCAGCATGTCCGGGTCAGATATCGATTCATGGATTGATGGCTCTGGTGAGTCCAACCGGGATCATATCGCCGCCAAACTCAAAGGGTATTATGACCATGTCGAGTTGACGGGTTATATCTCTTATGATGATGCCCACGAAGACAACTACCAGCGTGTTACACCACAGGAATTCATGGAGGATCCGACCTGGGACCGCCTGACCGGCAACTGGACCGGCATACCTCACGTGGATCAGTTATATCGGCGCGCCTGGTCGACCTTGCGGGAAAACCTGCTGGCTTATGCCAAAGCGGATTTTGAGGTTTCAGGTGTAGACTTCAGCACCTCCGTTTATTACCACGACAACACTGGCCGTGGCGACTGGATACCGCCCTATATCGTTGATGTGCGCAATGATGGCGCGGGCAATCCGCATACCGAACTGAATACTGGCGCGCCGGTACTCGGTGGCGGACCGCTGGGCACCATTACTTTTGTTGATGCTGATGGTCGCGCGCTGCAGCCTACGCCGGGCTGTGAAAGCTCGCTGGTATTCCCTTACGGCGGGGCCGGCCCGGCTTACGATCCGGCCTGTTTCCCGGCGGGCGCAGTGCCGGTCAGTTCCTATCGGCACACAGTTTATGAGAAGCAGCGCACCGGCTTTGTTGCCGATTTTTCCTGGCAGCAGGATCTGAGTGGTTTCAGTAACGAACTGCGTGGTGGCTTCTGGTACGAAGACAACAAGCGCAATGAGTCGCGTGACTGGTTAAAAGTGATAGATTCCAGAACAAGCTATAACTTCAACCATGTGCCGTACTGGACACAATACGACCGGACCTTCCCGCAGGAAACCATGACCTGGTACCTGGAAGATACAGTGATCATGGGCCCCTTGACCGCGCGCCTGGGTGCCAAACAGTATCTGGTCGATATCGATCGCGAGGACGAGCACCAGGGTGGTCTGAGAACCGCGTCGGTCAACTCTGACTCTGATGTACTGCTGAGCGGCGGCCTTGTGTACGCGATGCCTGTCGATGGTCTGGAAGCATTTGTCGGCTACGCGGAAAGCTTTTCCTCCATCAAGGATGGTGTACTGGAAGCCAACCAGACGGCGCTGGACTCAGTGGAGCCGGAAACGGCCGACAGCATGGATATTGGTCTGCGCTACACAACGGGCATGTTCAACGCCAGCCTGACTTATTATGATATCGAGTTCGCCAACCGTATTACCTATATCCCGGAAGGTTCGACCGATGGTATTGACTACCTGGGTGAAAGCGATGGTGCCTACGTCAACGTCGGTGGTATCGAGTCCTCTGGCGTGGAAGCCGCGATTCAGGCCAGTGTGACGGAAACTCTGAGCCTGTATTTCTCGTACACCAAAAACGACTCCACATACATCGGTACACCAGACCCGGCGGCCAATACCCTGTTGGGCGTGTTCCCGGGTAACACCGTGTTCGGTTCGGCGGAAGACATGTTTGTCATCTCTGCTGACTGGCGTCGCGACAATTTCTCTGCCGGCCTGACCTACAAGGATGTCGGCGAGCGATGGCTGGATGCAGGCAATACCACGCGCCTTGACGGTTACGGGGTAGCTGACCTGTACGTGGGTGTGGACCTGGATCAATACCTGGAAGGCCTGAAAGGCGCCAGTCTGCAGGTCAACGTCACCAATCTGACCGACAAATCCTACCTGGGTGGTGTGGCAGGTGGCTGGGGTGGCTGGATCGCACCGCCGCGCACTGCTACAGCAACCCTGACTGTGGATTTCTGAACGCCGTCTGATGCTTGAAGCAAAGGCTCGCAGTGTTCACTGCGGGCCTTTTTTTTCGGCAGGTCTGCCTGACCTGTCATGATTGCTGGAGACAAATATGAGAGTGCATTTGTTTGTGTTGATAATTCTGCCATTGTTGAATGGCCCTGTCCGGGCCGCAGAAAATGTGGTGTTGATAACGATAGATGGTGTTCGTTGGCAGGAACTGTTTCGTGGTCTGGACCGGCCGCTGGCTGAACACACAGATTTTTCTGCGCGTGGTGAAGAACTGATGACTGAGTTCTGGCGCGAGTCTGCCGCTGAGCGCAGGGGATTGATCATGCCGTTTGTGTACACGGAATTAACCCGGCAGGGTGTCATGGTCGGTGATCGCGACCAGGGTTCGTGTGCGCGTATGAGCAACGACTGGAATTTCTCGTTCCCGGGCTACAATGAAATACTCAGTGGTGTGATCAATGACAGCCTCAATTCCAATGCAAAAGTGGCCAATCCGGAAAAAACCTTTCTTGAACTGTTGCAGGCTAATCCGGCGTGCGAGGGCAGGGCTGCGGCGTTTGGTTCCTGGGACGTTTTTCCCTATATTTATAACGTTGAGCGCAGCGGCCTGCCCGTCAACACGGGTATCGCCAGCGCGCCCGCCAATGACTTTGAACGCTTTCTGAATACCCTGCAGCAGGATATATCACCGCACTGGCCAACTGTGCGGCATGATGCCTTTACCCATCACTACGCGCTGTCATACCTGCGAGAGCAACAGCCACGGGTGCTGCACATTGCCTATGGCGAACCTGACGACTTTGCTCACGATGGCAAGTATGATGAGTATGTCTTTGCATCGCGCCGGGTAGACGGTTTTATCGAAGAAGTCTGGCAAACCTTGCAGTCTCTGGCTCAGTATCGTGACAACACGGTTCTGTTTATCACCGTTGATCATGGTCGCGGTGAAGAGCCGATTGAATCCTGGCAGCACCACGCCAGTCAGCGCGCTGTAGAGCAGTACATGACCGGCCTGGCGATGTATGACAAGGGCATTGAAGGTTCGGATGCCATCTGGATGGCCGCCATGGGGCCGGGGGTGCCGGCACGCGGCGCAGTTGTGCCTGACAGCTGTCTGAGCGCCGATCGTATCGCGGCAACCCTGATGCAGTGGCTGGGCGAAGACTACCAGACCTATAACCGTGCCATGGGCGCGCCAATGAAGGAGTTTATGCAATGAAGGTTATCGTGTTGATGCTTGGTTGTCTGACGATGGCAGTGTTCTCTTCACAGGCATTGACGCAGACAGGGGGGCAGACACTGGCAGATGCGCAGGACCAAATGACCATCGCATTCGGCTCTTGTGTGCATCAGGATCGACCGCAGCCGATCTGGACTGCCGTACTGGCTGATGAGCCGGACGTTTTTGTGTTCCTGGGTGACAACATCTATGGCGACAGTGAGGACCCGGCGGTCCTGCAATCGAAGTACGAACAACTGGGCGCAGTTGCCGGCTTCCAGCGCTTGCGTGAACAGGCAGACACGGTTGCGATCTGGGATGATCACGACTATGGCGTCAACGATGGCGGTGTGGAGTACCCCAGTAAGGAAGCATCCCGGCAAGTGATGCTGGATTTCTGGAACGAGCCCGAAGATTCCGAGCGGCGTACACGCCCGGATGGTATCTATACCGCCTACGAATATGGTGAAGCGGGCCAGAAAGTCCAGCTTATTTTGCTGGATTTGCGCTGGAACCGGACGCCGCTGGTTGAGATAACAGATACCGCCAAACGCGAAGCACGCCTGGCGCAGGACATGGGACCCTACGATGCTGATCTGTCAGCAGGGGCGACCATGCTGGGTGAAACGCAGTGGCAGTGGCTGCAACAACAACTGGCGGTGGAAGCCGATTTGCGCATCATCGGTTCCAGTATCCAGCTGTTGGCTGATTTTACCGGCTGGGAAAGCTGGGCCAACTTCCCGGCTGACCGGCAACGCTTTTTTGAGTTGTTGCAGGCTACACCAGTTGTACCCACGGTGATTATTTCCGGTGATACGCATTGGTCGGAGTTCAGCCGTATTGATGAGGCCGGGCTGCCGTTTGCGCTGGTGGAAATGACATCGTCCGGTCTCACCGAAGAATGGCATGCCATCAGCCCCAACCGTCATCGGGTGGGGGAGGCGCACGCGGTGGCCAATTATGGCCTGATGGAGGTGGACTGGTCGGGTGGTCAGCCCGTGCTGGACATGTCCATTCGGAATGAACAGGGGGAGACGCTGATCCAGCAAACCGTCAGCTTCTGACGATTTCTGCCAGCATGGCTGGGGTGAGATTGGCGCGCAAAGGGCGTATGATGCCCAGCAACAAGTTATCTGAAACGTTTGGGCCTGATAGTTATGGAAACCTTTGCCGCCGCTGTCACTTTGTTCCTGATTATGGACCCGCTGGGCAATATTCCGATATTCCTTAGCGTGCTGTCGGGTGTTGTGCCCGAGCGTCGCCGCCGCATTCTGATCCGGGAGTTGTTGATCGCACTTGGCATCATGTTGCTGTTTCTGTTCACCGGGCCGACGATTCTGACCGCCCTGGGACTGTCGCGCGAGGCAATATCCATTGGCGGTGGTCTGGTGTTGATGATCATCGCGATTCGTATGATTTTCCCCTCGCGCGGCGGGGTCATGGGGGATGATGGCAGCGAAGGTGAGCCCTTGATTGTGCCATTGGCGATGCCGCTGATTGCCGGACCATCGGTGTTGGCAACCCTGGTGCTGCTGGCAGAAACCGGACCGGACCGCAGCGGTGACTGGCTGATCGCGCTGATGGGGGCCTGGACCTTATCTGCGGCGATCCTGCTGCTATCCCAGAAGCTTTACAAACTGCTGGGCGCTCGTGGCCTGAAAGCCATCGAGCGCCTGATGGGCATGATTCTGGTGACCATTTCTGTGCAGATGCTGCTTGATGGATTTAAAAGTTATCTGGCCTGATCAGCGTCCTCGCCCTGGTTTTGACTATCACCTTGCGCTTTGTCGTGGCGCGCTTCCCAGAACGTCGCATTCTTGATGCCCAGTTTGCGTGGATCAAAGGTGATTGGTTTGCCGCTTTCTAATTGCGCCTCGTAATCTTTCAGACAGGTAATGGCCGGGCCGGCGACAAAATAGATTGCCAGTATGCCCACGATATTGATCCAGGCCATGAGACCCACTCCGATATCGCCGATGGTCCAGATAAAGCCCGCATTGTTGACCATGCCATAGGCAACCATGAACATGATGAGGAACTTGACGACCGCCAGTGGAATTCTGGCTTTGAAATAACGATTCAGATACGCGGTGTTGGTTTCGGCGATGTAGTAATAGGCCAGGATGGTGGTGAAGGCAAAAAAGAACAATGAAATACCGACAAATATCGGGCCGAAGTTACCAAAAACGCTGCCCAGGGCCAGCTGGGTGAAGGCGGCCGAATTGATTTCGGTAGCGGCATCAACGTTCTGCACGATAAATTGGCCTGTTTCCAGCGCGCCTTGCACATTGTACTGCTGAGTAATCAGGATCATGAAAGCGGTTGCGGAACAGACAAACAGGGTGTCAACGTAGACCGAGAATGCCTGCACCAGACCCTGCTGAGCCGGGTGATCGACTTCTGCCGCAGATGCCGCATGCGGACCGGTACCCTGACCGGCCTCGTTGGAATAGATGCCACGTCGCACACCCCAGCCAATGGCGGCACCGAAGCCGGCCTGAGCCGTGAAGGCATCGCTGAAAATCAGACTGATAACCCCGGGCAATTGACTCAGGTTCAGGAAAATGATGATCAGCGCCATAATGATGTAACCAATGGCCATGAACGGCACAACGATCTGGGTGAAGTGGGCGATACGCTTGATACCACCAAAAATGATGAAGGCCAGGATCATCAGAATGATGGCCAGTGCCACCAGTTTGTTGGAGCCGACTTCGCCGAACTGGGTGACGACCATGTTGCCTTCGCCGAACACCTGCGCAACGGCATTGCCCACGGCGTTGGCCTGCACGCCTGGCAGGAACATACCGCAGGCGACGATGGCAGCCAGCGCAAACATGACTGCCAGCCAGCGTTGCCCCAGACAGCGTTCAAAGTAGTAGGCCGGGCCACCCCGGTACTGTCCGTCTTCCTCGACCTTGTACAGCTGGCCCAGTGTCGACTCGGCGTAGGCGGTGCTGGCGCCCAGAAATGCGACTACCCACATCCAGAACACGGCGCCGGGCCCGCCAAAACCAATGGCGGCGGCGACCCCGGCAATATTGCCGACACCGACACGCCCCGACAGCGATACTGCCAGTGCCTGAAACGAAGAAATACCCTGTTCTGACTCGTTGCCTCTGAACAGTAGCCGGCACATTTCACGGAAATGACGCAACTGTGCAAACCGGGTGAGCACGGAGTAGAACAGGCCCGCACCCAGACATAACACAACCAGCGCGGTGCTCCAGATTATATTGTTAAGCGAGGTAACCAGACCTTCCATTTTTATATCCTTGGGTTGTCCGTGGGTTTCCCCCGGGTGGCTCAGCCAGCGTACTGGGTAGCTTGCCCGGCGACGATATACCAGCTGACAAACAGCGCATTAATAAACGCGCCGGGCAGATAACTGGCGGTACGGCGATACGTGTATGTGCTGACAATGGCAACAATCAGCAACATAGGCACAAACTGTATCATAACAATGGTATTCAGTGGTTCACCCGGCGTAATCAGAACGCCGCGGATGAACAGACTGCTGTACTGCGCGATCAGGAACACAAGGAAACCGCCCATCAGCGCCAGCGCATTACTGCTGTACTGAGCCAGCGGTCGATCACTGGCAACAGATAACCCGCTGTGCAGCGCCCGCAGTGCCAATACAAAAAATACGGCAAAAGGTACCAGGTAGACCAGCATTATCTGCAGTTGATCCAGGCTCATGGCCTTGACGCCGACAAACCAGAAACGGAAATCGACCTTGAACAGATAGTCTGCCACCAGCACTGACAAGTAGGCCAGGCCGACCGTCGCCAGGGCAATGCTAATGGATGGCAGCAATTGATGGGAATACGTCAATTTGCCCGTGCGCATGATGAAACCGAGTGCAGTGAAGATCACCCCGTTCACAATGGCCCACACGGCAATCTGGCTGGTGATGGTCTGGGGAAACCAGGCAGAGGCTGGCAGCAGCGCGGTGCCCCAGCCCATGGCCGGATAGAATGTGGCGACCGGGATAATGGCGCTGATCGCAGCAGCGACCCACCACTTGCCGGTACGTCGCACGTAGGCGGACGGGCTGTCGGGTGAGCTCAGTCTGCTGAAATACGGCGTCAACAGAAGCATGTTAAAACTGCCCAGGATCAGCATCACGAATCCGATCAGCGCGATCAGGGTGCCGATTTCCTTGTAGAACCAGATCTGGTCAGAGACCGCATCGGGATTGCCGCCCTCCAGTGTTTGCGAGAACCAGTCGATGGCATGACCAATGGACGCATGAGAAATATGATTTCCGGGATGAGTTACTGGCGGAGACTGCCAGATCCGTGCGCTTCCATCCGCGATATTGCCGTAGACTTGCCCGGCGACAACCGGGCCGGTGGTGCCGAACAGGGTCTGCAGCTTGGTGCTGCTGCCGGCGTCGGCGCCTTCGGCGACTTCCCACATCAGCGGCGCGAACTCATCATATTGCGCGAACACCACGGATACATTGCGTGGCCAGTCCGGTGTCCCCGGCAGTGCCATGCCGCTGCCGGTGCTCGATCCCTGCAGCACCATGGATCTGTAGTCATCGGGCGCAGCGGCTGCCGCGGCAAGAACTGTCCAGCCCCCCATGGAATGACCTTCCAGCCCGATATTATTGGTATCCACGATATCGAGGCTACGCAGATAACGCAGTGCAGCGGGGCCGCCAAAACCGTTGGCGAAGGCTGGTGCATCAGAATAGCCGTGACCGGCCTGATCAAGCGCCAACACCACATACCCGCGTCGGGCAAATTCGATGGCAAACCCGGACTGTACTTCGCGCGAATTGATGTAACCATGAACCGCCAGAATGCCGGGTGCGGGGGTGTCGGCAGTGGCATTGGCAGGGATATAAAGCAAGGCACTCAGGGTGTTGCCGTTGGCGCCGGTGAAGCGCACATCCTTGATTTCAATATCACCGACGGTCTGCACCTGGTTGGCGAGCAGTGAGCCCGCCAGAATGATAAGGCAGGCGACAATAAAGGTACGCCAGCTGGGTGGGTTAGGCATCATTGTTATTCTCTCTGTACGGGTCTGCTGACGTTAATTATTATTCAACAGCAAGAGTAACCGTTGCGAAAGCATTGCACAATCGTCAGTCAGGTCCCGGTCGTTGCAGAAGCAGTGCTCAAGGCAGTCTCAAAAATAGTCCAGCAGCACGCTCAGCCCGGCGGCACCGCCAAAGATGTAGATGGCGCAGATAATGCCTTCGCCGATGGAAGCGCCAAGCAGTGTCTTCCATAACTTGATGCGCAATACACTGCACACATAGACAATCATGTCGGTAGGCACAACAGGTATGAAGCCCCAGGCGCTGATTACCAGTAATTCGCGCTGCTTCAGCAGGGCCGTCAAACGCTCGACCTGATTCGGGTAGTGTTCGTGGAAGTAGTGGTCAAAGCGAAACTGGCGGGCCATGAAGTAAACAATGGCCGATGAGGTATAGACTGCCACCTGGTTCACCAGAAACAGGGGCCAGGGCGGGAAGACCAGTACTCCGGCCAGCACGATAGGGGTTGACGGGATCAGGGTAAAACCGCGCAGGGTGGAAATGACAAAGTAACCGAGTAAACCCCATGCCAGGTTGTCGGAGAAGAACTGCCGGATGCTCTCTGGCGCAAACAGTTGCGGGTAGAAAAAGTACAGGGACAGCGACGTGATAACGACGGCAAGCCAGGTGTAGAGTCCGAAAAAGTTGACGGTTTCGAGTTTTTCTTTATGCACGTTGACTACTGACGTCCTTGGTCATGCTGTACACAAAAGCTGGCAGTATGTTCAGGGGCACAAAATCAACGTCATCCATGGGCTTGCCGAATATGGATTCGATGTCTGCCTTGTTGCTTTTGAAATACTGGTATTGCAGGTAGATGCCGCCTTCCTTGAGCCCGTGCTTCAGGGCCTGGATAACGCGGTACAGAAAGGCATTGTTGTCTTTCATGCCTTCAAAATTCTTTAATGGCAGCGAGGACAGGATGACATCGTAGGTGTCTGCCTGCGTCAGTAGCTGGGTGACGCAGCAGTTGTGCAGCTGTGCCTGTTTGTCCGGGTGATTGGTCATGATCTGTTCGATCCACGGATTGTAGTCGGCCTTGATCTCGCACACATCCAACTGTGATTGCTGGCACATGCGCTGAATGATCTCCCGGGTGAACGCGCCGCGACCGCTGCCAATTTCCAGGATCCGCAGGGGCCGGGAAAAGTCTATTTTGCCGACCATGGATTTCACCAGGAAGCCGGAACTGCTGACTATCAGGCCATCTTCGGTGATATTGCGTCTGATGTTTCTGTAGATATTGACGAGCATTGTTCTCCCGGGCGTCAGCCCGCGTATCAGGCGTAGGGCCGTAAATTCGCTGGGAGAGATCATACCCTTAAAGAACGCGTTGTTGTAGTTAATTCAAAGGCCTAGTCCCAGGCTGACGCAAACACAGTGGTCAGTAACAGAGCGATCAGTCCGCTTATCAGCATTTCGCTGGTGGGTTGCCACAATGGTTGCAGCCAAAAAAGCAATGACACGTCGGACAATGCTTGCCCGGACTGGGCTGTCCACATGGTCGTCAGAGGTTGTAGTTGCGACATCCAGGTCTCGAACTGCACGGAGATAACGGCCAGAGCCGTGACGGTCGCCAGTGTCCATACGGAGAACAGCACTTGCTGTCGTCGCCGCTGATGCGCCGCTATGCGTCTCAGGACGGCCAGACTGAAACCGTTGTCGGCAATGGGCGGCCGCTGCCGTAGTTGCTTCTCCAGTGGCTCGGCGTCAAGGGTCATGCTGATTTCTCCTGGCTGGGATTCCGTGAACCCTGCTCTGGCGTGGCAGACAACTGGCACTTCAGTTTCTCCAGTCCGCGTTTGATATGTGATTTGACCGTACCCAAGGGCATTTGCATCATGGTGGCGACCTCCTGGTGAGAGTAGCCCAGAGTCATGTTCAAAGTAATCGCGGCAGACTCCGCTGGTGGCAGATTGAGCATCGCACGCTCAAGGTCGATCTGCCCGGGCCTGTCATCCGGTGACCCGGTCGCCAGCGTCAGCGTTTGCCATGCCCCGTACTGCGCATGAATGTCCCGCTCACGGGTCCGCTGGCGATAGGTCTGCAAGTACTTGTGATAGGCAATACTGCACAGCCATGCGCCAAACTTGCCACGACCCTGATAGTCAGGCAGCTTTTGCCAGGCGACAACAAACACATCCTGCGCCAGGTCGTCTGCCATTTGACTGTTGCCACAAAGGCGGCGCAACAGCGCCCGGACCCGACCTTGATGCATGACTACCAGGCGCCCGAAGGCCCGGTTATCGGCGCCGCTCAGTGCCCGCAGGATCAGGCGCGTCTCCAGCGCCTTGCAGTCTGTCAAATCGGCACCTGTCAATTTGCTATCAGTCAATCCAGTTCCTGCCGGCCACCCGCGTTGTTATTACCGTATTTCATTACCACCAGATATGCGAGTCCGGCGCATAGCAGTACACCGCCAACAAAAATCGTGGCTGTCCAGTTACCCTGCACAGCAAAACCCAGTATCACCGGCAGACTCACCGCTGACAGAATCAGCCCTTTACGCATGTCATTGATCGGTGAATTGTTGTCGCCCAGCAGTTGCAACATCTGCTCGGTGACCTCGCCGTCTCGCTCTGCCAGCTTCAACACGGTGTCCATCCTGCGTATCTGGCTGACATGGCGCAGGTACATAAACACGATGGCGCAAGCGGCAATGCTCAAAAACATGACAATAGCTATCCATTCTTCACTCATGATCTTTCTCCTTGCGATAATATAATAATAGCGTGTCATTGTTAGATGCACCTCCGACACGGTTTGGATGCAACTGGCATAAAAACCTGGCAGGCACCTGTGAAGATGGTTGAGTGTTGCCGGGTCCGCCGCAACATTTGGGTGTACAGCGGCAGTGTCCGGCAGCTAGACTTGCAGACTGCCAGACGTTGCTGTCAGGAGGGTGAAGGTTGTCCACATTGCTGGAGTTTGAACATATTATCGAGGTCAATAATCTGCGTAATGCCGGGTTGTTGGTGCTAAGCCGTGAAGTCCTTTGGCAGGGCCTGGTGTATCGCGCCCGGTACCCTGATCACTTCAATCCTGTGCTCAATTGTCGGCTGGGACCTGGCACTGACGAGCAGTTTGTGCGTTACATTGAGCTTGGTGGCCTGCAGTTGCGTGATGATGTTTTGTTGGTGCCGATGCAGGAAATTTCCACTTTGATAGACGGCCGGACACAAGCGATGCATGCCGAGAGTATCACCACGATTGAAGAACCAGCGCCGGGTCAGTTATTCGTCCGCTTCCGTTATCGGCGTGATGCCATTGCCGTGGAGGGAGGGTTCAATGCCAACGACTATCTCAAGGAAGCGTACCGGCAGCAGGATCGCGATGCCATTATTGCCATTCGTGAGATGGCGTCCAACAACCAGTTGACCGTCAACAGCGGACACTAAAAGGAGATTTGCATGCATCCGCTGGATACCGCGATTGCCCTGAAACCTTTGGCAAAGGGCAGCTACCTGGCACATACCAGTGCTGCCTATGCCAACATGATCGGCCCGTTTGGTGGCACCACCTCGGCGTTGCTGCTTAACGCGGTGATGCGCCATGAGGACAGGCTGGGTGAGCCGATTGCGCTGACCGTCAACTACGCTGCCCCCATTGCAGACGGTGAGATCCTGGTCGAGGCACAGGCCGTGCGCACCAACCGCTCCACCCAGCACTGGCTGATGCAGGCAACGCAGAATGACGAACTGGTGGCCTTTGCCACAGCGGTGACCGCGCTACGACGGGAAACCTGGTCAGCGCTGGAAGCAACGCCGCCGCAGAACGTGAAGGAGCCCCTGTCACTGTCACGCATGGATACCACCAATAAACCTGTGTGGACGCAGTGTTACGACATGCGCTACATGGACGGGGAAATGCCGGGCGAGGCGGGTGGCGCCGAACAGGACGACTCCTACTCCTGTTTGTGGGTGCGTGATGAACCGCCAAGAGCGCTGGATTTTCCGTCGCTGTCAGCCATCTGCGACAGCTATTTTCCGCGTATTTTCATCCGCCGTCAGCGGCGGCTGCCCATCGGCACGGTCAGCCTGACCACCTATTTTCATGCCGACAGTGCCATGCTGGCGGCGCAGGGTGAGCAGTTTTTGCTGGCCACCGCCAAGGCGCTGAACTTTCGCAACGGTTATTTCGATCAGACCGCTGAAGTATGGTCGGCTGACCGGCAGTTGCTGGCCAGCACGCATCAGATGGTCTATTTCAGGGATTGAACGGCTGCAGTGCCCGGGCTGTGCTGTTCAACTGGCCGGCCGGGCAATCACTGCCATGGTCAGGCGCGAGACACACACCGTTTTGCCTTCTTCCGTCTCGATTTTTATTTCCCACACCTGCGTGGTGCCGCCAATATGTACGGCTCGTGCAGTGCCGATCACCCAGCCGGCCGATACCGGGCGGATGTGGTTGGCATTGATATCCAGCCCCACAGCCACCTGGTCATCACGCCGCAGGCAACGGTTGGCGGCGACACTGCCCAGAGTTTCGGCAAACAGCACCGATGCGCCGCCATGCAGAATGCCAAAGGGTTGCACTGTGCGGTTATCCACCGGCATGCGTCCGCGCAGGAAGTCGTCGCCAACCTCAGTGAACTCAATACCCAGTGCAGTGACTGCGGAGTTTTTTGCGTGCTCGGTCATCTGCTGTAAGGTGGTGTCGCGGGTCCAGATAGCCATGGTCAGAATTCTCGTGTGGGTGGTCGGCAGGTATCAGTTCAGCCCATGGGGTAAGGGATGTCTTTGTGCACGGCATCACATTGTTTCATGATGTCGTCACTCAGGGTCACATCCAGTGCTGCCAGCGACTCGTCCAGTTGATCGGCCGTGCGTGCGCCGATGATGGTGGATGCAACAAAATCAAAGTTCATGCTCCAGGCGGTGGCCAGCGTGGTCGGTGACATGCCGGCCTCGCGCGCGATTTCCAGATAGCGCGCGGTTGACGCAAGCGTGCCCGGGTTTAAAAAGCGATCGGCCATGGCGCGCTGCCGCGGGTTGTCCATTTGCAGGTACTCACCAAAACGACTGTTGGGCGGCACTGCCTGCTCATTGTATTTACCGCTGAGCATGCCACCGCCAATAGGTGAGTAAGGCAGCAAGGACACTTTTTCGCGACGACAAACATTGGCCAGCTCGTCGAGGAAGCGGCGGTTGAGCAGCGAGAAGTTGTTCTGGATAGACTGGAAGCGCGCGTAACCCTCGTATTCGGCGACGGTATTGGCCTTGGTCAGGCCATAGGCGTTTTCGTTGGAAGTGCCCAGGTAGCGCACTTTGCCGGATTCCACCAGCCGGTCCAGCGCGTCCATGGATTCATCAATGGGCACCACGTTGTCGGGCCAGTGCACCTGGTACAGATCGATATAATCAATGCCCAGACGCTGCAGACTGCCTTCCACGGCGCGCTCGATATGGTGGCGGTCGATAGCCGTCAGGCCCTGGCGAATGGGCGGTACAAACCAGCCGGACGCGGCCCCGGCGACTTTGGTGGCGATGATCAGCGCGTCACGGTCGCGGGTTTTGATCCACTTGCCAAAAATGCTTTCGGTGATGCCCACGGTTTCCTTGCGTGGCGGCACCGGGTAGACCTCGGCAGTGTCGTAAAAATTGATGCCGCGCTCATAGGCTTTGTCCAGAATGCGGAAGGATTCCTTTTCGTCGCTCCAGCTGCCGAAGCTCATGGTGCCCATGCAGATGGGGCTGACACGCAGGCCGCTGGTGCCGATATATCGATAATTCATAAAGAGACTCTCTTTTGGCTGTCCGCTGATTGCTCGTTTAATCCCCGATTATGGCATTACTAGCTTGTGGGCTGTCAAACCACGTTAAGGTGGTGCTAAGCTTCGACCACGGATAATTGCCGGGCACGTGTCCGGATACACACTTGTTTCAACAACTGCATGACCAACCGCAATCAGGGAGTCAACATGAATAGAACCATAAAAACCATCTGCATCGCCGGGCTGCTCGGCCTGGGTTCCAGCTTCAGCTTTGCTCAGGGGCCCGCTGCCACGATTGATCAGTTGGCCTGGATGACCGGCAATTATGCTGGCGCTCTGGGCCCGAATACGCTGGAAGAGAACTGGATTGCCCCCGAAGGTGGCTCTATCGCTGCAATGGTGCGCATGACCGGCAACGGTGGTACCAGCATGTTTGAAATGATCACCATCGAAGAAGTCGACGGCTCCCTGGTATTGAACGTGCAGCAGTTTGATGCCGGTTTTGTGCCGCGCACGCCGGAACCCATCACCATGGAACTGGCCATGATCATGGACAATCACGTGCATTTCAACGCGGTGACCGAAGGCGGTATGCGCTCCCTGGGTTACACCCTGGACGGCGAAACCTTCACCATTCATGTTGAGCAGGCCAGTGGCCAGACCATGAATATCGAGCTGCAAAAGCGCAGCCTCTGGGACTGAACCGGCTGACAGGCCCGACTTCATGCTACAATTCTGGCCTGATTTGTATTCCAAGGGATTGATGCCATGAAACACCTTTTCGCCCTGAGCATCCTGATGGGCGTCAGCATGAATGCTTACGCAGATATGTTTGCGGTATTCCGCGACGAAGATGGCACCACCAACTGGCAATATATCGCCAATACCAGCGCCAGTCTGCTCATTCTGATTCTGCTGGTGGTGCTGTTTTTCCTGATCCGCGCTAACCTGCGCGCCGGGCGCTCCAACCGGGCGCTGAAAGAGATCAAGGCCACGCTGGAAGACAGGGTCGCGCGACGCACCCGGGTACTGGAAGAAACTGCCGAGCAGTTGCGCAATCGAGAGGCCTATATCACCAGCATTGTGAACTCCATGCCGGTGATGCTGATAGGCATCAATGACCAGTTGCAGGTCACCCAGTGGAATAAAACTGCGGAAGAGATCACCGGTCGGCCCTTCGCCGATGTCACCGGGAAAAATCTGTGGGCGGCGTATCCTGCCATCACCCTGACCGACGAGCATGTGGAAAGTGTCTTGACCACCGGACAGACTCTGCGTCTGAAACACACCCAGCGCGGGCAATACAGTTTTGATATCACCCTGTACCGGTTACGGGACTCGGATGATACCGGCATTGTGATTCTGATTTCCGATATCACCAAACAGGTGAATGCGGAGAGTAAAGTGGCGGAGCGCGACAAGTTGTCAGCGCTGGGGGAACTGGCCTCTGCCATGGCCTACGACATCAGTCTGCCCATCAATACCATTTTTCAGCATGTGTCCGATGCCCGGGAAAAGATCGAGGCAGCCGATGTTGGCCCGATGCAGCAGTTGTTGCTGCAAGAGGTGGAAACGGTGCGGCAGAGTGCGCAGCAGGCGACAGCAATTTCACAGAACCTACTCGAGCTTGCCCGCAGCCATAGCAACGCCAAGCAGGTTGCCGAAATCCCCGCCATCATGGACCAGAGCATTGCGCAGGCCACTGACCTGTTCACCGATGCCGATGGTCTGGCATTCAGGGATATTAAAATCCGGCGCAGTTACGCAGAGGAACTGCCGTCAATGTCGTGTTATCCCGCCGAGCTGGAGCAGGCCTTTACCCGCGTTTTGCGCAGCGCCTTCTACGCGCTCAAGGCCAGGGAGTGGAGTGAGGAAAATCCGGCGTTGATTCATATAGAGATTGGCCAGTTCTTTGATTCGCTATGGATAAAGGTGGCTCACAAAGGCCAGCCATTAACCGCCAGCGAACAACTGGATATTTTTGAGCCGTTTTTTGTGTCCACATCTGACAACGGTGCGTACCCGGTTGAACACCGACTGTCGTATCCATACTTCATCATCACCGAGCACCATCGCGGGCACATGTCGGTGACTTCCGATGAGCAATTTGGCACCTGTTTTAATATTCAGCTGTCACTGGTCTGATTCAAAACACACCATCTGGGTAGAGCTGCCCAGCGTCGGATGCAACTGGCCAATATCTGCGTAACGGGCGCGGTAGTGGTGGCGCCCGGCAACCCCCTCGCACCACGATCTGAACTGTGCCCGGGTCCATTCAAAATAATGACCCGGGTGACGGATTTCATGATCGGCCATGCCGTGGATGGGGTTGTATTCCTTGTTGGGTGTGGTGATGACAATCAAAGCCGGTTTCAGCACGCCAAAAAGAGTTTCCTCAACGCGTGACAAGCGACCCGGTTCTATGTGCTCGATGGTCTCCAGCATGATGGCAGCGTCGATTTCTCCGTCCACGCCTTTGGCATACCAGTCCGTATTTTCAAACGAGCCACGACACACTTTGAGCTGCGCCGGCGGATTGAGCAGGTCAATATTGAGCGCGTGACGGGCTTCGGTCAGCGCGGTGGCATCAATATCAATACCAATCAGCCGGGTGATCTGTTTCAGTTCGCGCAGCCACACCAGTAACTCGCCGTTGCCGCAGCCCAGATCAACGACGCGCCGGGCGCCACTTTGCCGGATTTCGTGCAGCACGGCGTCTATTCGTTGTTGGTGCAGGTCAGTTGGCATGGGCGCATTATACAGCCTTCCGCCTGCAACCGTGAGCTCAGGTTGTCACAGCGTCTGCAGGATGGCTGCCAGTACGACGGTCAACACGAGGCTTGAAATGATGACACCCTTTACGGTGGTCATCGGCCCCTGTTTGCCGAACAGGGCATTGGCCTCCAGCGCCAGCACGATCACCAGTGCCACGATCAGGCCAACGCCGAAGCCTTGAGATGCCAGCGGTGCCGCGCCGCTGCCAGCGCCGTGGAATGAGCCGAACATGCCCATCAGCATGGGCGCGGAAAACAGCGTATTTGTGCGCGAGGCCAGCAGTGCTTTGGCGCCTGCTGCTGCAGCGTCACCGCCGTTCGGATTGAGGCCCAAGGCGATTTTCTGGTTCGGCCAGATCACCAGCCACACGTTCAGAAACATCAATGTCCCCATTGTAGCGCCGAGCACGATGAATCCGTTGGTGCGGCTTCCCACCACGCCGAGCAGGATGACACCGGTGAGGAAGGTGAACATTGCGCCCCAGCGGAACCACCATAAAGCGCTGGGCGCCAGCTTGGTTTTGGCATCCGCCAGTGCTTCGGGCGAGGCCTGTTTGAAGTAGCCGCCCTGGATGAAGTTGAAGTAATACAGCAGCCCTATCCAAGTGATGCCGAACAGGGTATGAGCCCAGCGGGCGAGGAAATCCAGTGTTAAAAGTTCCATAATCGTTCTCCGCATGTTTTGGGGCGTTGCGCCCTTTTATTGTTCGATACTGCAGAAACGAACAGTCCACTACTGTCACAAGTATAATGGAGTGGGGGCGAAGGAGGAAGGGGGGCGAGCAGCGGCAAGACTGCCGCTGTGTGTTACGGAGTCGAGGCTGGCGCCTGGCGCTGCGGCCACGTCTGTTCGATGGCGTAGCCGATGGCCAGTAGCATAGTGTCACTCAGGTGGCGGCCCAGCAGCTCGATGCCCATGGGCAGGCCGGCCTCACTGACACCGATTGGCAGCGACAGGGCAGGGAAACCGGAATTGCCACTGAGGCTGCAATTGTTGCCGGGCTGGTTTTCGCCAACCAGCACGGGCAGTGCAGAAATGGGTGGATAGGCGATCAGATCCAGTTGCTGTGTATCCATGATGGCATTGATGGCCTGTTGCAGATCGCCTCGCGCCGCCATGGCAGCCTGATAACGGGCCGCATCCTGCTCGCCTGCTGCGCTGCGACTGAGCAGCATGTCAACTGCCTCGTGATGCAGGCCGCTGGCAACAATGTCTTCCAGGTTGCGGTACTCGTCGCTGCCAAAGGTTTGCAGGTAAGCATCCAGGTCAGCTTCAAATTCATGACCAATCAGTGCTGAATTGCCAATCAGCTGTGCCATATCGGGGATGGTGATATCAACTATTTCTGCGCCCAGCGTTTGCAACTGTGCAAATGCCTGCTGCATCAGTGCCTGCACCGCCGGTTCCGCATTTGTCAGGTAGGCATCCAGTCTGCCGATACGCAGGCCCTGCAGTGACGCGCTGCCCAGCGCGGCGGCAAACAGCACATCATCATGTTCGCGCATCAGTGCGGTATCAGGGTCCAGCGGGTCGTAACCCACGGTGAGGTCCAGCACGATGGCGAGGTCTTCCACGCTTCTGGCCAGCGGGCCAGCGACATCCTGGGTATGGGCCAGGGGCATGACACCGTAGATACTGCTCAGACCTTTGGTCGGGCGCAGGCCCACCAGATTGTTGAATGCGGCCGGGATACGAATGGAACCGCAGGTATCCGACCCCATGCCAACGGCGGCCATGCTGGCGGCAACGGCCGCAGCGGTGCCACCGCTGGAACCGCCGGGCACCCGGGTCGGATCATAGGGGTTACGGGTCTGGCCGCCCAGCGAGCTGATACTGGTGATGCCGTAGGCAAACTCGTGCAGATTAGTTTTGGCGAGGATTACCGCGCCGGCTTCGCGCAGCAGCCGCACCTGAGTGGCCTCGGCAGTGGGTATAAAATCGGCCAGTGCCCGCGAGGCACCGGTGGTCGGCATGTCGGTGGTGTTGTAGTTGTCCTTGATCACCACCGGGATGCCATGCAACAGACTGCGCGGGCCGCTGCGTTGGCGCTCCGCATCCAATGCCTGAGCCTGCGCGCGGGCATTCTCGTTGAAGCGCAGAATGGCATTGAGTTGCGGGCCCTGCTGATCGTAAGCCTCAATACGGGCCAGGTAACGCTCAAGCAACTGCTCGGCGCTCAGGGTGCCGTCGGCCATTTGTTGCTGCAAGGCAAGAATGCCGGTTTCTTTGACATTGCCTGGGTCAGTGACACGTGGCGCTTCCTTTTCTTGCGGTACGAGCATGCCCTGTGTCTGCATGACCTCGCGCAGGCGATCCGGGTAGTCGGTGATAATGCCGTCAACGCCGATGTCGATAAGATGCGCCATGGTGGCGGCATCGTTGATGGTCCAGGGAATCACCTGCATGCCCAGTGCATGAGCCTGCGTGACCATTTCAGTGGTGGTGAAGGGCTGGTAGTCAGCATCGCTGATCACCCCATTCTGTGGCAGACCGTGTACCGGCGAAATGGCATCGGCGTCGAACGAGGCCACAGCCGCCGGCAGATTGCAGTCAAAGTCGTCCATGTCGATGCCGCCGGTCCACGGCGATGCACCGGGCTCCCCGCACTGAAGAAAGGACTGGGCATTGGACAGAGCGACGATAGGCAAGTCCGGCGCGAGTTCCCTGACCCGCATAAGGGCTCCCCAGTCAAAACTCTGGATGCTCACCTGTTTGTGCATGCGGTGCTGATGAATCTGTTCAATGACAGCTGTTACAAATTCTTCTCTCGGTGCGGTTTCATGCGGGGCGCCGGCCTCCACCTTGGTCTCGATGTTCAGCATTACATCGTAGGCCCGGTAGCGCTTGACCAGGTCAAACACCTCACTGAGCAACACCATGCGCGCGCCGGGCACAGTCAGCTGGCCAGTATGGGGTTCGGCGCGCTGAGAACCGCAGTCCAGGGTGCGGATCTGATCCCAGTGCAGTTCCTTGATGTACTTGCCGACATAGGGAAATTCGGGATCACCGGCGGTGGCTGGCCCGGTATCCAGGCAACGATGGCCCAGTACCTGCCGATCGTGAGTGACCACCACGTAACCGTCCTCACTGACCTGTGTGTCCAGCTCCAGCGTGCTGACGCCCAGTTCCAGCGCATTGGCAAAGGCCTGCAGGGTGCTTTCGGTGACAAGGCCGATGCCGCCGCGGTGGGCCTGCAGGTCGAAGGATTGGGCGTGTTCCTGGGTCTGGGCCTGGGCCTGGCTGGGCAAGGCTGAACTGAGAAAGAACAGGGCCACCAGCTTGTTGTTGAGAGAGCGCATCGTTCGGGTCTTTTTTGATTATAGCCTTGGAGCCGACTATAAAGGGTTTTTGCGCATCGATGCCAGTCACTCTTAAAATTTTTGGGTGAAACCGTGCCCGTTGGTCTACAACAACTATGCAGGAAGCGCTATTGCAATAAGGAGCTGATTACTATGAGAGAACTGAATGCCAGTGAAATAGGAATGGTGGGTGGGGGTAACGACAGTCCGCCGCCGACCATGGGGATTGGGTGTTTTTCGTCGTTGGTATTGGTCGGTATTTCACCATTTTTCGGACCAGTGGCAGTGCTTACGTCTAGCGTGGGTGCCATAAGCGCTTGCGAGGGTGTTGATTTTACATCGTAATGAACAACCTGGTCGCGTTTTCGCAGTGGAGGTGCGACCAGGTTTTCCAGAGTAGAGGGCTGTATGGGCAATATCATGCGTCGGATCATGGGTGCTGAATTTAGGTCGGCGGCGACGAAGCACTACAAGTTGGATCTTTGGCTGACTTTCATTTTTGCCGTCATTTTCACCATATTCTCGTTTACGGCATACGACGCTGGTTGGGCTGGATTATTTTTTGCGGTAATTTTTTTCTGGCATCGCTATGTCGTCCTGAATATTTCCCGAAATTGCCCTGATGTTATGAGAGCAATTTCAGGTCAAATGATTAATTTAAAGCAGGTAGATGAGCTTGCTTCGGAGCGTTCAGAGGAATCCTGAAATTTCTTCACCCAACCCCCCGCAGGCCAATGCCAAAAAATCACGGTCGAAGTGCTATTTCGTTCCTGACTTCGGTGACACCGTTGACTCCGCGTGCGATGGACTCGGCAGTTGCTTTCTCGGTGCTGCTGGTGGCGAAACCAGAAAGTATCACTGTGCCGTTAAGCGTTTCGACGCTGATGCTGGTGCCAGAGACGTCCGAGTCATTGAGCATTCGAGCCTTGACCTGCGTTGTAATGGTGGCATCGTCTATATATTCGCCGACAGTCTGCTGGTCGCGTGCGACAGAACAACTGACGGTGCTTGAGAGGATAATCAGGCCCGTGATAATGGCGGCCAGTGTGGTGTGCAATCTCATAATGGGGTTCCTGTCATTCTGAAAGAATTTGGTTAGTCTCAAGTGCACAATAGTGATACGGCGAAAAAGTGTCTGTGCGTTACAGCACGCTTTGAATCGCATGGTGCATCGTCTCAAGATAGGCCGTGCTGAATGTAAGGCCGATCAAGTGCATAAGACGAATCAGTGGGCCAGAAAATGGTTGCTGAAACCTTGTCTCAAGGAAAACACCAACAGGCTGCGTTAAGGAGATCGATATTTCGCAAAGTAGCCTGCGTCGGTTTCAGCATTTCCCAGCCATTCAACGGAATCAGCAGGCGGATCGACTCTTTACGCTGGCATGACGAACCGAATCGGACAAGGCATCTCCCTCTCTTCTATATCTTGAACACAAAGTGAAAAATTGTTATAGATACGATTCCGCAGGAGTAATGTAGCGGAATGCGATAGGCCAGATTGGCGAGACAGCGGCGCTGTTTTTTCCGTTGTGGTTTATAGCCATTGGCGCGTTTCTGGTGTGGTTATCCCGGCATGTCCGGGTGCAGGGCTGGCAAGGAAACTGATAAGCGCAGCTGCGTAAACACAGGCTAAAGCGAAGGGAGACTTCATGAAGACGCTGCGAAACCACGTCCGCCATTACCCCTGTAGCTGCCTGCTGCTGTTGGTAGCGCTCTTGCCCGCTTGCCATACTCTTGAGTCTTCCCAGCCATCAGCAAGCCCTGAGCCTTTCATCAGCCAGATGGAAGGTTTGTATGGCCCGCGACCAGAAATCGTGACAAGCGAGCAGCTGCATCGGCTGACACCCGAGCAGGAGCGTGAATTTCTGGCCTACTTCAATGCTCCTATTCGCTCTTCCCAACCGCCGCAATGGCGGCTGATTCGTTATCTGGAAGCGCGGCTGTCCAGTTTCAGCTACCGGGGTGAGACGCTTACTGCAGAGCAATCGATCGCCAGCGGCGGCGGCAACTGCCTGTCACTGGCCATCATGACGACAGCCTTTGCGCAACTTGTGGGCGTCGATACCGCGTTTCAACTGATGGATGAAAGGCCGGTCTATGAGATACGCGAAGGGGTGGTGGAAAAGGGTGTACACATCCGTTCACTGCTGCTGGATCCGGGCTGGACACCAGCACAGGGTTTGCTGGGTCGAAGTCGCGGCATCACCGTCGATTATTTTCCCAGTGGCCGGGAACGTTTCGTACGTAACCTGCGCTATGCCGACTATCTGGCGATGTACTATCGCAATGTGGCCGTCGAAGCGCTCAACACGGGCGATCTGAACAAGGCGTTCTGGCTGAGCATGGAAGCCTTGCAGCACGCACCGGACAGCTCCGAAACGCTGAATTTGCTGGCGGTCGTCAATCGCAAGGCCGGGCATGTTGATCTGGCTGAACGCACATATTTGTATGCACTTGAGCATGCCAGCGAGAAACTGACGCTGCTGAAGAACTATCGCACGCTCCTGGCACTGGAGGGTCGTAATCGGGAAGCGACCCTCATCGATCAGCGGTTGCGGCGCATCGAAGATCCCAGTCCCCATAACTGGTACCTGCTGGCGCAATCCTCGTACGCCGAAGGCAACTATGCAGAGTCAGCACGCTACTACCAGCGGGCCATCGCAATTGCCCCCTACCTGGACGAGGCCCACCTGGGCCTGGCGCTGTCGCTCTATGGTATGGGAAAGAGGGAGACTGCTGTGGACGCTTTGCAGCTGGCCATCGATAACGCAGGCAGAAGTCGTGAGCGCCGACTGTACAAGGCCAAGCTGGAATCGCTGCAGCACACGCTTTGAGCCTTCGCTTTGGCGGGGCAGCCGCTCCAAATGAAGTGATCAGCACAATGAAATGAGTGACAAATATGAACAATAACACTCCCAGCGGCCCCGGCGGCAGCCAGACATTTTCACCCGACAGTCATCTGGCGCAGACCCACGACGTGTTCAACCAGCCACCGCCGCTGGAAAACTACAATCTGTATCTGCAGGACATCGCGCTGCAGGATGCCGTCAAGCGCGAGGGAGCTGCCTATGCCACGGACGCGCTGACCGAACTGGGCGCCCTGGCTGGTCGGCGCGACACCATCGCACTGGGCTTCCAGGCCAACGAAAACAAGCCGGTATTCCACAGCCACGATCGTTTCGGTCACCGCATCGACGAGGTGAGCTTCCACCCGGCTTATCATGAGTTGATGCGCATCGCTCATGAGCACGGTCTGCACAGCAGTCCCTGGGAGAACCCCGGTGTCGGTGCCCATGCCGCCCGGGCAGCCAAATATTATCTGCACTCGCAGGTGGAAGCCTCGCACGGTTGCCCCATCACCATGACGTTTGCGGCCATGCCTTCCATCATGAAGCAGGCGGATCTTGCCAAATACTGGGCTCCCAAGATTCTGTGTCGCGACTACGATCCGCGCAATGTGCCTGACAGCCAGAAAACATCCGTCACCATCGGCATGGCCATGACCGAGAAGCAGGGCGGCAGCGATGTCCGCGCCAACACCACAAAAGCCACGCCAACCGGCAGTGGTGGTCCGGGGCAGGGTTATGAACTGGTCGGCCACAAATGGTTTGTCTCCGCGCCCATGTGCGACGCATTTCTGGTGCTGGCGCAGGCGCCTGCAGGCCTGTCGTGTTTCCTTATGCCCCGCTGGCGACCCGATGGCACTCGCAATCCCTGGCAGATACAGCGCCTGAAAAACAAGATGGGCAATGTCGCCAATGCCTCCAGCGAAGCTGAATTGCGCGGCGCACTGGCCTGGATGATTGGCGAGGAAGGCCGCGGTGTGGCCACGATCATTGAGATGGTCGCGATGACCCGCTTTGATTGCATGATTGGCAGCGCTGCCGGCATGCGGCAGGCCACCGCGCAGGCGCTGCATCACTGTCATCACCGCAGTGCTTTTGGCGCACGGCTCAATGAGCAGCCGCTGATGCAGAACGTACTGGCCGACCTGGCGCTGGAAAGCGAGGCAGCTCTGCTCTATACCCTGCGCATGGCCCGCGCCCTGGATGCCCCCGATAACGAACAGGAAAAGCTCCTGCTGCGGCTGGCCACGCCGGTCGGAAAATACTGGATATGCAAGCGCAGCCCCAATCACGCCTATGAAGCAATGGAATGTATTGGCGGCAGCGGCGTCATGGAAGACTGCATCATGCCGCGGTTGTTTCGAGAGTCGCCGGTGAACGCGATCTGGGAGGGATCCGGCAACGTGCAATGTCTTGATACCCTGCGCGCCCTGGAGAAATCACCTGACAGCCTGGACGCGTTTTTTGCGGAGGTAAACACCGCCAAAGGCAGCGACCGGCTCTTTGACGCATTCGTGGAAAAACTGGAACAGTCATTCGGCATAATCGGAACCGATCATCACCGTATTGCCTTTCAGGCGCGGGATCTGGTCGACCGGCTGGCGGTGTCACTGCAGGCATCGTTGCTGATCAGATACTCAACGCCAGCGGTCGCCGACGCGTTTTGTGCCTCCCGTCTTGCGAGCACCGGCACTCACAATATCGGAGCGCTGCCCATTAACGTGGATGCCGCTGCCATAATCAAGCGGGCAACGCCCCGTGTCTGATCAAGGTTCCGCTGAAGCCGCTTCCGCCTGCCACATGAGATTAGACTGCGTCACTGCATAAATCGGTGTAATCGGCAGGCCTGCTGAACGCAGCGCCCGGGCGCTCCACATGTTGGACGTGTGTGGCAGCAGGTAAATCCCTCTAGCGGCAAAAAATGCACTTTCCCCATAAAGGCCCGGCTGCTCGTATATCGCCTGACCGTCATCGTCCGCCTGCATGTGGGTCGCGAGAAACTCGGCCAACGCCTGCATACCTTCGCTGGAGAGTTGCAGGGGAACAGTTTCGCTGTAGGGGAAGCGCTGCTGCACTGGCTGATCGAAACCGACGATATGCATTACTGTTGATGTGGGCAGTAAGGCTGCCTTGAGCAGCAAGCCTGCGCCGGGATCGGGGTTGGGGTAGTAGTCGGCGTCGCCCCAGCCGAATTCCAGCCAGCGCCCGTTAGGGTAGTGCGATGAATCGGGTAATTGGGGCAGAACCCGCTCGGCCTCGACCACGATACCCACGTGCCACCCGTGAGCAGTCAGGTAGACCGGCACGGGGCGCAGCGCTGGATCCGCCGGGTACAGCCCGGCTGCCGGTCCAAGACAGGCAGTGAGCGTCAGCAACAGTATGGTGGTTGTCAGGCGGAGCCAGACTGTGCTTTGTGTGTGGCGGAACGTCAGCATCGTGTCAGCTTACCGCACTTTGGCTCAGAGTTTGCGTCCCAGCCGTTTTTCGACCTGACGTTTTTCCCAGGCTGCCGAGAACACGCTGAGCTCCACGAAGACATTGAGTCCATGGGAGAGCAGGCCAACGCCCCAGCCCAGAGCCGGCCCTATTACCCAAAGATACTCAGATCGGAAAACAAGGTTGATGACCAGCAGCACGGGCATGATCAGCAGGTACAAACCCAGGTGTATGTAGAAGCCCTTGATGTCGCGCACCTGGCTGAGGGCTTTCTTCTCCTCTGCGGTGAGAGTTGTGTCGTTCAAGCCGGATTCGGTATTTACAGATTTGGTGTTCACAGGTGCCTCCGGTTTCAGTTCGTTGAAATCGATCTCGAAGACAGCTGCCAGGGATTTCAGCGTTTCCAGCTCGGCACTCTGGCCGCGCTCGACCCGCTGAATGGTGCGCACACTCAGCCCGCTCATCTCGGCCAGTTGCTCCTGCGACCAACCGCGTTTCAGTCGAAGTTTGCGTACGATCATCGTTTCATTCCCTTGCTGCTGTCAGAGGCACAGTATTGCAATCTATTGCCCGATTGTGGACGACAGCGACGCGACTGTCACCTGACAGGAACCCAGAACTTTAAACGAATCGATATCGACTCTGGACTATTTCACCCAGCAATACGTCCGTGTGGATGTGACTGAGTTGGAGTTTGTTGCTCAGTTTTCCGAAAAGAGTAGCCCCGCCCCCAAGTAGGACCGGCAGAGTTGAGATAATCAGATCGTCGACTAAGCCTGCCTGTAGAAAGCTCTGTATGGTCTTTCCGCCATCAATATATAAGTCCTTGAAGCCGCGCTTGTTCAGCTTGTCGGTCACCTCAAGTGGGGACCCACTGATGAGTTCGACGTTTTCATCCAGATTGGTTGGTACGGTATCCAGGGTGGAGGTTAGGACAAAGGTCGGCTTCGGATACGGCCAGTCTCCCCCGAAACCGCAGACAGTCTCAAAAGTAACTCTGCCCATCACTATTGCATCAATTCCGTCAATGAACTCAACAAACCCCAGGTCACTATTCTGGGGGTTTGGAACCGAATACAGCCAATCCAGCCCTCCATTGCTGTCAGCTATGTATCCATCCAGACTGGTAGCAATATATACATGATTACCCATAACTTTCCCCTTGGGTTTGCAGCGGGCTTGATTCATCCAGCTGACAAGATTTGTTTGTGTTATTATTTCTACAGCGTAGAATAAATACCATGGTAAGGAGAAAATATATGAGCGTCAAGCCAAAAAAGCAGGGTCGACCACCACGGTCCTCGGCCACTCTATCCAGGGAGCTGATCGTAAAGTCATCGCGGGACTTGCTGCGACAGGACGGTGCAATTCCCAGTATTAGAAAGGTTGCCGGGCTATTGGGGGTCGATGCGATGGCCATTTATCATTACTTTCCCAGTAAAACTGCTCTTCTTGAGGCAATCGCGCTCTCGCTTGTGGGAGATATCTACCAGCCAACTGCCAGCAAAGACTGGGCACAGGAGTTAACCAGACTTTGTCGAAGTTACCTGGAGTTACTAAATAACCATTCGAGCTTGATGGAAAACATGCTAAGCCTCTCTGTAGAGGGGCCGGCACAGATATTTGCCGATAGGCTGGAGATAGCATTATCTCCTTTGAGTTTGTCGCAAGAAACATTCGAGCAGGCAGTTTGTCTATTGGCCGATTACCTCCATGGATTTGCCCTGGCCATGCGTTGCTGCAAGGATGATTCCCAGATAACCCTCGACATGACCAACGGACCATTGCGATTGTTCATGAATGCGCTGATTGCCATATCCGGCGAAGCATCCGGGAGAGATGACAGACTGGTCACTACAGAAAGGTAGATTTAATTTTTTAGAATGGTTAAGTTGTCGCTGCCACAAAAACCTATTTCACGTTTGCACAGCTTCTAAATACTGACATGCTTACTGCACTATCCTATTTTGCTGCCCAGATGGTCGCGATTACAGCGCTGGCACTAATGGGCCTGACTTTTCTGATTTCTCACCCCAAAAATATCAACGCCCGACTCTTTGCCATCATTTGCCTGAGCTCTATCGCCTACATGGTGGCGACGATGCAGTATCATTCGAACCCCGAGTTCCGGATCAATTTAAGTGCCTATTGGCTGCCCTTGCAGATACTCATGAATATGGGGGCGGGCTGCATAATGATTCTGTGTTACTCGTTGTTCCAGGATATGAAACGGTTTCCGCGCTGGATTCTCGGCGTTTATGGCATTCAAGTTCTTCTGAGTGCGTTGAGGCCATTGTTTGTATCCAATAACCTTGCAGAAATTGATATCGAAAGCATAGGCGTCATCAATTACTTTATTTTTGGTACGCTGCCAATTCAGTTGCAGGCCCTGTTCGTCCTTGCTGCGGCTTTCTGGGTGGTGAAAGGCTGGAAGGCCGATGTGATTGAGTCCCGGCGTCTACTGCGGCGGGTATTTGTGATCGCTCTGATCCTGTTCAGTCTTGGCAGCCTTGTTTCAGAGCTGTATGTCATGAATGCGGATCCGTCTGATATGCTAGCCATCAGCGCCTATAAAACCTATGGTCGTGCCATGGTGATCTTCGTGACAGCGTTATATTGCCTGAAGTTCGAGCCCGTCCTGGAAAAAGTGGCTGAAGCGATGCATCCCGGACACGAATCGGACACTGAAGATGGGTATGAATTGGAGTTGGACAGATTTCACAGTGTGTTTCGTGATCAGAAAGCCTATCTAAAACCAGGGTTAAGTATTGCGGAGTTAGCGACTCAATTGGCAATGCCGCAATATAAGCTACGTCATTTAATCAACAAACAGCTGGGTTTTCGTAATTTCAATGCACTGCTTAACCTCTACCGGGTGAATGAGGCCTGCGAGTATCTCGCCGATCCCAAACAGAATCATTTACCGGTACTGACCATTGCACTGACCGTGGGTTATCAGTCGATTGCACCTTTTAACCAGGCTTTTCGTGAGCTCAAGGAAATGCCACCGACGGAGTTTCGTAAACAGTCTCAGCGTGAAAGCTATCTTGCCCAGCGCGCAACACCTTCCCCTCTTAATTCCTTCTAAAGTCTGCTTGAATCCTGTTAAAACGCCTGTCTTTTAACAATCAAGCAAACCTTGCAGTAATCAATCAGCATGTTTATGAAAGCGCCACTACACTTGCCTGAAATTCAGCAGGCATGCGGACATCTCAGTGGCACAACAGAATTCGGAAACAAGCAGCACACAATCAAACCTGCTCCAGGCGCTGTCCTTAGATGGCAGCGATCGCGAGCAGGCCTCCTCCCGTTCCCCTTTGAAGTGGACTATGGGTTTTCTTTGCGCTGCGATAGTCCTGATCGGGCTCTACTATAGAATCGCGGCAGAGCCAACGTCGGTCATGGTTCCAGAACTCCAATCAGCGTCGCAGCAGGACACACCTGCGCCTGTGTGGCCGCTCCCCGCCCAGTCCTCGCAAACCAGCAGCGTGCTTGATGCCACAGGCTATGTCACGGCGCGACGGCAAGCCACGGTGTCCTCGCAGATTACCGGCAGGGTGCTGGAGGTGTTTATCGAAGAGGGAGATGAGGTTGTTGAGGGACAGTTACTGGCGCTGTTGGACGATAGCTTGCTGCTGGCGCAATACCGGCTCGCTGAGTCACAACTTTCAGCCTCCCGGGCAGCGCTTCTGGACTTGCACGTGCAGCAGAAAGAGGCGCAGTTGGGGCTGCAACGTCTGCAAGCCTTAGCCGATCGCTCGTTGATCAGCCAGGCTGAACTGGATGAGGCCCTCCTGAAGCTGGAAAGTGTGGAAGCCCGCACGACGGTGGTAACTCGACAGATTGCGGTGGCGCAAAGCAGTGTTCACCTGCAATCACAACAGTTGGCGCAGACAGAGATCCGCGCCCCTTTTGCCGGCGTGGTCATCAGTAAGGCTGCACAGCCGGGCGAAATCATATCGCCCGTGTCTGCCGGTGGCTCCACGCGAACAGGAATCAGCGCCATCGTTGATATGACTTCGCTGGAAATTGAAGTCGATGTTAACGAATCGAACATCAACCGGGTGTCTTCCGGGCAACGCGTAATGGCCAGACTCAATTCATACCCGGACTGGGAGATACCCGCGGAAGTCATCACGGTTATTCCCGCCGCTGATCGCAGCCGGGCAACGGTAAGAGTACGTATCCGATTTTTGGAAAAAGACGCACGCGTTTTGCCTGATATGGGTGTGCGGGTGTCGTTTCTGGAAGATAAACCGAAAGTTGATGATTAAGACAATACTCAAAACGGGAGACAAACCATGGCCAATGCCACGATTAGAATAAGCGATGTCGGTAAACAGTATTACATGGGAAAGTTGCCCGTGCCGGTGCTACAGCATCTCAACCTCATCATTGAAGAAGGCGAATTTCTGGCCTTAATGGGCCCTTCGGGGTCTGGTAAAACAACGCTGCTGAATCTTGTTGGCGGGCTGGATGAACCGACATCAGGAAGTATCGAGGTCGGGGGGCAATGTATCAGTAAGATGTCCTCAGCGGAGCTGGCCAAATGGCGCTCGCAGCAAGTGGGTTTTATATTCCAGTTCTACAACTTGCTGCCTATCTTGACGGCACAGAAAAACGTCGAACTGCCGCTGCTATTAACCAATCTTTCCTCGTCCCAGCGAAAATTTCGCGCCAAAACCGCATTGGAGTTGGTCGGTCTAAGTGAGCGCGCGGGGCATCGCCCCAATGAGCTGTCCGGCGGTCAGCAGCAACGAGTAGCGATTGCACGGGCCATTGTCTCGGATCCCGCCATCCTTGTGTGTGACGAGCCCACCGGGGATCTTGATAGAGAGAGCGCTGATGAGATCCTCGAACTCTTGCAGTTACTCAACCGGGAGCACGGCAAGACCATCGTCATGGTGACGCATGACCCCAAGGCGGCGAAATACGCCAAACGCCGACTCTTCATGGACAAGGGCGTCCTGGTGCCGGAACGCGATACTGAGTCCAATTGTCAGGAGTCAGTGCTGTGAAATATTTTAAACTCATTACCGCCAGCCTGTGGCGGAAACCATTGCGAACCACGTTAACCGGCGCGTCTTTGCTGATTGCCTTCATGTTGTTCGGATTGCTGGAGCCGGTGGCGCAGTTGTTCAGTGGCGGCACACAGGCGTCTGGAGAAACCCGGTTGTGGGTCGCCCCACGCCACTCCATTAGTGACATGCTGCCGGTGCACTATCATCAGCAGGTTCAGCAAATAGAGGGAGTAGATACTGCTGCCCATCAAACCTGGTTTGGTGGCGTCTATATTGATGCGGTTGAATCCAGCACCTTTACTCGCTGGGCTATCACTCCGCGAGAGTTCATGCAGATAAATCCGCAGCTGACGCTACCGGAAGAGCAGCTGGAGGCGTTTATCAATACGCGCACCGGTGTCATTGTGGGGCGCAGCATCGCGCAACGCTACAACATGGAAATTGGTGACAGGATTCCCATAACCGCGGATATATGGCATAACCAGGACGGTTCGCAGTGGGAGTTCGATATTGTTGGTATCTACGACGCAGCCGAAGGCGAAACCGTTAATACCACCCGGCTATTCATCAACTACGACTTTTTTGATGAGTATCGAATAGTCGGTAAAGGCCTTGTCAGCAATATCTTGTTTACCGTTCACGATTCCCGGCAAACCGCTCCGATCGCCGCCAGTATAGATGCGCGATTCGCAAATTCTGAAATGGAAACCTACACCACCACCGAGCAGGAATACGTTCTCAATCAGATTTCACAGTTGGGTAATATCGGCCTGATCGTACGGGCCATAATGGGCGCGGTATTCTTTACCATGCTGCTGCTGACCGCCAACACGATGTCACAGGCAGTACGGGAGCGATCCGCCGAACTGGCGGTGCTAAAGACGCTGGGGTTTTCCGACAACAGTGTCCTGTTGATTGTTCTGGCCGAGGCACTTTTGCTGGCCCTGACCGCAGCAGCAACGGGTCTCGGGCTTGCCGCTTATCTGTTGCAGTTTGGCGAGTATGTCATTCCGCAGATAACCACATTAAACCTGAACACAGACACAATATTGCTTGGATTGTTGGTGGCGTTTGCGCTTGCGCTAGTCGTGGGCCTGCCCCCTGCAGTGAGAGCGATGCGTCTCAATATCGCCGATGCGCTGGTGCGCTAAAAGGACATTATGATGGGATTACTTTCACAACTTTTTGCCATTACTGTTATGAATCTGCGAAATATTCCGGCACGCCTCAGTTCCTCCATGGTCATCGTGGTTGGCATTGGTGGCGTGGTCGCTGTGCTGGTTGCGCTGCTTGCGATGGCGCAGGGTTTTAACACAACAATGCGTGGGGCGGGCCTCGATGATAGAGTGATTATTCTGCGTGCTGGTTCCAATTCGGAGATTAATGGATCCATTAGCTTCGAGCAGGCCAGTATAATCAGTAACAAGCCCGGCATTCTGAAAAATTCGGAAGAGCCATTGATCGCAGGCGAGACCTTTGTCAGCGTCAATATGGAAAAGCGCGACAGCGAAAGCTCCGCGAATGTTTCCTTTCGCGGGGTCAGTCAAAACTCGTTTCAGGTGCGCCCGGAAGTGACTATTGTTGATGGACGCAATATCGAGTTTGGCAAGTTTGAGATTATTGTGGGCGCCGGCGTTGCTACCCATTTCAAGGGTCTTGAGGTTGGCAGTACGGTCGACCTGAGAAATGCTCAGTGGACGGTCGTTGGCGTTTTTGACGCCGGAGGCAGTATCCAAGACTCGGAGATCTGGACGGATGCCCAAATGCTGAATTCCGTGTTTGGCCGTGGCAGTACCTATTCGTCGATGACCGCCCGATTGCCTTCAAGCGCAGATTTCGATCAACTCAGGCGCGCACTGGAAAGCGATCCGCGCCTGACAGTGAAGATTCAGCGAGAGACAGAATTTTACGCGGCACAATCTGCAACCACCCAGCAGATCATTGCCGGAGTAGGAGTGACGGTTATCAGTATTATGGCAATCGGTGCTATTTTTGCTGTACTGAATACGATGTATTCGGCCGTTTCGGTACGCTCTGTTGAAATTGCAACGCTCCGTTCGCTGGGCTTTGGTCGTTTCCCTATTGTCGTCTCGGTGATAGCGGAATCAATGCTTCTGGCCTTGCTGGGCGGAGTGGTGGCTGGGCTGTTGACGTACCTCTGCTTTAACGGGTTTGCCGCGTCTACGATGGGGGCCAATACTCAAGTGTCATTCGAAATCATGGTGACACCACAGTTGATTGCCACTGGCATAGCGCTTGCCTGCACGCTTGGGCTCGTGGGGGCCTTGTTCCCGTCTGTCAGAGCGTCGAGGCAATCATTGACTGGCGTTTTGCGAGGGGGTTAGTGGCTGGACCCGGTACGCGCCACACCTTTTGCAGGGTGTTCACATTGTCTCGATTGATTCGCGCCAGGGGACTGAAGCCATGACCGTCATAGGTGCGTCTCCAGTTCAGCCAATCACTTGCTGCGGGGTCTGCCAGCGGCAAGTTTTCTTGCCGCTGTCAGGGGCACAGTATTGCGATCTATTGTCCGATTTTGGACGACAGCGACGCGACTGTAACCTGACAGTCGGTGTGTCTGGTGGCTATAGGTCTACTGTCTCAGCTTGCGACCCGGCCTGCGACCCAGCCCTTTATCCTCTGCACAACTGCACGTCTAGCATCCACCATGGCGACGCCAAGCAAAATGGCTGTCAACCAGAATGCCGTTTCCGTCAGCACTGCGGTCACCACGACAACAGTCACGAACAGGTCCTGACGGACATCAATCAGCAGTGCACCCCCCATGACCAGCCAGCTGACAACGACGACAGACCAGATGATTGAGAGCGTGAATTTTTTGTTCAATTGCTTTAGACGGCTAAAAACTGACATGATATTCATCCTTTTGTGAAGTTTCCTGCCTCAAGAACAGGTTCACCTAATCAGTCGTCACTGGCATACAAAAGTTACAAAAATATTTTTGTAATGTTTTATCTCAACTTTCGACTAACTGCATGTATATAGAATGGCGTTAAAGTAATTAGGTGAGTCGATTGCAAGCTGATGGAGCCGAACTGTTGGTAAACGAATTCCACCCGGGTGAGCGTGACGATATTGTTCAGCGCTTCTGGCCAATGATCGTGCGTGCAAGCCGTGGCTACGAAAGCCGTCCTGCACTTCGGGAAGAGCTCGCGCAGGACATGGCGCTGGAGATTTGGCGCGCGCTGCCGCGTTTCAGGGGGCAATGCACATTAAAGACCTATATCTACCGAATCACCCATAATGTTGCGATCGACCATATCCGGCGTCATAGTCGTGTTAACGAATCCGATTTTGAAGAAGAAACGCTTGATGAGCGTTCCGATGTGGAGCATGCGCATTTGCAGGCCGAACAGCAGCAGCAATTGCGAGATGCCATTCAGCGTTTGCCGCTAAGTCTGCGTCAAGTGCTGCTTCTCAAGCTTGAAGACCTGAGCAATCTTGAAGTGGCCGAGGTGCTGGGCCTGAGTGAATCCAACGTTGCCGTCAGATTGAATCGGGCAAAGCAAAAACTTTCCGATCTATTGGCAGGAGTCGCTAAATGAAAGAGCCAGATGAGTGGTCTGCGCTGTCGAAACTGTGGCAGACCGGTGATGACAAACAAGCCCCGCCATTGGCGAACCTGCAGGCCAGACAGCGTCGCCAGTCACGGATAATGCTGGCGAATATTATTGTTGAATCCCTGATGATGATTGTGCTGGGGTTCTTTGCCGTGGGATTTTTATCAGAGAATGGTGATCTGTACGAGCAGTTATGGGTTGGATTTGTCTGTGGCTGGGCATCGGTATTGTTTTTCCTGATCAATCGCAGCCGCTGGAAAAGTTTGCGATTAATCAAAACCTGCGCGGTCAGCGAGTCGCTGTCTGAGCAGATTGACCTGGTGCGACACGAAATATTTCGCTGGCGGCTGAGCGCGGTTGCTACATTGATTTTTTTGCTTGTCATCAGTTTGCTGTTCATCGCCAGCCTGGTGTTTGGTGATCAGGCATTGAGCGCAACCGGACGAATGATACTGGCCTGGATAGTACTGGTATTGGCATTAGTGTATTTCAGCTGGCGCAAGCGGGCGGCCATGCGAATGTTAGAGAATATTTCGGCCTGACGTGTAAGGGATTCTTATGTGAAACGACTGTATAGGCGAATTCAAATTAAGCCGATACAGGAATTTTTACCATGCGCCTGCTTTTAACTTGTCTGCTGTTGTTGATGCCCGCTCTGGTTGTCGCTCAAAGTCAAACCCTCTACAAAAATGCCACACTAATCCTCGCTGAGCGCTCAGAGATACTCACCAATGGTTATCTGTTGGTAGCAGATGGCCGCTTTGTTGCCGTTGGGCAGGGGGAGCCCGATATTGAAATGCTACCCGACACCGACATCGTTGACCTGAATAATCGTTATGTCAGCGCTGGCTTTATTGACACCCATGCGCACATGAGCCTGGGTGCTGTCACCTTTGAAATTGATGGCGAAACCGTCAGTCTGCAGGCTGCAAACTCGCTTGATATTGGTCGCTGGAATGGAGAAAAGCTGCTTGCGTACGGCGTGACTACCGTGCGCAATCCGGGCGGCGTTACCGCAGCAAATATCGCCTATCGCGATGCTCAGCGGCGCGGCAGCATCGTGGGTCCGCAGGCCTTTGTTGCCGGCGGCATCATCAACGTCACGCCGTTTGAGGGACTTACCCAGGCCGTTGACAATGACGATGAAATAATCGCGGCCATCGACAGTCAAGCGGCAATGGGCGTTGACTACATCAAACTCTACACGGAACTGAGCGCGGCGCAGATTGCGGTGGCTGTTGCACGAGCCGACTACTACAAGCTGCCGGTGATCGCTCACCTTGAACAACTCAGCTGGCAAACAGGCGCCGAGCTGGGAATAGATCATCTAGTCCACGCTATGCCCATTTCGCCTGATCTGCTGACGGATACCGCACGCGAAGAGTTTTTGAATGTACAACAACCGGGTAATGCCAACTGGTATCAGTGGTACCAGTATATGGATCACGACAGCGCTCCGATGCAGGCACTCTATCGCCAACTGGTGGCGCATGAAACGGCAGTCGATCCGACGCTGATAGTCTTTTACAACACTTTTTTCGCCAATCAGGAGAGCGTCACGCAGAATTCGGCCCTGGAACTGGTGCACCCTGACCTGCTGGCGAACTGGCGGGAGTTCTTTAACTTCAATATCGGTTGGCAGGCTGATGATTATCAACAGGCTCAGCAGGTCTGGCCCAGGGTTCTCAAACTGGTGAAGGAGTTGCATGACCGCGGTGTCCTGCTCAGTGTTGGCACAGATTTGGGTAATCCCTGGGTGATTCCGGGTGTGAGCTTTCATCAGGAGATGGCGCTGCTGGTTGATGCCGGCCTGACGCCCATGCAGGTGCTGGCGCTGGCCACTGCAAACGGCGCAAAAGTGCTTGGCAAAGAGCAGCAAACCGGCAGGCTGACCAACGGGTTGCAGGCCGACTTTGTTGTATTCGCCAGCGACCCCACGCAGGATATTTCCCATGCTCAAGACATCGTTGCGGTTTATCAAGCGGGCGCCCAGGTGTCGCACTGAGTTTTACTGGATGATAAAGGAATCAAAAAAATGCTTATCTTCATTTATACAACATTAATTCTCATTCTTGGCCTGACAAACAAGGTTATGCAGAGTTTGTCCGGTGATTATGGTATCAGCCAGCTGACCACTGACCTGCCATTGATTTTGCTCACCTACTTCGGTCTCGTTGCTATTTGGGGCCGGGCGAAACAGCAGCGATTTTTTTCCGAATTCTGCTGGCGCGTTTACTTCGTGTTACTGATGGTTAGTTTGATCCTGGTTCCAGTTTTTGATCCAGGCATTCAGTCAATGATGCAGGAACTTGGTGGTCCAACAGCAATTGTTGCCTATTCTGTGACGATTGTTGTTCTGGCCCCATACTATTGGGGTCTATTCTCATACGCTTATGGCCAGAAACGTATCTGGGCACCCACCTGACAGCCAATGATTCTGAGGAAGGCAAGAACCGGGATGAACTGATGGGGTGAATGGGTTAGAATACCGGGCTTTACATTCTGACCTGCTGCATGACACTTGCGTGTGTGCGGACTGTCTTGATTGGAGTAGTTCGCCTTTCATGACCCTTGATGCCATGACCCCCGTTGAAACTGAAGAGGCAGCCCGCCTCAAGCATTGCAAGCAGAGCATGCTGCACACGCTCACAGATATTGATGAGCGTCTGGCCGAATACGCGCAGGAAATCCAGTCCCGCAAGGAGTATCTGTGGGAAGCGCGGCGCGATATGGATCATATCGAAAAGATCGCCGTGCGCTCTACTGTCGAGCAGGTACTGGATTCTGCCGAAGCGCTCAAGGTACAGCAGCAAAAATTGCTGAAACTGATTCGTTCACCGTATTTTGGTCGCTTTGATTTCCAAAGAGACAATGGAAATGCCAGCGAAGCCGTCTACGTGGGTGTGCATCATTACCATGACGAGATGGCAGGCCAGACGCTGGTTTATGACTGGCGTGCGCCCATTGCGTCCATCTTTTACGATTTTGAAACCGGTCCGGTAAGTTACCAGGCCCCCTCCGGTACAATAACGGGAGAGGTCACGCTAAAACGCCAGATGCGCATCCGCGACGGCAAACTGGAGTTCGTGCTGGAGTCCGGCGTCAATATTGTTGATGACGTGCTGCAGGATGAGCTCAGTCGTGCCAGCAATGATGAGGGCATGAAACAGATCGTTGCCACCATTCAGCGCGATCAAAATGCCATTATCCGCAATGACGACGCCCACACGCTGGTGATTCAGGGTGTGGCCGGTTCGGGCAAAACCTCCATCGCTCTGCATCGCATTGCCTTTCTGTTGTATCGATTCAAGGACACGTTGACTTCCAACGACATACTGATCATTTCGCCCAACCGCGTGTTTGCCGACTATATCGGCAACGTGCTGCCGGAACTGGGCGAGGAGCAGGTCGCCGAAATGGGCATGGAGGATCTGGCCAGTGAGTTGCTGGATCAGCAGTATCGCTTCCAGACCTTCTTTGAGCAGACGACCCGCTTGTTGGAAAGCGGCGATGAGGCGCTTCGCGAGCGCATCACCGTCAAAGCCGCACCAGAGTTCCTGCACGAGATTGGCCGCTATGTGGACATCGTTGAGAAGCGTTCCTTCGTTGCCGCCGAATGGCGCACCGGGCGCAAGATTGTACCGGACTGGTTTTTCGCCGAAACCTGGCAGAAGCACCGGGGGTTCGCAACGACCGAACGCATTGCACGTGTGCTCAAGGCCACCGAAAGTCAGATAGGTATTCATTACAATTACGATCTGCGGATTGATGAACGGCAGGATCTGCGCGAGGCGATCCGAGGCATGGTTCACAAGGTCACCTTGCGCCAGGCCTATCAGGGGCTTTATGACTGGCTTGGACGACCGGAATTGTTCAAACCGGCTGGCGGTCGACTGGAATACGCCGATGTGTTTCCGCTGATTTATCTCAAAATGCGCCTGGAAGGCGTGAAAAATCCCCGACCTGGTATCAAACATCTGCTGATTGACGAGATGCAGGACTATACCCCGGTTCAATATCTGGTGCTGGGGCGTCTGTTTTCCTGTCGCAAAACCGTACTGGGTGATGCCAGTCAGGCCGTGAACCCGTATGGCAGTTCGACAGCCGAACAGATTCAGGCCAGCCTGCCCTCGGCGTTCCAGGTAGAGCTGAACAAGAGCTACCGCTGCACCTGGGAGATCATGCAGTTTGCCCTGGGCATCGCACCCAATCCAAAACTGGAGGCGATGAAACGCCATGGCGACACGCCGCAGGTGATTGCTTGCAGCCGTCCGGCGCAGATGGTCGCGAAGATGGTTGATGACCTGAGAGCATTCAACGCTGGCGACCATCAAAGTCTGGCGATCATTGCCAAAACACAGAAGCAGGCGAACCGGTTGCATAAAGCGCTGACAGAAGCTGGTGCAAACGGGCGCCTGCTCGATGCAGGTAGTGCGGGTTTTTCTGCCGGCGTGATTATCTGCACCGCACACCTGGCCAAAGGCCTGGAGTTTGATCAGGTGATTGTCGCCGACGTCAGCGCCAAAAATTACCAGACCGAGATGGACCGCAACCTGCTGTATGTCGCCTGTACACGTGCCATGCACCGGTTGACGCTGTACAGTGTGGGGGATCCCTCACCGTTATTGCCCGGCTGAGCTTGTGCTCCCGCCTTGCTGAATATTTACCTGAAAATGAGATCTGATATGACTGACGCAGCTAACACCCCCAACACCTTGTTTATTGAAGTATCCGGCTCCGGCCTGCCGGAGGTGGATGGATTGTATGTGCCCTCCGAAGCTCCGCCCACCAAATCCGAATCGGGCGTGGTGTCGGCACCGGGCTACTGGAACGGCAAAATGGCCTGGGATCGGGCCGACGGCAAGTCAGCCAGAAGCCCGGCGATATCCTATTCCAACAGCTACAAATCCTGGCGCATCTGCCGTCTTGATGGTCATCTGGCCTATGAGCTGACCTGTGATGACGCACTGCCACCAACTGACCGTGAGTGGAACGTTTACAAAATGGGCCAGGCGCCCGCGCCGAAAGTCGAAATCTTTTACGTTGATCCAAGGCAGGCCTGTCCCGAACCTAACATTGTGTTTGTGCTGGGTGGCCCTGGTGCAGGCAAAGGGACGATGTGTGAACTGGCGGAGATTCAGCTGGGCTGGACGCACTTGTCTACCGGTGACCTGCTGCGCGCCGAACAGCAGGCCGGTGGTCCGACCATGGAAATCATTAAAGAGTACATTGCGGCGGGCAAATTGGTGCCCAATGAAATTGTTGTGCGCCTGCTCAAGGACGCCATGGAGCGCACCACCCGCACCACGGGCAAGCGCAACTTTCTGATCGACGGTTTCCCCCGCTCATTGTCGAACCTGGAGGCCTGGTACGAGGTGTTTGGCCGTGACGTCAAACTGCCCACCATGCTGTACTTTGAATGTCCGTTTGAGGTACTGGAGCAGCGCATCATGGGCCGGGCAAAATTCTCCGGTCGGGCGGATGATAACGTCGAAGCCATGAAACTGCGTTTCAATACCTTCAAGGAAGAAACCCTGCCCACGGTTGAACTGTTCAAAAGCAAGGACAAATGTGTGGAGCTGGACACCAGCCAGGATCGCGAAGCGGTGTACGCTCTGTTGCGCGAGCAGCTGGCTGCCTACACACCGGCAGAGTTGATGGCCCAGCCGCTGAGTGAAAAAGCGGAAATTCTGCTGGGTCTGCGCCCGTATCCGAAAAACAGCTGACAGTCAGGTACTGGTCAGCGTCATCCGGGTTCGCCTATGATGTCGCTGACCGTGGCTCAAGATTGCCTGACCCATCATGGACTCCGTTGTGTACAAACGCGTTTTAGATTTTTATACCGAGAAAGACGTCAGGACCAGCTGGCTGCAAAAAATCCCTTCCATCTTTCTGATCTGGATAGGATTGTCAGTAATCGCGCCGCACCCGGATCTGTTCAAGGGCTGGTTTCACCTGGCCGTGGCGTTGCCGCTGCTGCTGATGCTGTTTCGTCGGGAAATCAGTCTGGACACCAAAGACAGCTTTTTCCGCCTTGCCATGGTGCTGTTGCTGTACACCACGCTCAACTCGCTGATCATCAGCAATGCTGACTGGGCACTGCATGGCCAGGCGCTGCGCTGGAGCCTGGAGACCTGGCTACTGGTTATTTTCCTGTTTCTTGCCATCCCGCCGCTGCTTGCCCGGCCATACAGGCTGGGGCGCCTACTGTTGACGTGCGCGCTGCTCGGCAGTCTGGCGTCACTGGTTGTTTTTGTCTTGACGGGTGGTGTGTCGGGGCGCCTGTATGGACTGGGGGCGCTGTCCAATCCCGTGCAGGCATCTTCCGTGCTGCTGGTTTATCTGGCCATGGGTGTATTCCTGTTGTGGCGGGAACGGGCTCGGTTGACTTATGGTGATCATGCGCTGATTTTTGCCGCGCTGGCGTTAACGGTGGTAGCGCTGTTGATGTCACAGAGCCGGGGGCCGCTGCTGGCGCTGGTGACAGGCGGCGGCTATTGTCTGCTGGTCAATGCAGTCACTCAGCGCGCCTGGAAGTTGTTGATCTTTGCTGCCGTGAGTCTGCTGTTGTCAGCAGCCGTTGTATTGCTTTTTTTTGGCATGTCTGAATTTACCCAGGCCATGCTGGAGCGGGGTTCATCCTTTCGGCTGGATTTTTGGTCCGCCTTGCTGCAGAACCCGCCGGGTAGCGTGTTGCTGGGTCACGGTGCGGCCACGGATCTGGCGCAAACCGCCGCCGGAGTTGAGATCCTGCGCACAACCGGTTACGAAGAATTTCATGCCCACAATCTGTTTGTCGGCACCTTTGCTGACAGCGGCCTGGTGGGTGTGGGCATCCTGCTGGCAGTGCTGGGCACAGTGCTCCATGGTATTTACAGAATGCCGGCGACGTGGACGGAGAGGCTGTACCTGCTGGGTGTGTGGGGGCTGGTTGTCATGCTTTGCCTGACGGACACCCACACCCTGGTGATCTCGGCTAAAGCTGTCTGGTTGTTCACCTGGTTACCGCTGATTTTTTTGTGGTTCTGGACGCGGCGGGCGGATCCGTCACTGGCGTCTGAGCGCGAGAGTATTTGATGGCACCAACACCCTCTGTCAGTCTGATGACCCCTACCTGGGCCGGAGATCTGGAGCAGTACCGGATTCTCATGCGCTCCCTGAGTCGCAGCCCGCTGGCCGATCTGGAGCACATAACGGTTGTGCAAACCGAAGACGAGCCGGCCTTGCGCGCGAGGGTGTCGTCGCACTCGCATATCATGACGACTGCCCAACTGTTGCCAGACGTTGTTGAATCTCGGCGTCGCCATGCGATGGCCTGGCAAGCGCTGGGCGGACGCCATATGACTCGCATCAGTGGCAGTGTCAGCCGGGCCGTCGGCTGGCCCCGATGGCCCCGGTATACCGGCTGGCATACCCAGCAGCTGTGCAAACTGGCAATCGCGGCCCGTGCTGCTACGGACTATGTACTGATCGTCGACTCGGACGTCATCGTGACGCCCCAGGCGCAGTTGGCACCGTGGATCAACAGGCCCGCCATAGCCTGCATCAGCGACCGACATCAGCAGGCTGCTTTCCGTGGTAAAACCCTGAACTGGGTACAACAGGCCGACCGTCTGCTGCAGGCGCCGACAGTTGATGGCGTTTTCGACGCCTATTTTGATACCCCGTTTTTATTGCACGTGGACAGTGTGCGGGCATTGCTGGCCTGGCTGGAGGAACATTATCAATGTCCCTGGTGGCTGGCGCTGGTACAACAGCCGCCGCGCCGATGGTCGGAGTTTGCCACCTACAAACGATTCCTGATGTGCCGGGCACAGATTCGAGGAGAGTCTGGGGAAGAGCCCGGGACGGGGGTGGACGTCGATTGGATCAAACCCGAAGGGTTGCACTATATCTTTGATACCAGCGACTCAAAACGTCTTCTCGACGAGATTGAACTGCAACTGCGCAGGCCTGAGACCCGTTTCATCACCGTGCACTCGCAAAGTAGCGGTCGTCAACGCTGGGATGCCCGGCGTTTTACCGATGACCTGTATCAATTGTTGTGAGTCATCACTTTTTTGACTGCCGTTGGGGCGTATCATGATTGTCTGCATTTTTTCATTTAATCGAGGGCGTTTTCTGCAGCATTGTGTGTCCTCGGTTGAGCGCTGTGCGCCGGACTGGAAGATCTGTGTGATCGATGATGGCAGTCAGGACGCGGAAACAGTCAGCACACTGGAGACTATTGCGCGCCGACATCAGGTCCTTCATGCCCAGAGTTCAGCTGGCCGCAAACACGGAGGCCTGTATGCCAATATGCAGTTGGCACTGGAGAAGTTTGTTGATGAACCCCTGATGTTGACGCTGCAGGATGACATGCAGATGGTACGACCGCTGGAGGCGGACGATGTGCCTGCCATGCAGGATTATTTTCGTGATAACCCACAGTCGGCGTTTCTGCAGCCCTGTTTCCTGAAGGGCGCTACGCGACAGCGGGATGTGGACACGCTGCGCTTCGATTCGCAGTCACAGGTGTACCTGAGGGCACCGGCAGGGCAAAGCGCCGGCGTGCATTACTCCGATATTCTGGTGACACAACCAGCGCGATTGCAGGCGGCAGGCTGGCAGTTTGCGCACAGTGAACCGGCCAACGACCGTCAGGCGGCGCAACTGTTTGGCCCGATGGGGCATCTGTTTTCCCCCTTTGTCATGTGGCTGCCGGAAGTGCCGGCCTATCGGGGAAAACGTAAAACGCTGGCCCTGAAGATTGCTGAGGCGCGCAGGAAATGCGGCTTGTACCCGTTTGCGACACTGAATGCTGAGCAAATCCGCATGCTGAAACAGCGGCGACCCGAGCAACTGCCATTTGCCGAGGATTACCTGGCCAACACCGAGCCGGATCTGAGCCAGCCCTGGGCATATTATCCGCTGCAGGACAGCCGCTGGTTAAAAAAACTCAACAGTCTGGAGTTGACACTGCGGCGGCTGTTGCCTTGAGCTGGCTCGCATTTTCATTCTGGTGCTGGCTGATGCCGTGATCCGTCCAGGTGACCCGGTTTTTCTCGTTGGCTTCACGCAGAACTCTGTTTTGCCTGACAATGCTTTCGTCCCGATAACTTCGGGCGTGATCCAGGTGAATGACAATCGCGTTGTAGCGCACATGCCTTGGTTTGATACCTGCATTGATCAGGCGTACGCCGAATTCCCGGTCCTCGCCGCCCCAGGGCATGCGTTCATCAAAACCATTAACAGCGAGTATATCGTTTAACCAGGCCGATCCATTGGATCCCTTAAAGCGACAGCGCGTCGGGGTAGCCAGGTTGAAAAGACGGGCCCTGCGCGGACCGGCAGTCAGTTTGCTGTTCCGGTAACTGGCAGGCAGGCCTTGATCCCTAAGCCAGCGCAAATCAAAGCAACGGCCACTGAGAATATCCTCCCTGCTGATTGCCCGGCTCACGTCCATGGGCAGCTTGTGGTAGCCGCCTGATAAAAAATACCCCGGCGTTGCTTCGGCGGCATGCACAGCCAGAAAGTCCCGCCGCGGAATGCAATCACCGTCGGTGTAAACAACGTAGTCGGCTTCCGCCTGCAGGGTGGCAAGGTTCAGAATGCGGCATTTCCGGAATCCCTCGTCGGGTTGCCAGACGTGCTTGATTGTCATGCCGGTTTCTTCGCGGAGTTGATCTATGCACTCGCGTGTGGCTGCCGCCGAGCCATCATCGGCAATGATAAGCTCGAAGTCCGCGTGGGTTTGCCGGGAATAGCCCCACAGGACTTTTGTCAGCCATTCAGGAGAATTGTAGGTGGATATGACAACGGACAGTTTCACCGCAGGACCTCTCAGCGACAGTTTCGCCGCGCGGATTGTAACATTGCAGGACGACGGATGGGCTGATTTGCCTGTGAAAATCGTCTTCGGTGGTCATCGGATGAGGTCTGCGGAGGGTGAAATGTTTCTGATACATCGGTAGAATCGCGATTTTTTGTAGCCGCCGCCCGGACTTTCGCCATGAAACTTCTGAAAGAACTCATTCACCCTGAACTCCTCACGCGGGAAGGCCGGATATTCCGTCGGCATGCCGCCCGGGGTATCGTGCTGCGCGAGGATAACATCCTGCTGCTGTTCACCGAACGTTACAATGATTTCAGTCTGCCGGGTGGCGGCGTTGATGAGTCAGAAGATATTACCGTGGCGCTGAAGCGGGAGCTGGAAGAAGAAACCGGTGCCCGCGATGTTCAGGTTAAGCAGCACTATGGCTTCATTGAGGAATACCGGCCGCACTGGAAACCCGAGTACGACCTGATGCATATGACCTCGCACTTTTTTGTCTGTGATGTGGCCCCGGAGCTGGCGGAAGTGCGCATGGAAAGTTACGAGGTTGCCAATGGCATGAGACCGGTCTGGGTGTCGGTGAGCGAGGCGGTCAAGCATAATCGCCAGGTGATGAGTCGGCAGGAAAAGTCCATGGGGCAGTCGATTCAACGGGAGACTTTTATGCTGGAGAAAATTGCAAGTGAGTTGGTTGTGGTTGCTTAGCGTGGCGGGGTTCAAAAAAGAAGGGCCATCACCTTGCGGCGATGGCCCTTCTTTTTTGATTGGTGGAGGCGGGGGGATTTGAACCCCCGTCCGCCAGCTCTCTGTCCTTGGATCTACATGTTTAGCGTCGTCTATTAAGTTAACCCGTACCGGCCCGACGAGCAGGGTGGCTTGGGCGAGCTCGATACTTTTAACCGCTTCACGTCGAGCGCGATCCACTGGCGATCCTGTTCTATATGACAGTCGCAATACACCGGTTTACAGGCATCCCGGGGCGACCGCTAACCTAACTTAGTTCTTAAGCGGCTAGTGCGTAGCTTTCGTCGTTGGCAACTATAAGAAGTTGCAGTAATTGATTTACGAGAGTTACTACCCTCTCGACATGCACCTTGGAGTTTGATACCGGCGTCGAATCCTGATCGCCCCCAATGTGTTTTACACGTGTAGCATAGCACACTATAAGACATGCGGCCGGGCCTATTTATTTCAAGGGCGACTCAGGCGCCTAACAAATCCCGCAATTCGGCAACACTATTCACAACCTTGATGGGCTTGCAGCGTGCCAGCACATCGCGAGAGTGGGCCCCCCAGGGCACGCCAATGGAGGGCATGCCGATGTTGGCAGCCATTTCCAGGTCGTAACTGGTATCACCGATCATGACGGCTTCAGATGGTTCCAGTTTCAGGTGCGCCAGAATCTCGGCCAGCATGCTGGGATCGGGCTTGGAGCGGGTTTCGTCGGCGCAGCGGGTGACGTGAAACCAGTGCCCCAGCTGACTGTGCTCCAGGGCACGGTCCAGGCCGCGGCGGCTTTTGCCAGTGGCCACTGCGCAGTGGCGGCCGCTGCTGTGCAGGTCCTGCAGAATGTCGGTGATGCCGGGAAAGACCTTTTGGGCTGTGGCCGACGTTGCCATGAATTGCGTGCTGTAGGCATCGCGCATGGCAACCATGTCGTCACTGGTGATGGTGGGGTAAAGCGTTCTGAGTGCTTCAACCAGGCCCAGGCCGATGATATTGCTGTAGGCGGAGCGCTCCAGCGCCGGGTACCCGATGCTGGTGGCCGCATGGTGCAGACAGCTTGAAATATGTTCGATGGAGTCGACGACGGTGCCATCCCAGTCAAAGATGGCGGCTTTAATGCGCATAAACGGATTACCGGTTTTTTTGGCGGACGATACGTTGTTTCTCGATCTGCCATTCGCGATCCTTTTCGGTCTCGCGCTTGTCATGGTCTTTTTTACCTTTGGCCAGTGACACCTGACATTTGATCAGATGGCCTTTCCAGTAAAGCTTGGTGGCGACACAGGTGTGGCCCTTCTGTTGCACGCTGGAGAACAGCTTTGCCAGTTCCCTTTTGTTCAGCAGCAGCTTTTTGGTGCGGTCGGGGTCTGCAATCACATGCGTACTGGCACTGTTCAGCGGGTTGATATGACAACCCAGCAGAAACGCTTCGCCGTCTTTGAGCACGACGTAGCTGTCTACCAATTGCGCTTTTTTCTCACGCAGACTTTTCACTTCCCAGCCTTCCAGCGCCATGCCTGCTTCAAAAGATTCTTCCACGAAAAAATCGTGCAGCGCTTTTTTGTTGCGGATAATGGTTGTATCGGGGGCTTTGGATTTCTTTGCTTTGCTCATGGGGGCGGATTATACCTTGAATCAGCTACGGTCGCTCAAATTGACCGGCTAAATTTGCGGTTGCTACAATTCGGGCGTTAAAAAGCCAGTCGCCACGCACGCTGGCAGTGGACAGGATGACCGTCGGCAAGGCATTCTAGGCGCTTTATGGCGATGACCTGCCATTATCGTGAGTGGTGGCAGGCTGGTACGGCATGCTAATACAGTATGTCATGGCTGCCTGATTCCGGGATCTGACGGGCAGATCCAATAGCTGGCAGACCCAACAATAATACAGTGAGGATAGTATGTCGGCAGAGCGCGGTCAGTTTAGTTCACGTCTGGGATTTATCCTGGCCGCAGCGGGTTCCGCTGTGGGTCTGGGCAACCTGGTCGCATTTCCGGTAATGGCGTCCAAAAACGGTGGCGCGGTCTTTCTGATTGTCTACGTGATGTTCGTGGCACTGATCTGCTTTCCGGTGCTGCTGGCAGAGATAGCCATGGGGCGTCATTCCCAGCGTAATCCGGTTGGCGCATTTTCCGCACTGTCTGGCGGACATCGGGGCTGGCGCTGGGCGGGCAAACTGGCAATTTTGACCCCATTCATGATCGCGGTATTTTATACCGTGGTGACGGTATGGATTCTGATATATCTGTTTCGCGCGGCCACCGGCGACCTGAGCGAACTTGCCGAGCCGGCCGCCTTTGGTGAAATGATCGGATCGCCGTCGATTTTTCCCTGGTTTGTGCTGCTGCAAGTGGCGGTATTCGGTGTGCTGCTGGGCGGCGTCAAGGGCGGTATCGAGCGGATGGCGCGGGTCCTGATGCCGACGCTGGCAGTGATGCTGGTGGGCTTGATCATCTTTGTCATGACCCTGGATGATGCCATGCTGGGTGTGCGCTACTACCTGGTGCCGGACTTCAGCCGGCTTGATGGCGCGGTGATCAGTGCTGCTCTGAACCAGGCCTTCTTCTCGCTGTCGCTGGGGATGGGGATCATGATTACCTATGGTTCGTACTTCAGTCGTGAGGACAGAATCATAAATTCCGGCCGTATGGTGGCAGTCGCGGATACCAGTGTGGCGTTCCTGGCGGGTCTGTTGATCCTGCCGGCAATCTTTGCATTCAACCCGGCAACCAATCCGGATGATCTGTCCAGCAGCAGTATCGGCCTGATTTTCAGCTACCTGCCACAAATATTCCTGTCCATGCAGGAAGTCGTCGGCTACTGGGGAGCCAGCACTGCGGCTGCGGTGTTTTTTGCCCTGGTGTTTTTTGCTGCCATGACCTCTCTGGTGTCGATACTGGAGATTCCGATCTCGTACATGATCGATGAGCTGTGTTATTCGCGCCGCAAAGCCGTTCTGGTGCAGGCGGCGCTGGTGACATCTTTTGCCGTGCTGGCGGCGCTGTCCTTTGGCATGTCGGGCTTCCTGACCGATTTCATTCCTTACGGTGGCGGGCAGAAGTCCTTCTTTGATCTGATCGCCGACACCTTCTCAGAGGTCATATTACCCCTGGTCGGTTTCTTCGCCTGTGTGATTTGTGCCTGGCGCTGGCGCGATGGTTTCATGGCAGAACTTGCCACGGGTGATGCCGGTTTTCGTAACTCTGCCTTGTCGCGATATCTGGGCTTTTCGCTGCGGACCTTTGTGCCGGTGGTGCTGTTGTTTGTATTTATCAATTCGGTTGCGCAAAAGTATTTTGCTGTAGACCTGCTGCGCTTTTTCGCGTCCTGAGCTGAGTTATGGTAACGATAGAGCGCAGTGCGCTGGTGAACTATTCGGCAGCGCAAATGTATGCCCTGGTAGACGATATTGAGCAGTATCCGGCCTTCATGCATGGCTGTCAGTCTGCCGAAGTGCTGAGCCGCACCGACAACGAAGTAGTGGGCAAACTGACCCTGGGCAAGGCGGGTATGCGCTATACATTTACCACGCGCAATGATCTTGTGCCGGGCGAATCGATGGATATGAGCCTGCTTGAAGGCCCTTTCAGAAAATTCGGTGCCACATGGCGCTTTGATGCACTGGCAGATGATGCCTGTAAAGTCAGTTTGCGCATGGAGTTTGAGTGGGCCGGTGGCTTGCTTGGCATGGCCATGGAAAAACTGTTTCAGCATTCGGCCAATACCCTGGTGGACGCGTTGGTAAATCGCGCTCATGCCCTGTACGGGAGACCGGCAGGATGATTTGTGTTGAGGTGGCATATGCCCTGCCAGACAGACAGATCCTGATACCATTGCAGCTGGAGGAGGGCGCCACTGCGATGCAGGCGGTGCAAATGTCGGGCATTGCTGACCAGGTGGATGGCCTGGATCTGTCGACAGTGTCCATGGGCATTTTTTCGCGCCTGCTGGACGGACGTGCAGCCCCGTTGCCGACAGACTATGTGCTGCGTGATCATGACCGGGTCGAGATCTACCGACCTTTGCAGCTGGATCCCAAACAGGCGCGCTTGCTGCGTGCGGCACGGTTCAAGGCGCGTGAGCAACGCAAGGCCACACAGCAGGGGCAACAGCACAAAGCGCCCGGCAACAAGAAGATGCAGGCGAACAACAAAGCAGAACCATCGACACAGGTTGAGAGATGACAGTTAAAAAGTCAGGCAGTACCAAAACTTTTTTTACCCGGCTGGAAAAGGGTTTGCGTGAATTCTATGTCGCGCCGTACCGGCAATCGTTCGCACGCGCCCAGCGTGATGAGGATGACCTGTTCATGTTGATGGTTTTCTCCGAGTCGCTGGGGGTGCCCAATCCGGCCGCGTTTTATACACTTGAGCTGTTGCCGGTGGCTTATGACCGGTTTCACGACTGGCATCGCCGCATGGGTATGGAGCGCTCGCCACTGGATCATATTTCATGTTGTTAGAACTAATCGCAAATCGTCGTATCCTTTTTTTTGGTGGTAAAGGTGGTGTTGGCAAAACCACCGTGTCGGCTGCGCTGGCAGTTGCCGCAGCTGATACAGGTAAGAAGGTATTGCTGGTATCAACCGATCCGGCCCATAACCTGGGGCATCTGTTCAACCGGACGGTCGGATCGGCGCCGGTGAAACTGGCACCAGGGCTCGACGGCCTGGAACTGGACCCCGAACAGACGGTCAGGCAGCACCTGGATGAAGTCACACGAGCATTGCGCAAATTGATGCCGGCGCACCTGAGTGGTGAAGTAGACAAACATATGGAATTGTCTCGCGACGCGCCGGGCATGCAGGAAGCAGCGATGCTGGAGCGTATAGCCGAAGTGGTTGAGCGGGCAGCTGACTACGATCTGATTGTGTTTGATACCGCGCCATCGGGACATACGGCACGCCTGATGGCGTTGCCCGAAATGATGTCGGCGTGGACAGATGGTCTGATCAAGCGCCGGGACAAAGCGGACCGGTTTAGCGCCGTGCTCAACAGCCTGAACCGGGACAGCACTGTCGGCGACAAAATGCTGGGTGATGAATCCGACGATGGCGAGCAAGATCGGGAAAGCCGCATTCGGCGTTTGCTGAATCGCCGCAAGCAACGGTTTGCCGGCTTGCGTGACGCCTTGTCAGACCAGCAACAGACCGGGTTTGTCATTGTGTTGGCAGCAGAGCGCTTGCCGGTGCTTGAAACCATCGAGTTGTATGCTCAGTTGCAGCGTGCCAGCGTTGATGTTGCCGGTCTGGTCGTTAATAAACGGTTGCCCGAGGGCATGCAGGGTTTTCTGGCGGATCGCCGCGAACAGGAAGACATTCATCTGGCAACGCTGAAACAGAAGCTGGCGCATCTTCCGCGTCAGGATTTGCAGCTGGCTGCGCATGATGTGTTGGGCGTGGATGCGCTGCGGGCGTTTGCGGCGAGCTTCTGATCAGCTATCAGCGATCAGCGATTCACGGAGACGTCACGCATTTGTGATTGTCTGGGACTGGCGATGGGCGTAGCATAACAATCTGAAATTAAAGTAATAACAACGATACAGGGGTGATGCGATGCAGAGCGGTACAAAAATGGGCAACAAAGTGGGCAAAGGTTTGGTAGTGGCATTGGCGCTGGCAGCGCTGGCCGCCTGCAGCGAAAACGGGCCAGGCTCTCAGGCTGCCAATCAGGGACCTTCTCTGCCGGTCAGTCTGAATGATGTGATGGTGGCGATGGTCAACAAGGCCACCGACCCGTCCTGGACTGTGAGGTGGAATGACCCGCAAAACGAAAATGACTGGCGTGAACTGGAACACCTGGCGTTTCAGGTGCAGGTTGGCGGCGGGTTGATGCAGGCAGCGGGTACCGGGCCGATGGATGCAGAATGGGTGGCTGATCCGGAATGGCAAAGGCTTGCTGCCCAGTTGGAGCAGGACGGTATTCGCGCAGTCAATGCGGTACGCAGCCGGAATGTTGCGCTGATGCAGCGGGCGGGCGGTCAGTTGATTGAAACCTGTGAATCATGTCACCGCGAATTCGCGTCAGATCTGCCCATGTTGGATCAGATGACCGAATCACCCAGGGTATCCCTGTAGGGTACCCAAAACCGGCAAGTTCAGCTCCTTGAGTTGTCCTGCTGACAGCTGTTGCAAATGCCGTGAAATTCGATTTGCTGCCGGGCCAGCGTAAAGCCGGTGTCTTCGATATTGGCGCTCAGCTCGTTCAGGATCTCCTTTCGGATACCCACCTCATTCACGCCATGACAGTTGTCGCAGATCAGGAACTGCGGCACTTCATGGTCGTGTTTGCAGGTAATGTGCGAGCACGGCAGATACTGGTTGGTGGTTTCCAGTCTATGGACGAGTTCGTTGTCTTTGAGAAAGTTCAGCATCCGGTACACCGACATCACTGACAGGGTCTGGCCGTGCTGATCCCGATACTGGTCAGCTATCTGATAGGCAGACAGGGGTTCGGACGATTCCAGCACCACTTGCAGCACCCGCCGTCTTTTTTCTGTCAGCCGTGCGCCTTGCTCGGCACAGATAGTTTGAGCCTGATCCAGGACGCTGGTGACATTCTGGTTTGTTGTGGGGTGGGCTTCGGTACGCATCAGATTCCCGGTGAGGTTTAGCGTTGTTGTCTCAGGAGTTACTCTCGCTGCCGCCAGCGCTGGTTTCACGGTTTGACCAGGCCGCATCTTCGCCAGGTTCGAAATCACCTTCAAAGCGGCTCAGCAGATCATTGTCAAAAAACAGGGTCATGCGCTCCTGGCCGCGCACACCGCCGCCTGGCTGATAATTGAAGACATAGTCCCAGCGATCCTGATTGTAGGGGTCGCGGACCAGCGGAGTGCCCATGACAAAGACAACCTGCCGGCGTGTCATGCCGGGTTCGAGTTGATCGATCATTTCCTGGGTGATGATATTGCCCTGAGCAATATCTATTTTATAGACACCGGGAAACTGCGGTACGCGGATGGTTGAACAGGCTGCGATGGTCAGGGTCGCAACAAGCAATACTAGGGATCTGAGCATTTAATGCACCTGATGTTGTGTAGGGCTGAACTTTCATCTGCCAACATTAGTGTGCATAATACCCTAGCAATTGCTTAGGGTAAAACAGCCCGTATCACATTCAAGAGAAACAATATGTCTGCTGAAAATCAGGAATTACGCAAAGCGGGACTCAAGGTAACCTTGCCCCGTGTGAAAATCCTGCAGTTACTGGAGCACTCTGAGACCCGTCATCTCAGCGCAGAAGATGTGTACAAGGCGCTGATTGATGCGGGCGAAGAAGTGGGGCTGGCGACAGTCTATCGGGTGCTGACCCAGTTCGAGTCGGCCGGTCTGGTCATGCGACACCGCTTTGAGGGTGGTCATTCCGTGTTTGAGCTGACCACGGTGGAGCACCACGATCACCTGGTTTGCAGCAAATGCGGCCTGGTGGAAGAATTTTTCGACGAAGTGATAGAAAATCGGCAGGACAAGATTGCTGCCAATTTCGGCTTCGAAATTACCGACCATAGCCTTTATCTTTACGGCATCTGCGCCGAATGTCAGAAAGCCTGATAATATCCGGTTTGCCGGATGCCTGACGAGGTTTCAGGCCCTGTCAGGCGCTGGCGGTTAATTCCCGGGCATGAGCAAGCGCTTCGCTGCTGATGGTCGGGCCATCGGAATCCCCTCCCAGCATGCGGGCGATCTCCTGCAAGCGTTCCTCCTCATTCAGTTGATAGATCCGGCTCCTGGTGGATTTTGCGCTGGCTTCCTTGCTCACCAACAGATGCTGATTGGCCAGACTTGCCACCAGGGGCTGGTGGGTTACGCACAATACCTGGCTGCGCGTGCCCAGTTGCTTTAACAGCTTGCCCACCACGCGCGCAACCCCGCCACCTATGCCCACATCTACTTCGTCAAATACCAGGCTGGGCGTGTCTGACGTCATCGCCGTGATGACCTGAATAGCCAGACTGATGCGCGACAGCTCGCCACCCGAGGCAATTCTGGCCAGTGCCTTAGCAGGCTGGCCCGGGTTGGTGCTGATCAGAAATTCCACCTGTTCAAGGCCGTGGGCCTGGGGTTTGTTGCTGTCAGTGCTTTGCAATTCGATGCTGAGTCTGGCATCTGCCATGCCCAGCGCACCCAGTTGTTCATTGACGGCTTTGGTCAGCTTGCGGGCAGCCTGCTGGCGCTGGCTGCTGAGCTCGCGAGCAAGTTTCAGCCAGTCTTGCTGCAGGGCCTGGGTTTGCTGTTGCAATGCGTCGATGGTCTCTGTGTTTTGGGAGGCGGCGGCCAGTTGATCTTCGAGTTGCTGCTGCAAGGCCGCCAGTTCCTCCGGACGGACTTTGTGTTTGCGCGCCAATTGATGAATGCTGGCCAGCCTGGCGTTGAGTTCTTCCAGGCGAGCCGGGTTGATTTCTATCTGGTCCAGCTGCCGGTTCAGTTCACTGGCGGCTTCATCAATCTGGATCACGGCCGTGTTCAGCATCTCCTCCACGTTTGCCAGCGTTTTGCCGGCGCCGCTCTGCCGCAACAGGCTCAGGGCCTGATGCAGGCTCTGGCTGATGTTGCTGTCATCATCTTCGCGACACAGTTGCAGCAGTGCTCGCATACCGACGATACGGGATTCGGCATTGCTGAGACTGTCCAGTTCCTGTTCCAGCGCCGCCAGCTCGGTTTCGCCCAGCGCCAGCTCCTCCAGCTCGGAGAGCTGATAGCGTGCCAGTTCGTTTTGCGCGGCCTGCTCATTGAGCGCAGTTTGTAACGCTTCCAGTTGTTTATTGTACTGTTTCCATTGCTCGCTGATGTGTCTGAGCTGCTGAACGCGTGGCTGTTGGCCACCAAAGTCGTCGAGCAGCATTTGCTGGGTTGGTTTTTGCAGCAGTGAGTGATGCTCGTGCTGGCTGTGAATATCCATCAGCACGCTGCCCAGCGCAGTCATGGCCTGTAGCGTGACCTGGGTGTTGTTGATCCAGGCGCGCGAACGACCATCGGCGCCAACGCTGCGTCTCAACAGGCACAGGCTGGTATCGTCGTCGGCTGTCAGTTCATGCTCGCTTAACCATTGGCGGGCCAGCGGCAGCCTGCCGACATCGAATTCGGCGCTGATGTCGGCGCGTTCGCTGCCACTGCGCACCACGTCCCGATCAGCCCTGTCGCCAAGCGCCAGACCCAGTGCACCCAGAATAATGGACTTGCCGGCCCCGGTTTCCCCGGTAATGGCTGTCATGCCAGCCCTGAACTCGATGTCGAGCTGTTCAGCGATGGCGTAATTGCGAATGGAGAGATGTGTCAGCATAGTGTTCTTAATATAGTCCGGTCGCTGATGTTTGACACGATTAATTGAATCCGTGAAAGGACTTGAATCATATCATGCCGTCCCCATATTGAGCAGATATCAGCCGTTGTTGTGATCGGTGTGCGCCTGAGGGCTGGCATGGGCACCGGATAACATACACGAGCACCGAATAAGCAGTATGCAGATTTTTTGACACAACCGACAATCAGGGTGAGGACATGGCAGATCAGAACACCAGTGAGCAGGAACAAGAGCGAAAGGAGCAGGATGCCCAGGCAACTGAACAGCAGGGTACGCCGGAACAAAATGGCAAGGCCGGCAACGCTGAGACAGCTGAGGCATCTGAAGATCTGACGCTCGAGCAGGCTCTGGAGCGCCTGGATCAGGCGGAGGCCGCCGCAGCGGGTCATCAGGCGGATATCCTGCGCCTGCATGCCGACATGCAGAATGTGCGCCGCCGGGCTGAGCAGGACGTTGAAAAGGCACACAAATACGGCCAGGAGAAGCTGGTCTCGGACCTGTTGCCGGTACTGGACAATCTGGAACGAGCCCTGCAGGCGGTAGACGGTGATGAGCATGAGAAGCTCGGTGCTTTGCGCCAGGGAGTCGAGCTGACGCTGAAAAGTTTCCTCGACTGCCTGAAGAAATTCAATGTGGAGGTGCTGGATCCGGTGGGTGAGCCGTTCAACCCGCAATTTCACCAGGCCATGGGCATGCAGGAAAGCACGACAGCAGAGCCTGATACGGTGCTGGCAGTCATGCAAAAAGGCTACAGCCTGAATGGGCGCGTGTTGCGCCCGGCCATGGTTATGGTCTCCAGGGCGCCGACTGAAGGCGTTGATGTGAAGGCCTGACCGGCGGACTGAGCGGGAATACCTGATGAATTTGACGCCTGAGCTCTTGAATTTTGCGTAAAAGTACCAATATAGAGCTTCAACGTTGTATTAAACAGAATGAAATAAACACAATTTTTGTATGCATCAGCCCGGGTCTCGAATCAGACAAGACGGGTAGATTTAAGTGGAGATGAGATTATGGGCAAGATTATCGGTATAGACCTGGGAACGACAAACTCCTGTGTTGCTGTGATGGAAGGTGGCAAGGCCAAGGTGATCGAGAATGCCGAGGGTGATCGCACCACCCCGTCGGTGATTGCTTACACCAAAGATGGTGAAACCCTGGTGGGTCAGCCGGCCAAGCGCCAGTCTGTGACCAATCCCAAGAATACGCTGTTTGCCATCAAGCGTTTGATCGGTCGCCAGTTCCAGGACGATGTGGTTCAGAAAGACATCAAGATGGTGCCCTACGAAATTACCAAGGCTGACAACGGTGATGCCTGGGTGCGCGTCAACGACAAAAACATGTCGCCGCCGGAGATTTCAGCACAGATTCTGAAAAAGATGAAAAAGACCGCCGAAGACTACCTCGGTGAGCCGGTTACGGAAGCGGTTGTCACCGTTCCTGCCTACTTCAATGACTCTCAGCGTCAGGCGACCAAGGATGCTGGTAAAATCGCCGGTCTTGAGATCAAGCGTATCATCAATGAGCCAACCGCTGCGGCGCTGGCTTATGGCATGGACAAGAAGGGCGGTGACAGCACCATCGCGGTTTATGACCTGGGTGGCGGTACTTTCGATATCTCCATCATCGAAATTGCCGAGACCGACGGTGAACATACCTTCGAAGTGCTTTCTACCAACGGTGATACCTTTCTGGGCGGTGAGGATTTCGACCTGCGCCTGATCGACTATCTGGCAGACGAATTCAAGAAAGAAAGCGGCATGGACCTGCGCAGCGATCCGCTGGCCCTGCAGCGTCTGAAGGAAGCGGCCGAGAAAGCCAAGATCGAGCTGTCGTCTGCCCAGCAGACCGAGATCAACCTGCCCTATGTGACGGCCGACGCCTCAGGCCCGAAACACCTGGTGCAAAAGCTGACACGTGCCAAGTTCGAGTCGCTGGTTGAAGAGCTGGTTGACCGCACGATTGCACCGCTGAAGATGGCTCTGAAAGATGCCGGACTTGATGTCAAGAAAATCGATGATGTCATTCTGGTTGGTGGCCAGACCCGTATGCCGCTGGTGCAGAAAAAAGTGGCCGAGTTCTTTGGCAAGGATGCGCGCCGCGATGTAAACCCTGACGAAGCTGTCGCCATCGGCGCTTCCATTCAGGCTGCGGTGCTGGCCGGTGAGGTCAACGATGTCCTGTTGCTGGATGTGACGCCGCTGTCTCTGGGTATCGAAACCATGGGTGGGGTGACCAGCGTGCTGATCGACAAAAACACCACCATTCCGACTAAAAAGACGCAGGTGTTCTCGACTGCAGACGACAATCAGACGGCGGTTACGATTCACGTGGTTCAGGGTGAGCGCAAGCAGGCCAACCAGAACAAGTCACTGGGTCGTTTTGATCTGAGTGATATTCCGCCGGCCGCACGCGGCATGCCGCAGATTGAGGTCGCCTTTGATCTGGATGCCAACGGTATTCTGCATGTGTCGGCCAAAGACAAGGCGACGGGCAAGGAGCAGTCCATCGTGATCAAATCATCCAGTGGTCTGTCGGATGAAGAGATTGAGAAAATGGTCAAGGACGCGGAGGCGCATGCCGCCGATGACAAAAAATTCGAAGAATTGGTAACAGCGCGCAACACCGCTGATGGCCTGATTCACGCTACACGTAAAACACTGACGGATGCTGCCGACAAGGTAGAAGCCGACGAGAAAGAAAAGATCGAAGCAGCCATCACGGCGCTGGAAGAAGCCATGAAGTCCGGTGACATTGAGCAGATCAAGGCACGCACAAATGAGCTGACTGAAGCTTCATCCGGGCTGGCGCAGAAAATGTATGCCGAGCAGCAGGGTGCTGGTGGCCAGGCAGGTGAAGCAGGTGGTGACACCGGTAGTGAATCAACTTCAGACGACGCCGTCGATGCCGAGTTCGAAGAAGTTAAAGACGATAAATAAAAAAACAGCCTGGCTGATGGACTATGTCGAAAAGAGATTATTACGAAGTATTGGGTGTTGGTCGTGACGCGACGGAAGCTGAATTAAAAAAAGCTTACCGCCGCGTGGCCATGAAGCACCACCCCGACCGGAATCCGGATAACAAGGAATCCGAAGAAAAGTTCAAGGAAGCGAACGAAGCGTTTGAAGTGTTGTCTGATGCCGACAAAAAGGCGCGCTACGATCAGTACGGCCACGCTGGCGTCAACCCACAGGGTGGTGGTGCGGGTGATTTCGGGGATATCTTCAGTGATATTTTCGGCGACATTTTTGGTGGCAGTGGCGGCCGGGGTGGTCGCGGTGGCGTGCGCAAAGGCGCTGATCTGCGTTACAACCTGGAGCTGGATCTGGAGAACGCCGTCAAGGGCACCACTGTCAAGATCCGTATTCCGACGGCAGTCAACTGCTCCAGCTGCGATGGCACTGGTGCCAAAAAAGGTTCCTCGCCGGTCGATTGTACGACCTGTAATGGCATCGGGCAGGTGCGCATGCAGCAGGGTTTTTTCTCTGTGCAGCAGACCTGTCCGCGCTGTCAGGGTAGCGGCAAACAGATCAAGGATCCGTGTAACACCTGTCATGGCCGTGGTCAGGTCGAAGAGCAGAAGACGCTGTCTGTGAAAGTGCCTGCCGGTGTTGATGATGGCGACCGCATTCGCCTGACTGGTGAAGGCCAGGCCGGTGTCAATGGTGGACCATCCGGCGATCTGTATGTGCAAGTGCATATGCGCCCGCACAAGTTGTTTGCGCGTGATGGCCGTGACCTGCATTGCGAGATCCCGATCAGTTTTGTTGATGCAGCACTGGGCGGAGAGCTTGAGGTGCCGACACTGGATGGTCGCGTCAAGCTGAAGATACCGGCGGAAACACAAACCGGCAAACTGTTCCGTCTGCGCGGTAAGGGTGTTACGTCAGTGCGAGGTGGCCCGCCAGGTGATCTGCTGTGTCGCGTGATGGTAGAAACACCGGTAAAGCTGACGCGACGCCAGAAGGATATTCTGCAGGAATTTCAGAGTATCGGTGAAAGCGAAGGTCAGCAGTCACCCAAGAAAACCTCGTGGTTTGATGGCGTGAAAAAGTTTGTCGATGATCTGCGCGCCTGACTGCTGCACACCCTCTGAATTCAGAGGGTGTTGAATTCAGAGAGTGTTGAATTTCTGCAATACCGACGCATGTGCGCCCGGCGTCAGGCGTGGACCAAATTCGGAAACGACTGTCGCCGATGCCAGGCTGGCGAGTTCACCCGCTTGCCGGAAACTCATGCCTTGTGTGATGGCATACATGAAGGCCCCTGAAAACATGTCTCCGGCACCGTTGGTATCAACCGCCTTGACCGGGTGGGCAGCGATATCAACGTAAACGCTGCCGTCGAATAGGCGTGCGCCCCGCGCCCCCCGCGTAACCGCAAATTGTCCTGCGATGGTTTTCAGTTTGTTGCAGGCAGCCTCAAAGTCTTCCTCGCCAGACCAGATCCTGGCCTCTTGTTCATTACAGAACAGCAGGTCGACACCGTCACCGAGCACCTCGTTGACGCCGTCCCGGAAGTATTCCACCATCGCGGGATCGGAAAATGTCATGGCTGTTTTCACATTATTGTCCCGGGCGATCTGTTTCAATTTTCTGGCTGCTGCGCGTGCTGAGTCAGAGGTGACCAGGTAGCCTTCGATGTAGATATACTTGGCAAGTTTTACCGCATCTGCTTTTACTTCCTGCTCTGATACGTACTGGGAAATCCCAAGGTGAGTCAGCATCGTGCGCTCAGCGTCAGGTGTCACCATCACGACACAGCGACCGGTAGTGCCGGCTTCACGCTGTGGCAGCAGATTGGTTTCGATATTGTGGTTGCCCAACTCGGCCATGTAAAAATCGCCGGGCTCGTCACCTGCAACCTTGCACGAGTAAAAGGCTTTACCGCCAAACTGGCTCAGTGCGTACAGCGTGTTCGCGGCGGAGCCGCCACCGGCCTGTTTCTTCAGCGGATAACGACTGCTGAGCAGGTCGAGCAGCTGTTGTTGCCTGTCCTCCTCAATCAAAGTCATGAAACCTTTTTCTATACCCGCTTCGGCAAAAAAACTATCCTCAACTTCGAATTCTTTGTCGACCAGTGCGTTGCCAATGCCATATACATCATAGTGACTCATATTAACTGTCCTTGCCTGTTTTTTTATGTCGTGTGATTAGCGCTTCAGAGTGCGGCAAATGCCTTCCCGGCAGCTGCCAGCGTCGTATCGATTTCGCTCTCGCCATGAGCAGCGGACACGAATCCGGCCTCGAAAGCCGACGGTGCCAGGTACACATTGTTGTCCAGCATCAAGTGGAAATATTTGCGGAACTGCTCAACGTTGCAGGCCATGACCTGATCAAAGCGAGTGACCTTCTCTTCACTGGAAAAGAAGCAGCCAAACATGCCGCCCACCTGATTCGTGGTAAAGGGAATGCCGGCTGCTTTGGCGCGATCGCTCAGGCCGGCGAGCATGGCTTCGGTGGTTGCGCCGAGATCCTCGTAAAAGCCGGGTTTCTGGATTTCCCGCAGCATGGCCTGGCCTGCAGCCACTGCCAGCGGGCTGCCAGACAGGGTGCCTGCCTGGTAAACGCCGCCCTGGGGTGCGATGCAGTCCATGATGTCCTTGCGGCCGCCAAAGGCCCCTACTGGCAGACCACCGCCAATGACTTTGCCAAGAGCCGTCAGATCGGGCGTGATGCCGTAGACTGATTGCGCCCCGCCCAGTGCCACCCTGAAGCCGGTCATCACCTCATCAAATATCAACACGCTGCCGTGTTCGGTGCACAGCTCCCGCATCGTTTCCAGGAAGCCCGGCACGGGCGGTACCATATTCATGTTGCCGGCAATGGGTTCAACAATGATGCAGGCGATCTCATCGCCGTGCTCTCTGAACAATGCCTGCATGGCGGCAATATCGTTGTAAGGCAGAACATACGTCAGGTCAGTATATGCTTTGGGTACGCCCAGCGAGTCAGGTTCACCCAGTGTCAGAGCACCGGACCCGGCCTTGACCAGCAGACCATCAACGTGGCCGTGGTAGCACCCTTCGAATTTGACGACCTTATCGCGTCGTGTGTAACCGCGTGCCAGGCGGATCGCGCTCATGGTGGCTTCAGTACCTGAAGTGACCAGCCGTACCCGCTCTATCGATGGCACCAGTTTGCAGATTGTGCGCGCGATCTCGACCTCGGCAGCGGTGGAAGCCCCATAGCCCAGCCCGCGACTCAATTGCTCCTGCAGTGCACCAATGACCGCTGGATGACAATGCCCGAGGATCAATGGCCCCCAGGCGCCGACATAGTCGACGTAGCGGTTGTTGTCCTCATCAATCAGCCAGGCACCTTCGCCGTGATTGAAGAACAGAGGTGTGCCGCCGACGCCACGGAATGCCCTGACCGGTGAATTGACGCCTCCCGGGATGTATTGCTGGGCCTCATCAAAAAGTGCGGCGGAACGGACAGTCGGGTGGTGATTGTCAGATGTAACCTGGGACATAAGTACCTCTTGTATCAATAAAACTATTTAAAACAGATTGTTAAGTTCTCGAGCCCGCGCCTGAATATCCTGCGCGGCAAACAGATAATTGATGACGGCCAGCATGTCCGCGCCGGCGTCGATCAACGACCGGCCATTTTCTGCGGTGATGCCACCGATGGCGACTATAGGCAGCGTGGTTTGCTGGCGAATCACGCGCAAGTTTTCTATGCTGGCGGCCGGTGCATCCGGCTTGGTCTGTGACGGGAAAAAACGTCCCAGCGCGATATAACTGGCCCCATGACGCTCCGCCATAGCCACCAGTGCCGGTTCATCGTGACAACTGATGCCGATGATGGCCCCCGGCCCGAGCCGGTAGCGCGCATCCGCCAGGGCAGTATCAGACTGGCCCAAATGCACGCCATCTGCGTCTATCGCCTGGCAAAGGTCAATATCATCATTGATAATCAGACTTGCCTGGTAGCGTCGGCACAGCGCTTTCAGGGCAGCTGCCTGGGTTACCCGGTCGCGAAATTCGCCGGTTTTGCGACGGTACTGTAATACCCGCACACCGCCTGTCAGTGCCTGCTCAGCGGCCGTGAGTAACGTCGCATCCGTCAACAGGTGTTCGTCGGTAATGGCATATACGCCTGATGCTGCAAACTGGTCTGACAATCGGACTCCTGCTGTGGCGATGATTAAAACCTTGGTGGCCAAAATGTGTGATAACTGTTGCTGCGTTATTCTAACAGAGCAGCATGGGCCGCGGACAAACCTGGTGCAAATGGGCTTACTGACAGTTCACAGAACAAGCCTATCCGGATCGCCGATCAGGCAAGATCTGGCCTTGACCGGCGCTCCAGCCTCGCTGCAGCGCCTGCCAGGTAAATGTCTGAGCGCTTGCCGCCGCTTTTGGCATGGGATAACCCTTGGCCAGTCCTGCGGCCAGCGCCGCTGCCAGCGTGCAGCCGGAGCCGTGATAGCTGCCAGGCAGTCTTGGCCAGGACCAGCTCTCGGGCGGCGTGCTGCGGCCGAACAACGTGTTGGTGACATCTCTGGTGTCGGCATGGGTGCCGGTCAGCAGAACATGCTGGCAACCGGAGTCCATCAAGGCAGCAGCGGCGAGTTCGGGGCTGGCAAAACCCGGACTCAGTGTCTTTAATTCGTCGGTGTTTGGCGTGAGGACGGTAACTCCGGGTATGATGAGCCTGCGATAGGCCTCAACCAGCGCTTCGCCGCTGAAACTGAAACCGCCGCCCGCCTTCAGGACCGGATCCGCTACCACCGGGATGGATGGCTGGTCAGTAATCACTTCGGCAATCAGTGCCAGAACTTCGAGGCTATCGATTAATCCGATTTTGATGGCAAGTACCGGGATATCGGCCAGAATGGCGTCAATCTGCCTGCGCAGGGTATCAGCGGAAACCGCCTGCGTGCGGATGACGTTGCGGGTGTCCTGTACAGTCAGTGAGGTGACCACCGGCAGGCAGTGGCACCCGTTGGCGAACAGCGTTTCTATGTCAGCCTGAATGCCGGCACCACCGGTGGGGTCGAGACCGGACAGGCATAACACAGCAGGTTTGATGCCCACGGCATCTGACTGCGGATGGCTCAAAATGGTTTCACAACCACAAGAATGACGATGGCAATCAGGGCCAGTACCGGCGCTTCATTGAAGTAGCGGAAAAATACATGGCTGTGGGTGTTGCGATCCTCCCTAAAACGCACCATGAACCACCAGCAACTGATGTGGTACACAACGACCAGTGCGACCAGGGTCAATTTGGCATGCAACCAGCCCTGGGACAGATAGAAGCCGGGTGCTGACGCGACCAGCCAGGTTCCAAACACAACCGTGGCGATGGCGGCGGGTGTGCTGATGCCCCAGTACAGTTTTCGCTCCATGATGACAAACCTGTCTTTGCTGGTCTGGTCGTCGCTCATGGCATGATAGACAAACAGACGCGGCAGGTAAAAAATGCCTGCAAACCAGCTGATGACGGCAATAATATGGAATGCTTCGATCCAGGCCATGGGTATCCCGCTATGATTGGACATTAACAAACGCTGATTATGACGCCAGCATTCGATCACGTATAGCAAAAGGCCGCAAAAAGGCGGTCTGTGTTGATGCATCTCAGGTATCAGGCCCAAGAGTCTGACCCGGACGCTGGAATCAGGTGTTAGAATCAGGTTGCAGAATCAGGTGCTACAATACCTTACATAATTTGTCAGACATACGCAGGAGAATACCGTGATTAAAGCAGGAATAGTCGGAGCCACAGGATATACGGGCGTAGAATTGCTGCGCCTGCTGGCATTGCATGACGCCGTCAGTATTGAGGTGGTGACATCGCGGGAGCTGGATGGCACGGCTGTATCCTCCCTGTTTCCGAACTTGCGCGGCTACGTAGATCTGGCTTTTACTGCCCCGGATGAAGATGCGCTGGCTGCCTGTGACGTGGTGTTTTATGCGACCCCGCATACAGTCGCCATGAAAACTGCGGCCGCTCTGATGGCGCGTGGTGTGCGCGTTATCGACCTGTCGGCTGATTTCAGGTTGAAAGATCAGGCAGAGTGGGAGCAATGGTATAAAGAGGCGCATGAAAGCCCTGAATTAATCGCCAAAGCCGTTTATGGCCTGCCCGAAGTGAATCGGGACCGGATTCGCGATGCGCAATTGGTAGCGGTGCCGGGGTGTTATCCAACCGCGGTGCAACTGGGTTTTCTGCCATTGCTGGAAAATGCGCTGGTCGATCCTTCGCACCTGATTGCCGATGCCAAGTCCGGCGTCAGCGGTGCCGGTCGCAAGGCGGCTGTCGGCAGCCTGTTATGTGAATCGTCGGAGTCGATGAATGCGTATGGTGTGGCAGGACACAGGCATCTGCCGGAAATTTCACAGGGCCTGCGTGCGGCTGCCGGTCGGGATGTGGGCCTGACCTTCATACCTCACCTGACCCCTATGATACGGGGTATCCATGCCACCCTGTACTCGTCGCCGGTCACAGACGTCAGTGCGGCACAACTGCAGTCATTGTTCGAGGATCGCTACCGGGCGGAGCCATTTGTTGATGTCATGCCAATGGGTTCGCAGCCTGCTACGCGTAATGTCAAAGGTTCCAACCGATGCCAGCTTGCTGTGCATTATCTGGAACGTAGCAACAATATTGTTGTCTTATCAGTGATCGACAACCTTGTTAAAGGTGCTTCCGGGCAGGCGGTGCAGAACATGAATATCATGTTCGGCCTGAACGAGACGGCCGGCCTGAACACCATTTCGTTACTACTGTAAGTACCCATTATGCCAGGTGCGGTTAAAGGCAGCAGACAACACCGAATGACTGTGGTGCCACATCGCCCGTGGCAGCGTGCGGCCGTCTGGCTGTCGGGTCTGTTGCTGATCGTCATCCTGGTATTGATGGCGTATCGCACGGGGTTTGATCGCGGTGCCGGGACTCTTGCCGAACTTAACCTGGCACACTCTCAGGGATTGTCCGACGTCCAACGCTCCTCCAGGCAACTTGCGGAACTGCGTGCGGCGTTGTCGGTGGCGGAACGAAATCAGGAAGTTGATGAGCAGGCCAATGCCCAGGCTCAGGCCTCCATTGCCGCGTTACGTAACAAGGTGGCATCGCTTGAGCGGGATGTTGCGCTGTACAGGCAAGTTATGGCGCTTGACCTTGACGCAGCAGATGCAGCGCTGACGCTGCAGTCATGGCAATTGCTTGATACAGAGCTGCCTGATCACTACCGGTACCGGCTGGTTCTGGCCTACACTGGTGCCAATGGTGCTGAATTGACCGGAAAACTCAGTATCGCAGTTACCGGCGTATCAGAACTGGGTGATTTGCAGGGGCCTGAAGGTATGGTTGAGCAGACCGTGAGGCTTGTTGAGCCGGTGAGCATACGCTACCTTCAGGTGCTGGAAGGGGATGTGGTGATCCCATCCGGTTTTGTCGCCAAACATGTTAAGCTCGACTTCAACGCTGGCTCGTCGTCAACTGTAATGTTTAGCGAGCGTATGCCATGGCAGCCCGAGGGGGATAATTGATGTTCGGATCGCAAAACAAAGCGCGCAAGAACAGGGTGATGGCGCATACCTTGATATCAGCCGCTACCGAGCTTGATGGCGACCTGAAATTTGATGGCGAACTGATTGTCGAAGGTCGAGTCACCGGCAATATCAGTGCTGCAGAGGATTCCGACGCCGTACTTCGGGTCGCAGAGCAGGGTGTCATAGAGGGCGAAATCAACGTGCCCAATGTCGTTGTAAACGGCACGGTGACAGGTGATATACATGCCTGCAAACATATTGAGCTGGCCGCCAAGGCTCTCATTTCCGGAGATGTGCACTATCAACTGCTTGAAATGGTGATGGGCGCGCGGGTGAACGGCAGTTTGTTGTGTAATAGCGAGCAAAGCCAGCCCAGGAAAGCACTGACCTATCAACATGAGCCTGTCACTGGCAGCGAACCGGAGTCACCCCGTCAGGGACGAGGCGATCCGGCCGAGAGCCACTAGAAGTTGGCGTTAACACTTACCCAGAAGTTTCTTGCCTTGTCCTTGTTGTTGTAGTGATCGGTGAACGAGGGCGTGTAGGTGCCGTCTGTCTCCTGGAAGAAGGTGGTATCGAAAGCCGTAAAATCCTCGTCCAGCAGATTGTTGATGCGTGCACTCAGGGTAATGTTTTCATTAAAGTGATACTGCGCGCCCAGGTGTAATACTTCGTAGGGTTTGTAATATATGAAATCGCCGTTGGCGTCAGTTCCCCGGAAGCGATCTGATCGTGACTCCATGGTGAGCTGAACGCTCACTGCAGTAGTAGCCATCCAGTCGAGGGTGGCATTGGCCATGTTTTCTGCCGTGTTTGTCAGCGGCTGGCCAGCAGACGGACCGGTGAGCTGTTCGCTGTCCGTCCAGGTGTAGTTTGCGCGCAGTGACAGGCGGTCGAGTATCTGGTATCGCCCGACAACTTCCACACCCTGTATTTGTGCTTCGTCGATGTTGACCTTTTGCGAATAGCTGGTGTAGTTCAACGACTCGTAGGAGCCAAGATTGGCGCAGGGACGAACACCGCCTGTCTGCGCACAGCTCAAACTGGTTTCGCCGCGGTTAATCTTGTCTTCAAAATCATTAACAAAATAAGTGATGTTGAAGTTGTGGCGATTGGCCAGCGACGTCCAATACAGCGCGACCTCCTTGTTGACACTGGTTTCCGGCTCCAGATCCGGGTTGCCCACGAAGGGGGAGGTACCCTGACCGCCGAAACCGGTGATGCCGTCATACAGGTCGGTGGTTTTCGGTGTCTTGTAACCTGTGCTTATGCCGCCCTTGGTGGTCCAGCTGTCGCTGATGGTATACACGGCATATGCGCGCGGGCTCAGACGGTTACCAAAGACTTCATGGTCGTCGTGACGCAGACCCAGCGTAAAAGTCAGTGGTTCGATGGGAGTCCAGTTGTCTTCCACAAACAGGGAGAACATATTGTGTTCCTGAACAACGCCGGCCCCATCCTGCCCGCCTTCCATGCCAAAAACGCCGTCGTCCAGTTCGCCGTCAATCAACTGGCCACCAAACACAAAATGGTGCTGGCCAACAAAACCGGCGACAGGAACCTCCATCCTTGCATCCAGCGTATATTGTTTGCTGTCCAGGTTGCGTGCCGGTCGTGGCAGGAAGGTGGATTGTGCCAGACTGCGGCGTTCGTCCTCGCTAAGTCCCGCGAACTCGCCGGTAGCGTCCCACATGTCCTGGAGCTGCAGGCGTTCAGCCACTGTCAGGGGCAATGTGCGGCCTTCGTTTGTGGTATCGACATGAGCAAGAGAAATCAGGCTTCTGCCAAAACCCCAGTCTGCGTCATGGGTAATGGACCACTGGTCGCGATTGAATAACTGTTCCGCCGCGTAACCGGCGCGGGGATTGACCCGCCCGCCCCGTACTGCCCAGATTGACTCGATATTGTCTACTGTGCCCACCGGGTAGGAGAGCGTGCCCAGATTGTTCACAAATGGTGTGTTGTCGTACTCCTGCTCAGACACATCGTAGTCCAGCGCCACATGCTGTGTCGCGGTGGGGTTCCAGTTAAGCGTGAAACCGACAGAATTGTTGATGTTGTCCACAGTCTTGCCGCCGCCGCCGAAACCGAGAGAACGTTCGTGGGGGTTTTCGGCAGGGTCGTAAATAATTTCGTAATCCGGTTGTGACGCATCGCGTTCATAGCGGGAAGCTCGCAGCGCCAGACTGAGTTTGTCCTCATAGAGTGGGCCAAAAAGCGCCAGATCATAGGTTGTGTCGGTGCCAAAATTGTCGTTTTCCTGAAAACTTCTCCCCACTGTGACAGAGCCACTCCAGCGGTCAGCGGATTTCCGGGTGATAATATTGATGACCCCGCCCAGTGCATCAGCGCCGTACAGTGTTGATGCCGGTCCGCGAATGACTTCAATGCGTTCGATGGCTTCCAAAGGCGGGACGTGATTGAATTGATTACCGCCAAAGTTGTTCGGATAAATGTCACCATGATTGTTCTGGCGCTTGCCGTCGATCAGGAGAAGGGTGTAGTCCGATCCCATACCTCTCATGCTGATTGAGCGTTGACCGGTCTTGTCTGAGGTCTCGCCGACATCCACTCCCTCAAGTTCGCGAACGGCGTCAATGAGCGTCATGTAGGGGCGTTGTTGCAACTCTGCGTTTGTGATGACACTGATACTGGCGGGCGCGTCGACGGGTTTCTGGCTGAGCCCCGATGCTGTGACAACGATTTCCTCGGCATCATTCTGTACAGCAGGCTGCGCAGTTGCACAGGTCGCGTGAAGGCCCAGCAGAGTGCTCACGATGGCAGTGAAGAGTGTGTTTGTGGTGAAGCCAGAGTTGCTGGCGAGTGGATTGCCGTAGTCAGACATGGTGGATAGTCCCTGAAAGTGATTGTTAGCGAATAATAATCGTTATCATTCGCATTATCAATAAACAATCGCACCGTCTGTCGACAATAGTTGACTAATTTACTGGGTTAAGACCATAATTCCTCCTGTTATCCCGGTTTCCGATTCTCGGGCACCCAACCCGCTTTCAAATAGTATTTCTATGTCCACAGTACAATCACACGACCCAGTCATCATCGCGCTTACTGATAATGCCGCTGACAAGGTGAAAACCCTGGTTGCGGAAGAAGGCAAACCTGGCCTCAAATTACGTGTCTTTGTCACGGGCGGGGGGTGTTCAGGTTTCCAGTACGGCTTCAGTTTTGATGAGGATGTTGCTGAAGACGATACAGTTGTAGATCACAAAGGCGCGACCCTGCTGGTTGATCCGCTGAGCTATCAGTATCTGGTCGGTGCCCGGGTGGATTATGTCGAGAACCTGGATGGCTCGCGATTTGTCGTGAATAACCCTATGGCCAGCACTACCTGTGGTTGCGGGTCGTCGTTCTCTATCTGAAAACATTTCGCCGGGTCTGAAATCGTTTCGCCGGGTCTGAGTCAGGCGAAATAAATGCCGCCCATGATCACCGGATGTCTGGCACCGGTCAGGTCCCGGCTGTCTACAGGCTGTCTGCGCAAAGCGCGATGGGCCAGCCAGCCAAACGTTACTGCCTCTACCCAGTCGGCAGCTAATCCGCAATCGTCACTTCTCAGTACCCGGGTATCTGGCAGCAGACTCTGCAGTCGCCCCAGCAGCGCAGTATTGTGTGCGCCGCCGCCACAAACAATCAGCTCGGTCGTGGGCGAACGATCCAGTGACCGGGCGATGGTCAGGGCTGTCAGCTCAAGCAAAGTCCGTTGTATATCGGCGGCGGGTACAGAGTGCGAGACTTCGGCTATTTTGTTTTGCAGCCAGGTCATGTTAAAAAGCTCCCGGCCGGTACTTTTAGGTGGCGGCACGCTGAAATACGGTTCGTCCAGCAGTGCCTGCAACAAGGCCTGATCCAGTTGCCCTGATGCTGCCCAGCGGCCCGAGTCGTCAAAGCGCATGCCGCGTTCCCGCTGAATCCAGCTGTCCATCAATACATTGCCCGGACCAGTATCAAAACCACGAGGTGTTGCCTCGCGAGAAGCACTTAGCATGGTAATGTTGGACATGCCCCCTATGTTCACTACACAGCGATGGCCAGTTGCTTTATAAAAAAAATGCTGATGAAAAAGTGGCGCAAGTGGCGCTCCCTGGCCACCCGCAGCCATGTCACGACGTCGAAAGTCACTGATCGTTGTGATGCCAGTGAGCTCGGCGATAATATTGGGATCACCTATCTGCATGCTGAAACGATAGTCGCCCAGCGGCTGATGGAAAATGGTTTGCCCGTGGCTGCCAATGGCTTCTATCTGACTGGCAGGCACACTGGCTTGTTTCAGCAGGTCATTGACTGTGTCCGCGAATGCGCGGCCAATGCGGTTGTCGACTGTTCCCAGTGCTTCCAGGCCGACGTTGGGTTTGTCACACAATGCCAATACGTCAGCGCGCAGGTCATCAGGGTATTTGCCGGAGCAGGTTGCCAGCAGTGTTGTTTTGCCGGGGGCGCACTCAATCAATGCGCAATCTATTGCGTCAACGCTGGTACCTGAGATAACGCCTATAAAATAGCCGGTATCAGACATGATGCATCACTCTGAGCCGGGAGCCTGGCTCGGTGTGTTGGTGTAGGTCAGCAGTCGCCCGTCGGGCTTTGTTTCGTTGAAACGTTTAAGAATGCGATTGGCGTGTTCCTGAAATCGCGGCATCTCTTTCGGGTCGAGGCTGATTGCCTGCGGTAATTCGTCGACAATGGTGCGCGGATCTTTATGTACGCCGCCGACCAGAAATTCGTAGTGCAGATGAGGGCCGGTTGCGCCGCCGGTGGAGCCTACATAACCGATGATCTGGCCTTGCTGTACACGGCTGCCCTTCCTGATGCCGCCGGCGTAGTCGTTAAGGTGTGCGTATTTGGTTTCGAAGCTGCCGTTATGCTGGATGACAACCAGCTTGCCGAAGGAGCCGTTGCGGGCTGCCCAGGTTACCGTGCCATCAGCGGTGGCGCGAATCGGCGTTCCGGTCGGTGCTGCGTAGTCAGTGCCCCGGTGGGCGCGGATGGTGTTCAGAATAGGGTGGCGGCGGTTGGGGTTAAAGTTAGAGCTGATACGAAACACATCCAGCGGGTTGCGCAAAAACGCTTTTTGCATGCTTTCCCCGTCTGGATTAAAGAAGCCAGCATCGCCCTGCGTATTCTCGTATCGCACGGCGGCATGCTCCCGGCCCTGATTGATAAACTGTGCCCCCAGTATCTCGCCGGTGCCGATAAACTCACCGTTCAGATATTTTTCTTCGTAGACAATACTGAACTGATCTCCAGATCGAGGGTCCATCAGAAAGTCGATTACGCCGCCGAAAATGTCAGCCATGCCCATGATGACGTTGGCCGGGATATCTGCCTGCTTTCCGGCCAGAAACAGACTGTCAGCAATGGATCCTTGCTTGACGACTTCCACGACATCCGGCGTCAGCTGAATAGGTTCGACCTGATAGAGCGCGTCCTGGCGGGTAAAAACAAAACCTTCAAGGGGTGACATGAACACCTGTAGCTGTTCCAGTTTGCCCGGTTCCGGAATATGAAAGCTGAGCTCGTATCCGGGGAACAGTCGATTCAGAATACCGGCTTCGTCCGAGCTGTTGATGATGCGATAAAGCTCCTGGGCAGGCAGGCCTACCTTGCCGAATATGGATGACAGGTTGTCACCGGGCTGGACTGTCAGAGAATGCCAGTTGGCCCTGCTGTCTGTCTGCTCGACAGTGACAGCAGGCCCGTTTGCTGGCAACGGGCCGACAACCGAATCGGGTTGCACCGCGCCGACCAGTGAATTTAGATCATCCGGGTTGTTGCTGGTGAGTGAGTCGTTTTGCCGAAGACGGTCTCCATGAACGGAGCCGTCAGGAACCATAACGGAGACGATGACCAATGCCAGCCCAAGGGCGCCGGCAAGCAAAAGATGGTTGCGTGGGTAGTATTTTCGAATGATATGTTGTGCTTTGGCTATCGAATCCATGGAGGCTATTTTTGTCTCTCTACGCGCATTACTGCTGATGCATCACGGGCGCTGATAAACGGCGCCGGTGAACGCACAAACGCCAATTCTTAAGGCTTTTGCGCCTCAGGTCAAGTCTTATTCCGGCTGATGGTGTAGAATCTGCGCTGAGTTTCAAGCGCGGATTACTAACGGATATATGTCATGGTGCAAAAAACAATAGATATATTGGCGGACCTCGAGGCAAGAGGTCTGGTCTCTCAAATGACTTCGGAGGATGAATTCCGGCCCCATTTGCTGGGAGGAAGCCGGACTATATATAGTGGCTTCGATCCGACTGCCGACAGTTTGCATATTGGCCACCTGGTGCCTTTGCTGGCATTGCGCCGATTTCAGCTTGCCGGGCACAAGCCCCTGGCGCTGGTCGGAGGCGCCACCGGCATGATCGGTGATCCCAGTTTCAAAGCGGCGGAGCGTCAGTTGAATTCTACTGATGTGATCGGTGGCTGGGTGGGCTCTCTTAAAGCACAGCTGAGTCGATTTCTGGATTTCGATTGCGGTGCAGCGTCTGCCGTCGTAGTAAATAATCTCGACTGGACGCGTGAGCTGAATGTGCTGAGTTTTCTTCGCGACGTCGGCAAGCATTTTTCCGTTAATGCGATGATTCAAAAGGAATCCGTCAAGCAGCGAATTGAGCGGGAGGGTTCGGGTATATCTTTTACCGAGTTCAGTTACATGATTTTGCAGTCATATGATTTTGCCGAGCTCTATCGGCGTCATGATTGCACAATTCAGATCGGTGGCAGTGATCAGTGGGGCAATATCACCGGCGGCATTGATCTTGCGCGGCGCATGCATCAAGGCCAGGTTTATGGGTTGACGCTGCCGTTGGTGACCAAGGCCGACGGTCAGAAGTTTGGTAAAACCGAAACCGGTACAGTGTGGCTGGATCCGGCCAAAACGTCACCGTATGCTTTTTTTCAGTTCTGGCTTAACGCGGCAGATGCTGATGTGTACAAGTTTCTGCGTTATTTCACCTTCCTGTCGCTCGCCGACATTGCAGAGATTGAGGCCGCTGATGCCGCCGCAACCGGCAAGCCATCGGCGCAGGGAGTGCTGGCGCGAGAGGTCACCGGGCTGGTTCATGGTGAAGAAGGTTTGCGTGCGGCTGAGCGCATCAGTGCAGCGCTGTTCTCCGGTGCGCTCGGCGATCTGACGGAATCGGACTTCGAGCAGTTGCGGCTGGACGGCCTGCCGGCCACTGAGGCTGCCGGCGACCATGTATCCATAATAGAGGCGTTGGTCAGCACGGGCCTGGCCGCATCAAATCGCGTGGCGCGGGAGTTTGTGTCCGCCGGCGCAGTGTCAGCCAATGGTGCAAAAGTAGTGGATGCTGACGCGATGCTGACAAAAGGCGAAGCCCTGTTCGGCAAATATATTGTGCTAAAGCGGGGTAAAAAGTTGTTTCACCTCTTGCGTTTTGCCTGATCCGCGTAAATGCCCAAAATTTATGACGACATGATGAAATTCTGCTTGCAGGTGAAATTTACTGTGGCATAATGCGCGCCCCTGACGAGATAACGCTCTGGTCAGGGGTCGGCAAAGTCGGTTTTTGCAGGGTTGTTTGTCAGACACAGTCTGCCAAAACATTTGCAAAAAAAGGCTTGCCAGATTGCTCGAAACGCGTATAATACGCGGCCTCTTAGCCACGAAGGCT
>NZ_JBBDNQ010000025.1:0-2739 GCF_040877505.1 Pseudohongiella sp.
CGGCACGAGAATTTTTGCGCCACCCTCTTGTGGCTAGGCTTGCTGGACGATATATTTAAATGAAACGACCCGCTAGCCGAACTGTCGCCTTATGGTGTGCGTGCCCGAAAGGGATAGGCTTGTCGGGTTTTTTTTATGCGCTCACTGGCCACACGCTCACCAAGCGCTCTCGTTGCTTGATTATTTGCCGGTAACAGTCTGGGCCTTTCTTGCTGCGCTGCAGCGATCTTGCAACAGCCCCGCACGTCATGTCCGCAAGTTGCAAGAGGGGGTGTTTGTGCGATTCCAATTCCTTGATTTTCCGAATTACAACCCGCTCAAACTGGCGATTTAGATCGTGCTTCAAATCGATCGCCAGCTTCTTACGGAACGCACTGCTCCCAGTTTTGTCGATCACGATTGTGCTATTGTTCATTCTGTGGGCAACTGCCGCGAAAATGGCCTTGGCCTGGTAGTGCAGGAGTGGCTGACTCAACACCAATCCCTCGCTCGCAATTTTGTTTTTGTCGAACGCCACGGCGACATATTCAAATTGGAAGTGCTTCATTTCTTCAAAGAAACTAATGCGGCGATCATGGGTCAGGTTGGTGAAGTGAAATTCCCTCGGGACTTTCAGCAGGGTTTTTAGCGATTCAATTCGCTCAAAGCATCTAGTGGCCTCATCTCGCTGGTCGAAAAGAACCGCCGTCACCGTGAAAAATGGGGTTGCTCCCTTATTGAGCCGCATTCCCGTGCATCCGGATTCGTCAACGTACGCCAGCATTGCGGCAGCCCTTGCCTGGTTCTAAGTGCCCAAGATCCACCTGGGCGGGATTTGTATTAAGCGTTTGCCCGCGTGCGCTACCAACCATCTATGTCAAAAACTAGGATTTACGCCTCGCGAGTGAGTAGGTTCCGCTTCCCTCATGGTAAATAAGCTGGCCACGATTCTTTCCGTTGTATAGAGCAGCGCCGATCGCCGCCCTGCTTCCGGTCATTTTCTCGACCTGCTCCCCAACTGCCGCAGTAATCGCCGCCGCAGTTAGGCCATCGGGGTATTTCGCGATCACCTCACGAACCAGTGCAGCCGCCGATTTTTTCTCGCCGTTTGAATCGCTTGAAAATGCAGAGGAATTTGCTGTCGCCCGCAGCATTCTAAATCCCGTTCGTTTCCCGACCTTTTTTCGATGCAGTTTTGGTTTCACAAATTTCGAGTACAGAACGGCACGGACAGACTCCTCAGAAATGCCCGTTTCAGCGTGAATTTGCTGCACAGTTTTATGTGTGTCACCAAGAACCGCCAAAACCTGCTCGACGGTGGTGCCACCGGGGACCTGAAAAGGGGCTGAAACGAAAACCGCCGCTGGTGATTTAGTGGAAGGGCCATCCTGGTTACCTTCTAGGTACTCGGAGAGTGTCTCCAAAGCTTGAATTGCCTCTCTGTATTTGCGCTCGATCTGTTGTCGGAGCGAAACAACTAAAGAATTTTCAGTAGTCATGGCGTACCCCTACCAGAAAACGGAAGCTTGACAAGACTCGCGCATTTCCCTAAACTACCATTCGGCAGATGGAAAAAGGCCGGGGGCAGCGAGTTTGGACCCCGCTCCGCGGAGTTTGGACCCCCAGCAGCATGAGCCTCGGCTCATGGCCCCGGCACCAAACCTTTTCCGTTCTGCGATACGACTAAGGCCGCTGCCAAGCACCGTGACACGTATTTGGCACCGGCTTTTCAATGGCCGACACTCCCGAGAATCAGCTTGCGTTTCCGCAATCGAACGCGATAGCCAAGGGGCTCGGGTTCCCGATCATGCGGGCCGTGGCCTTGATTAGCCTTTCGACTGGCGCTGTGGTCGATCTGGCCTTTGCCGAATTCGTTGGCAAGGGAACGGGCGAATCGACTTTGTTGCGCAGCATGATCGGCACTATGAACCGTGGCGATATCCTGGTCGCGGATCGGTACTATCCGAGCTACTTCACGATAGCCTTGCTGCAACAGCGTGGCGTCGATCTGGTTTCGGTAAGCCACCACGCCCGTAAGGTCAACTTCCGGACGGGCCACGTACTCGGCGCGAATGACCACGTTGCCGAATGGCAGAAGCCCATCCGCCCGGAGTGGATGGATGAAGCGACCTACGCGGCCATGCCGAACTCGATTCTGATGCGTGAATTCGTGATAGAAATAGAGGGGCGGAACGGCGGTAAGGAACGGGCCATCGTCGTGACCACAATGAGCGACCCCACGATTCCGCAAAAGGAACTATCCGATCTGTACTGGCGGCGCTGGAACTGCGAAGTGGACATTCGCAGCATCAAGCATTCGCTCCACATGGACGTTCTGCGCTGCAAGACCCCAGATATGGTTCGCAAGGAAATCTGGTGTCACGTCTTGGCATACAACCTGCTTCGGGGAACAATGGTAGAGTCCGCCAAGAGAAACGATATCACGCCCCGCCAGTTGAGCGTCAAGGGAACGATGCAGGCCGTGGAAAGCTTCACCGCCCCGATGATGGCGATAGACGGCAGCGAAGCGATTTACAATGCGCTTTTGGCCACGGTGTCGGCTCACCGCGTAGGAAATCGGCCGGGACGCATGGAGCCGAGATTCAAGAAACGTCGCCCCGCTTGGGACAAGTACATGACGATTCCGCGCCACAAATCGCGCCGGCGGTTGGCCAGTGAGGCTTGTCCTTAACCGAGTGCCATTCCGGCAAGTCGTCGGCTTGTACGGGGCACCGCCAGGGCCGCGCGGGCGCATCCTGG
>NZ_JBBDNQ010000026.1:0-15128 GCF_040877505.1 Pseudohongiella sp.
TAGTCAGAGGATTTCAGATGGCAATGCATTGGTATGTGGTTCACGCTTACTCGGGTTACGAAAAAAGAGTAATGCTGGCGCTTAAAGACCGCATCGCCCGGTCTGGTATGGAACACATGTTTGGCGAGGTGCTGGTTCCGACTGAAGAAGTGCTGGAGATGCGCGCCGGACAGAAACGCAAGAGTGAGCGCAAATTTTTCCCGGGCTATGTGCTGGTCGAAATGGAGCTCAATGATGATACCTGGCACATGGTGAAGGATACCCCCCGTGTACTTGGTTTTATTGGCGGCAAGGCCGACAGGCCGGCTCCGATCACGGCGAAAGAGGCTAATCGTATTCTTCAGCGGCTTGAAGAGGGCGTTGACAAGCCGCGGCACAAAGTTATTTACGAACCGGGTGAAATGGTTCGTGTCACGGACGGTCCGTTTAATGACTTCACCGGTACAGTGGAAGAGGTCAATTACGAGAAGAATCGTCTGCGTGTGGCAGTATTGATTTTCGGGCGCTCGACGCCTGTAGAGCTTGAGTTCAGTCAGGTAGAAAAAAGCTGACATCGGGTACGCCCGGCTATCAGCGACGCAATGCTGTAATGAAAGCTGGCAGTCTGCCAGCAAAAACTGTCTGTTTGCCTGCCAGGGTAAACAGCTTTACCGGGGAGCTGCAAAGGGTCTAAGGATCCGGGGCAGCGTTACCACCCATCAGGAGAGTAAACATGGCAAAGAAAGTCAGTGCTTATATCAAGCTTCAGGTGGCTGCAGGTAAAGCCAACCCAAGCCCACCCGTAGGTCCGGCGCTCGGTCAGCATGGTGTTAACATCATGGAATTCTGTAAGGCGTTTAACGCTCAGACACAAGGTGTCGAGCCCGGCCTGCCAATCCCGGTTGTGATCACGGTTTATGCCGACCGCAGCTTCACATTTATTACCAAAACGCCGCCTGCGTCAGTTCTGCTGCGTAAAGCGCTTGGCATCGCCAAGGGCAGTTCGCGTCCGAACACTGAAAAAGTCGCGAAAATTACGCGTGCGCAGCTCGAAGAAATCGCCACTCAGAAGATGCCGGACCTGACAGCAGCCGACATGGATGCAGCGGTTCGCACACTGGCGGGCACAGCCAGAAGTTCTGGTATCGATGTGGAAGGAGTGGAGTAAATCATGGCTAAACTGACTAAAAAACAGCAGGCTATTGCTGCAAAAATCGACGGCGCCCATAGTTACGCTATTGCCGATGCTGTCGCATTGCTCAATGAATTTGCGTCTCCGAAATTCAAAGAATCCATAGACGTTTCCATTAATCTGGGCGTTGATCCCCGCAAATCTGATCAGGTCGTGCGTGGCTCTACATTGCTGCCAAACGGTACCGGTAAAGATGTGCGCGTAGCGGTGTTCGCTCAGGGCGACAATGCAACCAAGGCCAAAGAAGCAGGTGCTGATATCGTTGGTTTTGATGATCTGGCGGAAAGCATTGCTGCCGGCAACATGGATTTTGACGTGGTTATCGCCACGCCGGACGCCATGCGCGTGGTTGGTAAGCTCGGCCAGGTTCTGGGCCCGCGCGGTCTGATGCCGAACCCCAAGGTGGGTACGGTCACTGCTGATGTGGCGACAGCGGTCAAAAATGCCAAGGCTGGCCAGGTTCGTTACCGAACTGACAAAAAAGGTATTATTCACGGCGCCATTGGCAAAATCGGCTTTAATGCTGATGCCATTGAAGGCAACCTGGAAGCGCTGATTGCCGACCTGAAGAAGGCCAAGCCTGCTTCATCAAAAGGTATCTACATTCAGAAAGTGGTCCTGTCTTCGACAATGGGCCCGGGCGTGCTGATCGATCACGCCGCACTGAAAGCCTGATTTATTGAATTGTGACACCGGATCTTTACCGATCCGGTGTTCAGGACTTTGGGGTTTTGCCTGCTCCCGTAGCAGGCAGGGCTGTCAAAGACCGTAGGTGTCTTCGTATCCTGTGATATTTGCAGGGACGGCGACTTAATTCCCTACGCAGATGGTGTAACCCGTTCGGACTTGTCCGGACATTTCACCAGTTAATCCTGGCTTGATGAATGATTCGGATCCTCGGGTCAGATGCAAGCCAGGGCAAAACAACAAGGGCAGCTCTCGGGCGGCCCCTATCAGGAGTAAAGCTAGTGGCTATTAGGCTTGAAGACAAAAAGCAAATCGTCTCGGAAGTCAATGAAGCTGCTACCAGTGCTTTGTCTGCAGTACTCGCCGATTATCGTGGTGTGTCTGTAGCTGATCTGACATCGTTGCGCAAAAGCGCTCGTGAAAATGGTGTGTTCCTGCGCGTTGTGCGCAACACTCTGTTGAAGCGTGCGGTAGCGAGCACCGATTACGAGTGCCTTAATCCGGTGCTGTCAGGTCCGACCATTCTTGCGTTTTCCATGGAAGATCCGGGCGCCGCTGCACGCGTGCTGAAGGATTTTGCCAAGGGCAATGACAAGTTTGAGATTAAAGCGCTGTCAATTGGTGGCAAGTTACTGGGTGCCGACCAGCTCGATGCATTGGCAAGTCTGCCGACTTACGATCAGGCAGTTTCTATGTTGATGAGTGTCATGCTGGCGCCTGTTACCAAACTTGCACGTACTTTCAACGAAGTGCCCACCAAGGTTACGCGCGCGGTTGCCGCGGTTCGTGACCAGAAGCAAGCAGCATAAAACCGAAACGATACAGTTATTTAAATTTATTATTAGGAGATGTGAGTCATGGCTCTATCTAAAGACGATATTCTGAATGCAATTGCTGAAATGTCAGTGATGGATGTGGTTGAACTGGTTTCCGCTATGGAAGAGAAGTTCGGTGTTTCTGCTGCAGCGGCTGTTGCTGTTGCTGGTCCTGCTGCTGCAGGTCCTGCTGAAGCAGCTGAAGAACAAACCGAATTCGACATCGTTCTGACTGCTGCAGGCGACAAGAAAGTTAACGTGATCAAGGTTGTTCGTACAATCACGGGTCTGGGTCTGAAAGAAGCTAAAGACCTGGTTGACGGTGCACCGTCAACTGTTAAGGAAGCAGCGAGCAAAGCTGATGCGGAAGAAGCCAAGAAGCAGCTGGAAGAAGCCGGCGCTACTGTTGAGCTGAAGTAATCCGCTTTATAGCAGTATGAATTAAGTACCGGCAGGGAGCGAGACTCTCTGTCGGTGTTTAATGTTTTGGTGTTTGGCCAACAGCATTTTCCTCTTTTCGGCTGTCAATCAGAAAAGGGAATGATTAAAGATTTAGATAGTGGGGTGTATCTGTGCGGCGACAAATGACCGCGCACGGACACAGAAAGTCAGCTCACGAGCGCTGCGCAGGTTCGTCGTCAGCTGGCATAGAGAACATACTTGCTAGGAAAACACTAATGGCCTATTCGTATACAGAGAAGAAACGTATCCGTAAAGACTTTGGTAAATTGCCAGTTGCCATGGATATTCCATATCTGTTGTCAACACAGATTGACTCTTACAGGCAGTTTGCCCAAGCAGAAGTATCCCCGGCGGATCGCCAGGAACAGGGCTTGCACGCGGCATTCAAATCGGTGTTTCCCATAGTCAGCTACTCGGGCAAAGCGATTCTCGAGTATGTCAGCTATGAACTGGGGAAACCGGTATTTGACGTAAAAGAATGTCAATTGCGTGGTACGACTTATTCTGCCTCTCTTCGTGTACGCGTGCGGTTGATCCTTTACGATAAGGAATCCACAACCCAGGCGATCAAGGACATCAAAGAGCAAGAAGTCTACATGGGCGAAATCCCGCTCATGACAGGCAGTGGTACCTTCGTCATCAATGGTACCGAACGTGTTGTGGTATCCCAACTGCATCGCTCTCCGGGCGTGTTCTTTGACCATGACCGTGGCAAAACCCACAGCTCCGGCAAGTTGTTGTATTCTGCGCGTATTATTCCCTACCGTGGTTCCTGGCTGGACTTCGAGTTTGATCCCAAAGACCTGGTTTTTGTGCGTATCGACCGTCGTCGTAAATTGCCGGCAACTGTGCTGCTGCGTGCGCTCGATTACACGGCAGAACAAATCCTGGCCATGTTCTACGAGAACAACAATTATCGTCTGGGTAAAAGCACAGACGAGTTGATGCTTGAGCTGGTGCCTTCGCGTTTGCGAGGCGAAGTGTTGAACTTTGATGTCGTTGACAAAAAAGGCGAAGTTATCGTCGAAAGCGGTCGTCGCATCACTGCGCGACACATTCGGCAGATGGAAAAATCCAAGTTGACCGAATTGAAAGTCAGCGCTGAGTTTCTCGCGGGTCAGTCACTGGCAAAAGACGTTGTGAACCCTGATACCGGCGAAGTGCTGTACGAGTGCAACTCGCTGGTCAGCGCCGAAGTGCTGGCAGCGATGCTGGCTGTTGGCATCAAAACGTTTGAAACCATTTATACGAACGAGCTCGACTGTGGGCCTTTCGTGTCGGAAACACTGCGCATCGACAGCACCAGCTCGCGTCTTGACGCGCTGGTCGAAATCTATCGCATGATGCGCCCTGGTGAGCCGCCTACCAAGGACTCCGCCGAGAACCTGTTCGCTAACCTGTTCTTCTCTCAGGAGCGTTACGACCTGTCAGCAGTAGGCCGCATGAAGTTCAACCGCCGCCTGGGTCGTGAAGAGACCGCTGGCGAGGCTGTACTGAGCGTAGACGATATCGTTGATGTGTTGAAAACCCTGGTCGGCATCCGTAATGGCTTTGGTACCGTGGATGATATCGACCATCTGGGTAACCGCCGCATCCGCTCTGTGGGTGAAATGGCAGAAAACCAGTTCCGTGTGGGCTTGGTACGTGTAGAGCGCGCAGTCAAGGAACGCCTGAGCATGGCCGATTCCGAAGGCCTGATGCCGCAGGACATGATTAACGCCAAGCCGGTTGCCGCAGCGATCAAGGAATTCTTTGGTTCAAGCCAGCTGTCCCAGTTCATGGACCAGAACAACCCGTTGTCGGAAGTGACTCACAAGCGTCGTGTTTCGGCGCTCGGGCCGGGCGGTCTGACGCGTGAGCGCGCCGGTTTTGAAGTCCGTGACGTACACCCGACACACTACGGTCGTGTGTGCCCGATCGAGACGCCGGAAGGTCCGAACATTGGTTTGATCAATTCCATGGCAACCTACGCCCGCACCAACAGCTACGGCTTCCTGGAAAGCCCGTACCGTCGTGTTATCGACGGCAAGGTCACCAAGGAAATCGATTACCTGTCCGCGATTGATGAGGGCCAGTACGTCATCGCACAGGCCAGTGCCAATCTCGACAAGAAAATGCAGTTTGTCGATAACCTGGTGATCGTGCGTTACAACGGTGAAACCACATTGATGCCGAAAGAGCAGATCAACTACATGGACGTGTCACCGCAACAGATGGTGTCCGTGGCTGCAGCGTTGATTCCGTTCCTTGAGCACGATGACGCCAACCGTGCCTTGATGGGCTCAAACATGCAGCGACAGGCTGTGCCGACGCTCCGGGGCGAAGCGCCTCTGATCGGTACCGGTCTGGAACGCAATGTGGCACATGACTCCGGTGTCTGTGTGGTCGCTGACCACGGCGGCGTGATCGAAAGCGTCGACGCCTCACGTATCATCGTGCGTGTTAATGATGAGGAGACGCAGGCCGGCGAGGCTGGTGTGGATATCTACAATCTGACCAAATATACCCGTTCCAACCAGAACACCTGTATTACACAAAAGCCTCTGGTGAAAGAAGGTGATCGTATTGCCCGTGGTGACATTCTGGCCGATGGCCCGTCAGTCGACATTGGTGAACTGGCCCTGGGTCAGAACATGCGCATCGCCTTCATGCCATGGAACGGCTACAACTTCGAGGACTCGATTCTACTCTCCGAGCGTGTTGTCAGCGAAGATCGCCTGACCACGATCCATATTCAGGAACTGACCTGTGTGGCACGTGATACCAAACTGGGGTCGGAAGAAATCAGCTCCGATATTCCCAATGTAGGCGAAGGTGCGCTGGGTAAGCTGGACGAGTCCGGCATCGTGTACATCGGCGCCGAAGTGGGTGCCGGTGATATTCTGGTCGGCAAGGTGACACCTAAAGGTGAAACCCAGTTAACCCCGGAAGAGAAGCTGCTGCGCGCCATCTTTGGTGAAAAGGCATCGGACGTTAAGGATACCTCGCTGCGTGTGCCTTCAAGTGTGAAGGGTACCGTTATCGATGTGCAGGTGTTTACGCGCGATGGTCTGGAAAAAGACCAACGTGCCAAAGAGATTGAAAAATCGCAACTGGATAAGGTCCGTAAGGATATCAACGATGAGTACCGCATAGTTCAGGGCGCCACTTTCTATCGACTGAAGCAGGCACTGCTGGGCAAAAAGGTTGCCGGTGGTCCGGGTCTGAAGAAAGGTGCAGAACTGACAGAAGAGTATCTCGACAAGCTGTCTGCAGATGATTGGTTCAAATTGCGTCTTGCCGACGAGGAGTTGAACAAGCAACTTGAATTGGCAGAGGCTCAATTGCTGCAACGTCGTGCCGATCTGGATGAGCGCTTTGAAGACAAGAAGCGCAAGTTGGTGCAAGGTGATGACCTGGCACCGGGCGTGCTCAAAATCGTCAAGGTTTACCTGGCCATCAAGCGTCGCATTCAGCCGGGTGACAAGCTTGCCGGTCGTCACGGCAACAAGGGTGTTATCTCGGCGATCATGCCGAAAGAAGATATGCCATTTGATGACAGTGGTAATCCAATTGATATCGTTCTGAACCCGTTGGGTGTACCGTCCCGTATGAACGTTGGACAGGTTCTAGAGATACACCTGGGCGCCGCAGCCAAAGGTCTGGGCGATCGCATCAATAAGATGTTGGAAGAGCGGCGCAAGGTGGAAGAAGTGCGCAAGCTACTGGACGAAATCTACAACACGGTTGGTGACAAGAGAGAAGCGCTTGATGAGTTCAGCGACGATGAGGTGATGGAGCTGGCGAACAACCTGAAGTCAGGTGTGCCGATGGCGACACCTGTGTTCGATGGCGCCAATGAAGGCGAGATCAAGAAAATGCTGAAGCTGGCTGGCATTGATGAAAGCGGCCAGGTGACTCTGTATGACGGCCGCACCGGTAATGCATTTGATCGCAAGGTGACTGTGGGCATTATGTACATGCTCAAACTGAACCACCTGGTTGATGACAAGATGCATGCGCGTTCAACCGGATCCTACAGCCTCGTTACGCAGCAACCACTGGGTGGTAAAGCACAGTTTGGTGGTCAGCGCTTTGGTGAGATGGAAGTGTGGGCGCTGGAAGCATACGGAGCTGCATATACATTGCAGGAAATGTTGACGGTGAAATCCGATGACGTCGCGGGTCGTACGAAGATGTATAAAAACATCGTTGACGGTGACCATCGCATGGAACCGGGTATGCCAGAGTCGTTCAATGTGCTGCTTAAAGAGATCCGCTCGCTGGGCATCGACATGGAGCTGGAAGTCTCCGGTAAGTAAGGATCGAAAACAAGCACCATAAAGAATCGCTGATTTTGTGATGCCTGCTGCAAGACAGCAGGCGGAGGAAAGTAGAATGAAAGACTTGCTGGGATTACTGAAGTCACAATCACAATCCGATGAATTTGACTCGATCCGCATCGGCCTGGCCTCTCCGGAGATGATTCGCGCCTGGTCATTTGGCGAAGTCAAGAAGCCGGAAACCATTAACTACCGTACGTTCAAGCCGGAACGTGACGGTCTTTTCTGTGCCAAGATCTTTGGTCCGGTAAAAGACTATGAATGTCTGTGTGGTAAGTACAAGCGCCTCAAGCATCGCGGCGTCATCTGTGAGAAGTGTGGCGTTGAAGTTGCCCTGTCCAAAGTGCGCCGTGAGCGCATGGGTCATATTGAGCTGGCCAGTCCGGTGGCTCACATCTGGTTCCTTAAATCACTGCCGTCGCGCATTGGTTTGCTGCTGGATATGACACTGCGTGATATCGAACGTATTCTGTACTTTGAATCATATGTAGTGACAGACCCGGGCATGACCACGCTGGAAAAAGGTCAGTTGCTGACTGACGAGCAATACTACGAGGCGATGGAAGAATTCAGCGATGAGTTCGACGCCAAAATGGGTGCCGAGGCTATTCAGCAGTTGATGCGTGACATCGACCTGACGGAAGAAGTAAACCGTCTGCGCGAAGAGATTCCTGCGACCAACTCCGAGACCAAGTTGAAGAAGCTGTCCAAGCGACTGAAGCTGCTGGAGGCGTTTGCCGAGTCAGGTAATAAGCCCGAATGGATGGTATTGACTGTACTGCCGGTACTGCCGCCGGATCTGCGTCCGCTGGTACCGCTGGATGGCGGCCGGTTTGCAACATCCGATCTGAACGATCTGTATCGCCGCGTTATCAACCGTAATAATCGTCTGAAGCGTCTGCTTGACCTTAATGCGCCCGACATTATTGTGCGCAACGAAAAGCGCATGCTGCAGGAAGCGGTCGATGCACTGTTGGATAACGGCCGTCGCGGCCGTGCCATCACTGGCTCCAACAAGCGCCCGCTGAAATCCCTGGCTGACATGATCAAGGGTAAGCAGGGTCGTTTCCGACAGAACCTGCTGGGTAAGCGTGTTGATTACTCCGGCCGTTCGGTGATCGTAGTAGGTCCTACCTTGCGATTGCACCAGTGTGGTCTGCCCAAGAAGATGGCGCTGGAACTGTTTAAGCCGTTTATCTTCGGCAAACTTGAGCGTCGTGGCCTGGCCACCACGATCAAGGCAGCGAAGAAGATGGTTGAGCGCGAAACACCTGAGGTGTGGGATATTCTGGCTGAGGTTATCCGTGAGCACCCGGTCATGCTGAACCGAGCGCCGACACTTCACCGCCTTGGTATCCAGGCGTTTGAGCCAGTGCTGATTGAAGGTAAAGCGATTCAGTTGCACCCGCTGGTGTGTGCTGCCTATAACGCCGACTTTGACGGCGACCAGATGGCTGTGCACGTACCGTTGACGCTGGAAGCCCAGCTGGAAGCGCGTACGCTGATGATGTCAACCAATAACATTCTGGCACCGGCCAGCGGTGACCCGATCATCGTGCCGTCTCAGGACGTGGTGTTGGGTCTGTATTACATGACTCGCGAGCGTGTAAACGGTAAAGGTGAGGGCATGATTTTCGCTGACGTCAGCGAAGTCAAGCGCGCCTATGATACCGGTCACGCTGACCTGCAAGCACGAATCAAAGTGCGTATTGATGATTTTGAGCTCAATGAAGCGGGCGAGAATGTCAAGGTGCGACGCTTGGTCGACACCACCGTGGGTCGTGTGCTGTTGTTCGCGATTGTGCCGGACGGTCTGCCGTTCTCCATGGTCAACCAGAAGATGGCAAAAAAGCAGATTTCTGCCATATTGAACGCGTGTTATCGAAATGTCGGCCTGAAAGAAACCGTTATTTTTGCCGACCAGCTGATGTATACCGGTTACCGGTACTCCACAGTGTCCGGCTCTTCTATCGGTGTGAACGACTTTGTCATTCCTGAAGCCAAAGCCAAGATTATTGGTCAGGCAGAGTCCGAAGTTGAGGAAATCGAAAATCAGTATGCCTCCGGTCTGGTCACCCAGGGCGAGAAGTACAACAAGGTTATCGATATCTGGTCACGTGCCAACGACCTGGTCGCCAAGGCGATGATGGAAGGTCTGTCTACCGAGCCGGTGATCAATAAGGAAGGCAAGGAAGAGCGCCAGGAATCCTTCAACTCGGTTTATATTTATGCCGACTCAGGTGCTCGTGGTTCCCCCGCGCAGATTCGTCAGCTCGCTGGTATGCGTGGCCTGATGGCGCGACCGGATGGCTCCATTATTGAAACGCCGATTACTGCCAACTTCCGTGAAGGTCTGAGCGTTGTGCAGTACTTTACCTCAACGCACGGTGCCCGTAAGGGTCTGGCCGACACCGCGTTGAAGACAGCGAACTCGGGTTATCTGACCCGTCGTCTGGTAGATATCTCGCAGGATCTGGTGATCACTGAGGAGGATTGCGGTACTCAGGAAGGCCTGGTCATGAGCCCGATCATCGAAGGCGGCGACATCATTGCCGCGCTGGGCGAGCGGGTACTGGGTCGTGTGCTGATCCGTGACGCAGTGGATCAACAGACCGGTGAGGTTTTGATCGAAGCTGGCACCATGCTTGACGAGAAGATGGTTGAGCGACTGGAAACCATGGGTATCGACGAAGTATATGTCCGCTCGGCAATTACCTGCGACACCCGCTTTGGTATCTGCCGACAGTGCTATGGTCGCGACCTGGCTCGTGGCCATCTCGCTAACGTGGGTGAGGCTATCGGCGTTATTGCCGCTCAGTCAATCGGCGAACCGGGCACGCAGCTGACGATGCGTACCTTCCACATCGGTGGTGCAGCATCCCGGGCAACGGCTGCTGACAACGTTCAGGTCCGTACTACCGGTATGGTGCATCTGCACAATATGAAGACAGTGCAGAACGTGGCTGGTGGTCTGGTGGTGGTATCCCGTTCAGGCGAGCTGATTGTCAACGATGAATCAGGCCGTGAACGCGAAAAATACAAACTGCCCTACGGTGCGGTGGTTACACTTGCCAAAGATCGCAAAGTGGAGGCCGGTCAGGTTGTAGCAACCTGGGATCCGCACACCCACCCGATTATTTCCGAAGTGGCGGGTAAAGTGGCGTTCTCCAGCATGGAAGAAGGCCTCACCGTGCGTCGTCAGACCGACGAGGTGACGGGTTTGTCCAGTCTCTCGATCATTGATCCGGCCGAACGACCCACGGCAGCAAAAGAGCTGCGTCCTGCGGTTAACCTGCTGGATGCCAAGGGCAAGGAGATCAACATTCCGGGCACTTCAATGCCTGCAGTGTACTTCCTGCCGTCCAACTCCATCATTGGGGTGCAGGATGGCGCCGAACTGAATGTGGGTGACGTTATTGCCCGTATTCCTCAGGAAGGTTCCAAGACGCGTGACATCACCGGTGGTTTGCCGCGAGTTGCTGACCTGTTCGAAGCGCGTAAGCCGAAAGAGCCGGCCATTCTGGCGGAAATCTCCGGTACCGTCAGCTTCGGTAAGGAAACCAAAGGCAAGCGTCGCCTGATGATTACCCCGAAGGAAGGCGACTCCATGCCGGACGGCAGCTCGCACTATGAAGCGCTGATTCCGAAATGGCGTGCCATGACAGTATTCGAGGGCGAATTCATCGAAAAAGGTGAAGTGGTCTCCGATGGTCCGCCCTCGCCACACGATATTCTGCGCCTCAAAGGCGTGTCAGCGCTGGCTGAGTATATCGTCAACGAAGTTCAGGAAGTTTATCGACTTCAGGGCGTGCGCATCAACGACAAGCATATTGAAGTTATTGTGCGTCAGATGCTGCGTAAAGTGGAAATCAGGGAGCCGGGCGATTCTGGCCTGATACGTGGTGAGCAGGTCATGATCACCCAGGTGCTGGAAGAAAACGACAAGCTGCGTGCGGCTGGCAAGATTGAGGCGCAATACCAGCGCGAGTTGCTGGGTATCACCAAAGCGTCGCTGGCTACCGAGTCGTTCATTTCTGCGGCATCGTTCCAGGAAACGACACGGGTTCTGACCGAAGCCGCCGTTACCGGGAAGCGCGACTTCCTGCGCGGCCTGAAAGAAAACGTGGTGGTGGGTCGACTGATACCTGCGGGTACCGGTCTGGCTTATCACGAAGCGCGCCGCCAGGCATCTGCTGCCAACAAGGCTTTCGAAGAAAGCCCGGGTGTGACAGCAAGCGAAGTCGAAGCGGCGCTGACCGAGGCTTTGAAAACCGGGGTCTAGCAATCGCCGCCCCGGTTCGATTTGCTAAACCAGTTGGCTATTTAAGTTGACTACAGGGTGCGAGATCTTTAAACTCTCGCATCCTTTACTCTGGGGATTTTCCTGAACTGCGGCCTTTACAGCCCGCAGCAGGGGTCTACACCCCAGAATATTTGTATTTATATGCCAAGTTTGACACAACAAGTCCAGGAGTAATGAATGGCAACTATCAACCAGTTGGTTCGTAAACCAAGACAGAGCAAGATCGTCAAAAGTGACGTACCTGCCCTGCAAGGTTGCCCGCAAAAGCGAGGCGTGTGCACCCGCGTCTACACAACAACACCCAAAAAGCCAAACTCTGCACTGCGTAAGGTATGCCGTGTGCGTTTGACCAATGGTTACGAAGTCACTTCCTATATCGGTGGTGAAGGTCACAACCTGCAGGAACACTCGGTGGTCCTGATTCGTGGCGGTCGGGTAAAAGACCTTCCCGGTGTGCGTTACCACACGGTGCGCGGCAGCCTGGATACCTCTGGCGTGGCAGCACGTCGTCAGGGTCGTTCCAAGTACGGTGCCAAGCGTCCAAAATCTTGATTTGAAGCAAGTTTATTTTTACCAGTAAGGCTGTGTGGCGCCGGTGCAACCGCATCGGGGTGAATCGCAGATCGACCTGAATTGATGAGGTGATTTATGCCCAGAAGAAGAGTGGCGGCAAAACGTGAAATTCTGCCTGATGCAAAGTACGGCAGCAAAATCCTGGCGAAGTTCATGAACCACGTAATGGAAGACGGTAAAAAATCCGTTGCCGAGAAAATTGTTTATGGTTCGCTGGATGTAGTGGCAAAAAATACAGGCACAGATGCCCTGGAAGCTTTTGAGAAGGCGCTGGACGCAATTGCACCGATGGTTGAGGTGAAGTCGCGTCGGGTAGGTGGTGCGACCTATCAGGTGCCTGTTGAAGTGCGCGCTGAGCGCCGCAGTGCACTGGCCATGCGTTGGCTGGTAGAGCACGCGCGCAAGCGTGGTGAAAAGTCCATGGCATTGCGCCTGGCTGGCGAGATTTCTGATGCGGCCCAGGGTCGTGGCAGTGCCGTCAAGAAACGTGAAGATGTGCACCGTATGGCGGAAGCCAACAAGGCGTTCTCGCACTACCGTTTCTGATTAGTTCAATAAATCCATTAAGTTAATGATATAGGTGTGATTGTGGCCAGAAGAACCCCCCTAAGCCGGTACAGAAACATCGGCATCGTCGCTCACGTCGATGCTGGTAAAACAACAACGACAGAGCGCGTGTTGTTTTACACGGGTATGAACCACAAAATCGGTGAGGTTCATGACGGCGCTGCAACCATGGACTGGATGGAACAGGAGCAGGAGCGTGGTATCACCATTACCTCTGCTGCGGTAACAACGTTCTGGAAGGGCATGTATCAGCAGTATGAAGAACACCGTGTCAACGTAATCGACACTCCCGGCCACGTGGACTTCACCATTGAAGTGGAGCGTTCCCTGCGTGTTCTGGACGGTGCTGTGGTTGTGCTGTGTGGCTCATCCGGTGTGCAGCCTCAGACCGAAACAGTATGGCGCCAGGCTAACCGTTACGAAGTACCGCGCGTTATCTTTGTTAACAAGATGGACCGTGCCGGTGCCGATTTCCTGAAAGTGGTCAAACAGGTGAAAGAGCGTCTGGGCGCAGTGCCTGTGCCAATGCAGCTTGCAATTGGCTCGGAAGAGACTTTCCGTGGCGTGGTTGACCTCGTGAAGATGAAAAGTATCGTCTGGAGCGAGGAAGATCAGGGCATCACGATGACCTACGAAGAGATTCCTGCCGACATGCAGGCAGCTGCCGAGAAATGGCGCGAGTTTATGGTTGAATCGGCGGCAGAAGCCAATGAAGAAGTCATGAACAAGTACCTGGAAGGCGAAGAGCTGACAGAGGAAGAGATCAAGGCCGGTATCCGTCAGCGCACGCTGGCGAACGAAATTGTGCCAACGTTCTGCGGCTCTGCATTCAAGAACAAGGGTGTGCAGGCGGTACTGGATGCGGTTGTTGACTATCTGCCGTCCCCGACTGAAGTAAAAGATATTGAAGGTACGCTGGAAGACGGTACCGTGATTGCTTGTGAAACCAGTGATGAGGCGCCGTTTGCTGCGCTGGCGTTCAAGATCGCGACTGACCCGTTCGTGGGTACATTGACGTTCTTCCGGGTTTATTCCGGTACGCTGAATTCAGGTGACGCAGTCTTCAACTCGGTCAAGAGCAAAAAAGAACGCGTGGGTCGTATGGTGCAGATGCGCGCCAACAACCGCGACGAAATCAAGCAGGTGATGGCAGGCGATATCGCTGCTGCAATTGGCCTGAAAGACGTCACCACGGGTGAAACCCTGTGCGATCCGAATCGCATTGTTGTGCTGGAGAAGATGGACTTCCCGGATCCCGTGATTTCTGTTGCCGTTGAGCCAAAAACCAAGGCTGACCAGGAAAAAATGGGTATCGCACTGGGCAAACTGGCTCAGGAAGACCCTTCATTCCGGGTTGAGAGCGACGAGGAATCAGGTCAGACCATCATCTCGGGTATGGGCGAGCTTCACCTGGACGTGCTGGTCGACCGTATGCGTCGTGAGTTCGGCGTCGAGGCGAACATCGGCAAGCCGCAGGTTGCCTATCGTGAAACCATCCGCAAGAAAGTGGAAGTGGAAGGCAAACACGTCAAACAGTCTGGTGGTCGTGGTCAGTTTGGTCACGTCTGGTTGCGTCTTGAGCCGCTGCCGGCTGACGAAGAATACACGTTTGTCAACGAAGTCGTGGGCGGCGCCATTCCGCGTGAATACATTCCCGCTGTCGACAAGGGTGTGCAGGAGCAGATGAAGAATGGCTGTCTGGCCGGTTATCCGCTGCTGGCGATGAAGGTCACCGTATTTGACGGTTCCTTCCACGATGTTGACTCCAGTGAAATGGCGTTCAAGATTGCCGGCTCCATGGCGCTCAAGAAAGGCGCCCTGATGGCTGACGCGGCCCTGCTCGAACCCATCATGAAAGTCGAGGTTGTCACGCCCGAAGAGAACATGGGTGATGTCATGGGCGACCTCAACCGTCGTCGCGGTATGGTTCAGGGTATGGATGACACGGCCAGCGGCAAGGTTATCGATGCTGAAGTGCCGTTGTCAGAAATGTTTGGTTATGCCACCGATCTGCGCTCTGCGACTCAGGGTCGTGCGACCTATACGATGGAATTCCTGAAGTATGGTGAAGTGCCGTCAAATATTGCTGAAGGCATCATCAACAAGAACAAAGGCTGATTGCCGGGGCGCTGGATTTTTTAATTATTAAGACTTGTTTTGTGAGGTGTTATTGTGGCGAAGGGTAAATTCGAACGTAAAAAGACACACGTCAACGTTGGCACGATTGG
>NZ_JBBDNQ010000027.1:0-2627 GCF_040877505.1 Pseudohongiella sp.
TGCGTATTCCGGTCATTCCGATCACCCATTCCGGTTTTATTCGATCACCGGATCTGCCTAACGCGCCGTTGCCGATAGTATCACTGTGACTGATCGGATTCAGTCATTTTGCTCATGGTTTTTCGCATCGATTCTCCTTTGAGTTTTATCTTGTGGCTGTTGTGCAGCAGCCGGTCCAGGATGGCATCAGCCAAGGTGGCATCGCCGATGCTCTGATGCCACTGGCTCACAGGCAACTGACTGGTGATCAGCGTCGAGCGCTGCCCATGGCGGTCCTCCATGATCTCCAGCAGGTCATTGCGCTGACCCAGTGTCATTTTCTCCAGGCCCCAGTCATCCATCACCAGCACATCGGTTTTGGCCAGTTGCTGTATCAGTTTGGCGAAGCGGCCATCGCCATGAGCGATGCTGAGTGTTTCAAGCAGGCGGGACGTGCGGAAGTAGCGCACACTGAAGCCATGACGACAGGCCTGTGTAGCCAGTGCGCAGCCCAGGTACGTCTTCCCGCAGCCGGTGGGGCCGGTGATCAGCACGTTGTGATGCTGATGTATCCAGCTGCCGCCAAGCAGTTCGGCGAACTGGCTCTTGTGCAACCCTCTGGGATGACTGTAATCAATGTCTTCCGGGTACGCCTGCAGCTTGAGCTTCGCGTTCAACAGTAGCCGGGTCACTTTGTTATTGTTGCGATGCGTGGTTTCCCGATCAACGAGCAAAGCCAGGCGCTGATCGAAGCCGAGCTCCTCATGGGTTGAGGGTTGGGCGTGCTGCTGCTCCAGGGCATCGGCCATACCGGTGAGTTTAAGTGCACGCAGGCTTTGCAGGGTTTGATTGTGATGCATGATTGTTTTTCCTGATTATAATGTTAGTGGTAATAGTGCTGGCCGCGAACGTTCTCATGATGATCAAGGTCAAGCTCCTCCTGCCGTTCATCAACTGAGCGCTCCAGGGCGAGATGATCCAGACCATTTTTTAGGATGGATTCGACACTGCTGCGGGTGGGCGAGTTGATCTGCAGTGCCCGGCCACAGGCCTGATTGAGACGGGCGCGACCATACTTTTTCGCGTTGCTCAGCAGCGCCAGGACGCTGCGATAGTTCTGCTCCTGATGGCGCTTGCGCTCAAGCAAGTGGCTGACCAGCTCAGCGGTGTGTGAACCGATCTCATTGGCCCATTGCACGAAGCGCTCCCCCGACCACTCGTGCACTGCGCGGTGAGTACCTGGCATATGCTCAGCGCAGGTGCTGTGAGCGCCCTGACGGTAACTGCGCGCATGGCTGGCCACGCGTTGACCGTGGCTGTAGAAGCTGATCAGGCTATCGCTGGCATGGACCTCAACCGGCTGCTTGACCAGATGGTGTGGCACCGAGTAATAGTGCTTGTCATACTCGACGTGGTAGTCAATATGCACGCGTGCCTGCTTGATCTCAGCGTACTGATAGGGCTGACTGGGCAAGGGGCGCAGCGCCGGTTTCTCCAGTTGCTCGAACTGGCTTCGCCGACTGCCCGGCAGCTTCTTGAAAGGGCGTTCATTAAGATCGATCAGCAGCGCCTGGATGGCCTGGTTCAGTGAGGCCAGGGTAAAGAACGTGTGATGGCGAAGCCGCGCCATGATCCAGCGTTCAACGATCTGCACCGCCACCTCGGCCTTGGATTTATCCTTGGGCTTGTACGGCCTGGCCGGGATGATGGCGCACTGGTAATGGGCCGCCAACTGCTGATAGCTGGCGGTGATCGTCGGCTCGTAGCGGTGCGTTTTACGCACGGCGCTTTTAAGATTGTCCGGTACGATGATCTCGGGCACGCCGCCGAAGAAAGTCAGTGCCTGGACATGTGCACTGAGCCAGTCCTGCTGCTTCTGGCTCCAGCTGGCACAGGCAAAGGTGTAGTTAGAAGCGCCAAGTACCGCCACAAAGATTTGTGCCCGGCGGATCTCACCGGTATCTGGTGACACCACCTCCATCGTCGGTCCGCAGTAGTCGACAAATAGCTTCTCACCGGCGCGGTGCAACTGACGCATGCTACGCTGCTGGCAGCCCAGCCACTTCAGGTAGCGGTGACAGAACTGTGCGTAGCTGTAGCCATCATCGGGGTGCTGTTGACGGTATTCCTGCCACAGCAATTGCTTGGTCACGCTCTTGCGGCGCAGCTCCTGATGCACTACCACAAAATCGGGCTCAGCAAAGCGGCGCTGTCCGGTTCGTGGCTGCGTGGGGAATAACAACCGGCCCAGATCGCGCTCATTCAGATCGACGGGTAAGGGCCACCCAAGGCTGGCCTTCTCCGCTCGCTCCAGGTAATCGACCACCGTGCCATAGCCTATGTCCAGCGCCTGGGAGATGCTGCGGTAACTCAGTCCTGCCTCCTGACGCAGGCGCAGGATGTCTTTAATTTTACGCATTGTTAACCTCTTTCTCGCCACCGCCGATCTCCCTGACCAAAAAAGCTCAGAAGGATAGCAGTAATTTAGTTAAAACAATGCGTTAGGCAGGATTCTGGAAATATCCGATCATCGATTCTGGAAATCCAGAAAAAGTGATCGAATAAAACCGGAATCAGTGATCGAATACTTCCAGAATGGGTGATCGGATTAAACCAGAATCAGTGATCGGAATGGGGCAGAATATGCA